>CAYMYC010000009.1:0-3222 GCA_964394645.1 uncultured Gammaproteobacteria bacterium | reverse complement strand
CTACTACAACGCCAGATACTATAGCTCAGACATGAGGCGCTTTACCCAACCGGATGACATATACCCAGACCTTTACAACCCACAGACATTGAATAGGTATAGCTATGTGAATAATAATCCTCTGAGGTACACTGATCCTAGCGGACACATTTTCAAAGAATTGTTTAATGCTGTTGTTGGTTACGTTGTTGGGAAAGCTATCAATCACTATGTTTCAACAATTTTTATGCCTGCACCCAAAATTCAGTCAGTTCCTGTTTCCAACACCTCAAATAGTAAACAAACAGGTGCTGTACCTAACACAAATGGTTCACGAAATACAAAAAGCGGAAATTACACTGTGCCAAAAGCTCCTACTGGAATAAGTCTTACCGATAATGTTCAACAAGCTTATAACAACAGATTAAACCCCTTATGGTTTCCAAGTATGGTGCGTTCAAATGGTGCCTGGGATTATAAAAGTACACATGGTATAGACTCTGCAGATTTTGGAAATTATAACTATGGCGCTACAGGAAAAGCATCTGGATACTCGTCGAATACGTTAAAGGGTGCGGCTGGCTTAGTTCAACAGTTTGAAAAGTATAAAAATATATTTGTGGGCAGGGAGAGTGCCATCCCTACAAAAGGAGTCCCTTTTCTGGTAGATCCAAATGGTGACGCTGTTGACTCCTTAGGTTTTTCAAAAGATCAATATATGATTGAGCAAGGATTCAGTAGTTATTAATATATCCTTAATTATTTGCGTCAAGCTCATTAGTGCGATATAATGACTGGCTCTAAGCCTAATCTTTCCATGAAATATCAAAGTGTAAAAAGTCAAATAGCAATTGTATTCTTTTCAATGTTTGGAATCTCAATTTTTTTTGCTTTTTTATTTTGTTTAATTTTTTTCCTCTTGCCACGTTTTTTCTTAGAGATGAAACTCAAAATATATTCGCCCAATGGAGTGTACTATTTTCAAGTTAGTGAAAGTAATGGCGGTGCTACAACTGGGTATATAACAGATGTAATACTTGCAAAAAATAAAAAAAACTTTGTGGACTCAATTCTCACCAATAAGATATACATCTTTGCATCAAATGGACCGTTTTCCTCCATATCTCCCAGGTGGATTAATGACAAAACCTTACAGATAACATACAGTAACTGTAGTAAAATTTATAGACAAAATAAAAAAAGCTTAGGAATAAACATTATATACAAGGGAAAGTGTCAAGAAGGACCGTAAATCAAGCTAGCGGAAGCGTTAAATACATTGGCGACAAAGCAATTGTAGTATTAAATAAATTGGGCAAAATTATTACTACTTGGAGTAAGGGAGAAGTAAGGGGTAAATAAATGGCAAAAATTGATTCAATCGAAAAGAATAAAACGATAGTTATAAAGCCAATTCGCTACGAAAATCGTGGTGAAGAATGGGTCATTTGTGAAATCCAGTTTTCAGTAGATGACAAGAAAATTTTCCAAACAATTGAAAGTGTATTACAAGACTACGAGTTAGAATCCTTAGCTACAAATCTTGAAAATATTCTAGACAATAAGACCTTAAATTATAACTCAGATTTTATAGAGCCAAATTTTGAAATAAAATTTAACAGAAGTAGCTCTTCAGAAGACATAAAAGTTTTTGCTGACTTTGCAAGGGGGGATGATTATAATAACAGAAAAAATGAGACCAACTACTACAAAGCTATTGATTTTTTTGCAGACAAAACATCACTAAAATTATTTATTAGAGAGCTTGAAGTAGAGTTAAAAAATCTTAGAGAGATTTAAATATATTGCTACGCTTCATAAATAGTGAATTGGTTGCAAAGAAGAATCCTGATAGTTCTAAATATTACTTCCACAGTGACCACCTTGGATCATCTACTCTCATCACAGACTCAGGGGGTGCTCTGATTGAAAACACATCATATGACCCATGGGGTAAGGTATTAGGTGGAGGAACACAGAGTAAGTTTCTCTACACTGGACAAGAGAAAGATACAGAAACAAACCTTAACTACTACAACGCCAGATACTATAGCTCAGACACAAGACGCTTTACGCAACCAGATACAATAATTCAAGATGTATACAACCCTCAGAGCTTAAATAGATATTCATATGTGCTAAATAATCCTTTGAAATACACTGACCCTAGCGGACATATCATTGAAGATGCATGCATTGTTGAATGTGCGCTTATGTATATGACTGTACTTACGTCATCTCCTGATTTTCAAACAGATATGCAGTTTCTGGCAAAAGATGGAGCGGATTTTCAAGATGACCAGTCCTTTGGCAATGGTATTGCGTTAGGTGTTAGCTTGTTGTCTGCTGCAACACCCAATGCTTCAAATGGTGGTTTATCTAAAAAAATAGGAAAGGTGACAGAAGAAGTTGCAAAAAGTGCTGTAACTCCTGTAAAATCCATTACAGGAAGAGCTGTTGAAAGTAGTAAAAGAAGCATAAGCGAGTTAAAACACGTTGTTTCAAGCAAGGCTAACAACAATAATATATTAAGAATAAATTCGGTACGCGTATCTGTTGGTCCTGCATCTAAATACTACGAAAAATTGAATCCTATTCAGAAGGTACTTGCTCCCGCACATGTACACATTGAGAAAGGCACTGGATTTATAGAACTTAATTGGCTTAAAGTTACGGGCAGGAATGGAAAAGAGGCGCCATTCAAATTAAAGTTATGGTAGTTTATCAACGATGAAAAATGTAATAGTCTCCGTAAAAAAATATACACCCAATTCTGATCCCATCTTTTTTATTGCAAAAAAAAAATTTGAGGAAATGAGTGAAGATCTTAAGAATAAAAAACAGATTAACGAATATAGTACTCAAGAGGATAAAAAAGGAATGATTTTAACTATCAGTAGAGCATTTGATAATAAACCCTTCTCGATAAGAATTAGTCCTAGCGGAGAAATTTTTACCAGAGTGTTAGATGACTCATACGTTTCCACATTTTGCGCCTATGAATCCAACGACAAGATAAAAACCTTAGACGAGTTATTGAACGAAGCTCGCATTTGGGTAACAGAAACTGACTATTATGAACTTGTATACGAGGTAAACGGAAAGGTGATTTTTAAAAAGATAGTATATTCCGATGGGTCAAGCGAGTCAGTTTCTAAAGTTTTTTTTGGGAAAGTGAGAAAATTTTTTGGTGCAAAAAGAAAAGTTATTCATCCTCTAACTAAATAATAACCCTCTGAGATA
>CAYMYC010000008.1:7955-18739 GCA_964394645.1 uncultured Gammaproteobacteria bacterium | reverse complement strand
GAACCCACTGCTTCTCGCTCCCAAAGCGAGCGTTCTACCGATGAACTACACCCCGTAATTTTGAAAATCACTCAGAAACTTTAAACGTAAAATTAGAACTTGTATATTTTATCTTTTACCAGGTTAAAACTCAAGGGATGGCTAGATTTTGTGGGGTTGTTGCCTTTTTGTTTACTTGAAACGTAAACCCGTAAGCATGTCCCATTCTCCCGTCAGCTCAAGCTGCGCTTTTCTTGCAATCAAGTGATAAGTATTTTTAGCGGACACTTTTTCTCTTAAACTTTGGGCATGTACTTCTACAGTTTTCGTGACTAAACATAATTTTTTTGCAATCTCATTCATGGAAAACCCGTCACTTAAAAGATCTGCTATTACAATTTCTTGGTCTGTTAATGGTTTTAGTTCCCGTTCCGGTGGGTCAATTTGTATGTCTCCGCTTACAACTCCATCAACTATTAAAAATTTTATAATGCGTCTCGTAAATGACCGCATTTCAGAATAATCTTCATCGTCAATTTCACCACCCATTCTCTTTTTAAATGCAGCATCTCTAATCCTTTGCTTTTGAGTTTCTATTGTTTTAACTGATAATCCTCCCATTTTTTCCGCAATAACAGATGCAGGATTACCATTCGCAGTAAGCTCTAACATTTTCTTTTTTTTAGAACTTAACTGACTAAATGATAAGGCACCGTTTGGAAACAAGTCATAATGGCTATAGGCTTCTTTTCCCATGCAGCATTCTACCTATTTTGATTTTATAAATCAACTATTTATCCTTTGTCTTAACATATCTTACAGCTGCCCATGCGGCCATAAGCGTCACAAGAGGGACAGAAAGAAGAATTCCCATTGTTCCACCTATTGAAGTTACAATTTCCTCAACCATAAACTCATTATTTAAAATTGCCCATACTGGTTGCTTTTGTGGATTTACTATAAAAAAGATAAACACAAAAAGTGAAGATCCAGCGTAAGCTAAAACTAACGTATTTACCATAGATGCACCATGCACACGCCCAATACTTAACCCATTTTTTAATAATTCCAAATATGTTAATTTGTGATTAAGCTTTCTCATTTCAAAAATAGTTACTGCTTGAGTCACAGTTACATCATTAAGTGCGCCTAACGTTGCAATTACTATCCCTGAAAGTAGTAGTCCCTTTGCGTTTATTGCGTTGCCTGTCGCAAAATAGAGATCATACACATTCTCATTCCCTAAACCGTTTAATTTTAAAACCCATATGCATATAAAAGACACGGCAAGAGTTAAAAGAAGGCTTATAAATGTAGCCACCAGAGCAACTGTTGTTTGCCTAGATACTCCGTGAGCCAAATATGTAGTAAATAGCAAAATAATAACAGAGAAACAAACAGTTACAAGCAATGGGTCGTACCCTTTTAGAATGAGTGGAACTATTCCATACAAAATCACAATAAGCGAGATGACAAGACCTAAAAGTGAACCCACGCCACGCCTACCCACAATTATCACCGCAATAACAACAAATGCAATAAGAAAATAGAGCAGTGCAGGAAGTCTATAGGTGTCAACAATCTGGTATAGGGTGTCATTTTTCATTTTCATTTTAACTAGTACAATCTCTGAATCCGTTGTCATGGATAATTTTGTGATTTCGTTTGGAAGGTATACTGCATCTATAACTTTTTTATTCTCAAGCTTTACCTTATAAATAGTTTTTTGCAATTTCCCTAAATCATTGTATTCTTTTGAGTCTTCTTTGATGATTTTTCCTCTTAACATCTCCTGAGTAGAGGCTGGCTCAGATTGAGCATATGCAAAAGGGCTTGCTTGAAATAGTAATAAAAGAACGGAAAAAATGATTACAACTTTTTTCATGAGGTAAGTATAGCATACCTTTTACCCATAACTTCCTGCTTGATTATGCAACTTAGTTGCGTTATGATATATAAATATGAACATTCCTGACATTCTCACTAGCGCATTAAGAACTCAAGGGCACAAACTTACCCGCAATAGAATTGCGATTTTATCTTTTCTTTCAACGCAAAACAAACCTATAGCAGCGGAGGAAATTTTAGAACATATTCAGTCTGAACATCAGGAAGTACACAAAACTACAATTTACCGGGAACTTATCTTCCTGCTTGAAAAAAAATTTATTCAAGAAGTAGAATTTGGTGACGGTAAAAAAAGATATGAAATTGCAATAAATAGACCACATCACCATCATGTTATATGTTTAAATTGTAAGAGGGTAGAGGATATCCCGCTTGAAAAGGAGCTATTGTCGCAGGAGAAGTTGATTGAGGACCTTACAAAGTATAGACTGACTGAACATATGCTTGAGTTTTTTGGATTATGCGAAAACTGTAAATAATTATGAGCGTTTTACAATACATACTCATTTTTAATCTAATAGGAAGTATTATATCTCTGATAGGTGGAGCGATATTACTTTTAAACAAAAGCTTTGCGGGCAAAGTAGCACACCTTCTATCTTCATTTGCAGCAGGAGCGCTTTTAGGAACAGTTTTTTTTGATCTTATTCCAGAATCACTAGAAAGTTCTGGAAGCATTGAGCAGGTATTTCTTTTTACCCTAGGCGGGATACTTTTCTTCTTTTTAGTTGAAAGATTTTTACACTGGTTTCATCATCACGAATACAATGAGTCAGAAATCACGGGAAAACCTATTATTCCTCTAATTGCAATAGGAGATACTATTCACAATTTTGTAGATGGAATGGCGATTGCCGCTACATTTTTAGTAAGTGTTCCATTAGGGATTGTTACATCTATTGCTGTAGGCGCTCATGAAATTCCCCAAGAAATTGGTGACTTTGGCGTTATGATAAAAAAAGGATTGTCGCGGAAAAAAACATTAACAATAAATATAAGCAGTGCCCTTGCGTCGTTTGTCGGAGCTTTACTCGTTTATTACTTTGGGCAAAGCATTGAAGGGCTTTCAACTGCTCTTATTTCAATTACAGCAGGATTTTTTCTCTATGTTGCGCTTTCTGATCTTATTCCTGAAATTCACCATGAGAATAAAAGAGGACTTGCTATCTGGGAAACGTTCTATCTGTTACTTGGGGTCGCATCTATCTATGCTGCGTTATACATAATAGAAAATGTATTCCACATTACTCCGTAGGAGTCTTTGAAGATGTGCTTTGAGCTGTGGTTGCAGAGCTTTGCTGCGTCATACCAAAAATAATAACCGCGCCTATTACTAATAAAACAACTATGACAAGTGCTATAAGCGTAGTTATCCCTTTTTGGGAAGATTGAGATTTTTCAGGTGTTAATACTGCTTCTTCCATGTATAGATTTATTGTAGTTTTATACACTTAGTTTGTCAAGGATTTTAAACTGGAAATTTAGCCATCTAACGTTAACCTTTCTGCAGCTAATTTTTAGACGTTTTTACCTAAAATTACTAAATTTTGAGATCAGACTTTAACTATAACAAATTAAATACTGCAAGTTAAGAAGCGCTTTTACAACAGGTATGAGAATCTCTCTATTATATAGTTTTTTCTTTCCTTAAGAACTCTTGCAAGATGTTCTCTTTCTGAAGCAGGAAGTCTTACTAAATTAACTTGTTGGTCTATTTCAGTATCAGTAAGTTTTTCCTTTAGGCTTGCTACTTGAATTTTTATATCTTCATCTGTGAGTTCGGGATATTCTTGTCTCATACCTAGACCAAGACGTTGTCTATCCGTTCCGACTTCAACCTCTCTCACTACTTCTCCAAAAAAAACATCTTCCTTTCGTTGACCTCTTGCACGAAACTGTAAAGCTCCACCATTATCTATTCTGTATGTCTTTCCGTTAGAAACCAAATTGTTATTCTGATTGAACACAGCATCCCAATTACCAAGAAGCGAATCTGCTATAAAACCATCTTTTAGTCCAGGGCGTTCAAACGTTTCTTCAATAGGTAAAAGTTTAGATGCATGACCAAATGCATTATTAACTCTTACAATTTTTGTTTCAGGCACTGGTATTTCAAGAACCTTATAAAGGTTGTCAGCGAGCTGTTCGCTCCATAAGTGGTCAAGTTGTTCTCTGTCTACATATTTTACATAATATTTTTCTGGTCCATCCTTTGAGGGTATTGTAAATTCCGCTCCTGGGTTGCTGCCTTTTTGTCCATCAGTTTGCAGGGTATAGTCCCAAATATCTACTGGAATATTTAAGTTATACTCTTGGCGCTGTTGATCGTATTCTTCCGGCGAAAATAGCAGCTTCCCATCAAAACCGTATATTGGAATAAACATACCGTTATCTAAAACTGCATTTTTTGTAGCTTCAAATTGTTTTTCAGGATATCTTAGAAGTATTCCACTAACCTCTGTAGAAGGTACTCCTCCCAGCATAAGAGCGTGTTTTTCACCGTAACCGTAGACAGCCCTTCCTGGTTCCCAATCTGTGTGTGCTCTGTCGTATACATAATATATTCCATCACCATATTTTTTAGATAATGTATGATCAACTATATCCGTAATGGATTCACCGTACTGCTCTAACAACTCTGTAGTAATTCTGGAAAAATCCACCTGAAACGGAAAACTATCAGTGCCTGCGTTTTCACCTAAAGCTTCTTTAGGAAGATTTCCCCGAGAAAGCACATAATCTATAACATTTAACATACCACCATGGATATACATCTCTGGTTTAAATTCAAAGATACCTGTTGTAAACTCTCTGTTTCTTTCACTTGCAAATTCTTTCGCAATCTCAGAACGAGATGTTTCCAATGACTTTCTTAGATAATCTCTAAATATCAGCTTTTTATAAACACCATTTATTTCATTAAATGGGACCGTGTCAATTTGACCTTTAATCAATTCGCTACGAATATGCGGACTGGCAACTATTGATTCCAGGCGAGTTATTCTTTCGGGGTCATTTTCTTTCATCTCATTGTGACGTTTAACTAAATTAGCCCACGTTGCACCGCTAACTTCAGCAATTGGATAAGAAGTCTCTGCATTAGCAAGTGCTTCTCCTATCCGTGTGTTTGTAAACATGTAGAGCTGCTTCCAGTATGGTACTTTCTTTGTGAATACTGAGGATATCTCCTTTACTCTTCTTTCAATACTCCCATTTGAAAGGATATCTCTTAATATAATTTCTCTATTTGAATATAGAGGACCGCCTGGCTGCAAGAGTGTAAAAAATTCAGGATTAGTATTAGGAAGATTTATAACCTCCTGAACTTTTTCTGGTTGACGAGCAAAAAAGTGTAGGGCATATCTACTATCCAATATTTTCCCCATAGCATGCTCAGGGCTATCTTCAGAAAAATTTGCAAATCTTGAAACCTGCAATAAACCGTCAAAGAAAAGATTTCTTGATTCTTCCGAAGGCTCAATGCTTGGAAGATCACGCAACACTGGATGAGTTTCAAGGAGTGCATTCATAAGCCTGTTTGTAGCATCCTTAGTTAATGCTGGGTTTTTTTTGTGCGCCTTATCAAATGATTTTACAAAACCAGGCATGTCCCAATTTAGAAAAAGCTCATATGGCATAAGCATTTTCCCACTAATTCCTATAACAGGATAGTATTCGTAGTTTGGAATAAAGAGCTGTATATCATCAAGTTCTGTTGTCACCTTTTCGTCATATTGCATAAGAACATCAATGTTTCTAAGTACGCCCTCACTATTAACACCCCTATTCAATAAATCAAAGGTAAATTTGGATAGTTCAGGACTTTCTGAAATATGTATTATCTGTTGAAAATCTCCTATAGAATTAAGATGAGGAAAGTATCCAATTTTTTCTTTGTACTTTCCTGTAAATTCTTGACATTTCATTAGAGCTTCTTGCGGGATATTTAAAATTTCAGACACAGTATCTAGATTGTCCAAAGCCAATGGCGAACCACTAATGAAATGTTCTGCCACAGTCTTAGAAATTTCTTGACTTGTTCCAACCTGTATACTAGACTTCAAAACGTCGTAGTTTTCTACAATAAGGTTAATGCTTGATGGAAACCTAGGGGATATTGAAGATGCAATATGAGTAGCATAATCTTTAATTTCTGGATGTGTACTCTTGAAACATTTTGAAAGGACTACATTTAATTCTTCATGTTGGGAGTGTAAACTTACCAAACTCTGGACTGCATATTTCTGTTCTGCTAGTGTTCCTGTATCTAATACCTCAGAAATTATTTGGATTGCTGCTTTCTCTATTCCAAGAGCAGGTAAATTAGGTGCCTCATCTACTTCCCCATTACTTTTATATGTGTATAGTGTTCTACTAAGAGCCTTTTCATCAGGTCCGTTTCTAACAAGATCAAAAAAATTTAATACACTCTCCGACGCTCCTTTAGATAGCACTGCATATTCATCTGTGTTTAAATCTTTTAGATATGTATGCAAGCCTCCATAATAGTCCGCAGGATAATAACCGGTAAATCTATTAAATGCAAATAGTGCCTGGAATGGAAGCGTGTTTGGATTGGAGTAAGTAAACAGGTTATCTGGCGTATAGAAATTGGTACGACTCTGTAACTCATTTTCTACCATCGTGTTATTAAATTTACTTACCACATCAGCTTGATAGGTAGCTATTTGGTCTGAAGACAAGGCATTTAAAACTTCTGGATCAGTAAAAAAATTCTTCACCAAAGGAAAGCGCATATAGTAATTCCCGAAAATATAAGAGTACCGATCCATATTTTTTTTTGCGTCTTCCGTAATTTCTTCATTTTTACTCTTAGTATTAAGTAAATTATTCCATTCTTTTGTGTAAGAATATCTGCCTTTTGTAATTTCTGTGGCTTGTTTAACAAATTCTTTGCTCTCCTCTATTATTTGTGCTTTTATGTTAATTGTGTCATACGCGTTAACATACTTTTGAACATCTTTTAAATAGTCTTCAGCTCCATAAAACTCTGCAATCTCATAATAAAGAATATTTTTTATCGAAAGTGGTAACAATCGGATTCTGTCATCTATCTCGTTAAAGACAGGTAATAGACTACTGTCTGGCAAACGAGCTTGCGGATGTCTTTTGTCAGGGGCTTTTTGGGCAAGCCTAATTATTTCAACTGCTTCTGAAATGTCTTCTTGGGATATAGCTTCTTTAGCATCTTGAGAATTTAGATCAGACAATTTTTCAAGAAATGAGCTTTTAATATCCCCCTCACAAATTCTTCTGATAGCATTTTTGCTTAGTACAATTTTTTGTTCTGGGATAATTTCTGTATTTAACTTTTCATTATAATGTTCGTACATCTTTATTATTGAAGTGCTAGCTACTCTTACAGAGATAGTGCCCGCAAGCTTTTCAATATCGTTTAGCGTGAGATCATCTAAGTCATTTGGGTCATGTACGCGTTCTGTTTCCTTGACTTCTTTCATTAGCTCAGTAAGCTCTTTTATCTCCCGTGATTTTTCGCCAATCTCTCCTTTATGCAAAAATCTGCCAAGAAACATTTTATCTCGGGATAATTCATGTATATTATTGCTAAAATTATTAATTACATTTATTGCTTCTTCTTCGGTCATTTTTTTTGTCGCATATTTTCCTTTTTTAAATCCTTCAAGCATCTCTCTTGCAGATGATTTGTATTGCTTTATTGCAGCTACCGCATCTCTTACTTCACTTATCGTGGTAGTAGTCTGCATAACCAGAGTGTTCATTCTTTCAATTTCTCCTGGAGCACTTGGGTTAATTTCTGAAAGTTCTTTAAGAACAGTGTCCTCATAATTAATTTCAGAAATTTTTTCTTTACTACTAATTGAGAGCTCCTTCATTTCAGAAAGTGTTTTTTTTATTTCGTCTGGATTACGTTCATCTATTTCAGTTTTTTTTATTTCAAGCTTTAAGTCTCCTACATTCAGAAGCAGTTCCACATGCTTAATTGCTTCCTCAATAGGCTTAGGGAGAGGGGATGAGGCATAAATAGTATGTTGTTGCTTTTCTATTTCAGAAAATTTTTCAATCTGAGGTTTTTGAATAACTGAATGAGAATCTAAAATAGAGTTTTGTTCAGGCATAATTTATGTTAAACAAAATTCAACTAATTTGCCAGTGCAAATACTCTTATTTACATCTATTAATCATAAGAATATTGGAGGAAACAAGCAAGAATTTAACTTATAAGCAGAGGGTTTAATTTCATGGTGTGGACCCGAGGAGACTTGAACTCCCGACCTCCTCCATGCCATGGAGGCGCTCTACCAACTAAGCTACAGGCCCCAATTGCTACATGACATTTTACCAAACACTAAAAAAATGGGCAATTTGAGAGGATAAATTCAAATAAAATATAAATTCGCGGTTCCTGACGGGCAGGAACCACTTCGGTAGCCCAAAACTCTAATAATTGTAGCAAATTGAATAAGGGGATGTGTAAGAAAAGAAAATAGTGATAAAATAACTTCATGGCAGAAGCTCCGTTAGCGTCATTACTACGCCCACAAAAACTCTTAGACTATATAGGTCAACAACACATTGTCGGAAAAGGCAAACCAATCGCTAAAATGCTTGAAGCACGAAAAGTATCCTCTATGATCTTATGGGGTCCTCCTGGAAGTGGTAAAACTTCCTTAGCCCATATTATCGCAAATTCTATTGACGCTCATTTTGTTTTTTTCTCGGCGGTAACAAGCGGGGTTGAAGATGTACGAAAAGTTATAAAAATAGCAAAAGAAATTAAAGAAAAAGAAAAAAAACAAACCGTATTATTTGTTGATGAAATTCATAGATTTAATAAATCCCAACAAGATGCTTTTTTACCGGTAGTTGAAGACGGTACAATAATTCTTATTGGAGCGACTACTGAAAACCCGGGATTCCGTGTAAATGCCCCGCTTATCTCGCGAACGCAAGTATTTGTGCTTTATGCACTATCAGATAATGACCTTATGGAGATTGCAAAGAGCGTTATATTAAAAATAAAAAAAGAATTTACAAAAGACGCGCTTTTGCATTTAGTTCAAACAGCAAATGGAGACGCAAGAACACTTATAAACGCGCTTGAACTGGCTTCTTCTCTTGCAAAAAAAGTTACTTTAACTGTTGCGGAAGAAGCAGTACAAAGAAAAGCAATTTTTTATGACAAAAAAGGAGATTATCATTATGACACTATTTCAGCTTTTATAAAGTCTATGAGAGGCGGAGACGCGAACGCAACACTACACTACTTAGCACGAATGATAAAATCAGGTGAAGACGCGTTATTTATCGCCAGACGTATGCTAATTTTTGCCTCAGAAGATATCGGAAACGCTCAACCCACCGCACTTGTAGTTGCAACTAGCTGCATGCAAGCAGTACATCTAATTGGTATGCCTGAAGCAACTCTTATACTGTCTCAAACCGCAACATACCTGGCAACCGCAAAAAAATCTATAGCCTCAACCCTTGGAATTTCAGAAGCACTAAAAGACATAGACATAGCAAGGCTTGACCCAATCCCTCTCCATTTGCGAAATCCAGCAAATAAAGTTGTAAAAAAAATGGGATTTGGGAAAGGACATGATAGGTATCCTTGGCTTTCAGAAAAGGTAACAGGTGAGAAAACAAATCAAGAATACCTACCCAAAAACTTAAAGAACAAGATATACTATAAAAAAGATTGGGAGTAATAAAATGGGTAAAAAGAAACTTATTATTATATTTTTTTCAATAACTATAATTATTTTACTTGTGGCCTATTTAGGCATAGGCTTGTACATCGCAAACACCTTGTCTACCTCACAAAATTTGCAATTCTCAAACTCTCTAAGTGATGTGGACGTAAACGGAGAGGAATTCACTGTTAAAACACGCGACAATATAGAAATTTCCGGATGGTTCTTCAAATCACCGAAAGAAAAAAAGTGCGCTATTGTGTTAGTGCCAGGGTTTGGACAAAACAGAGTAGACCCAAGCTACGGAGGAATCCCAATTGCTCAAGATTTACTTAAAAATGGGTATGGAGTTGCTATGTTTGATCCTCGCGGAAGCGGATATTCGCAAACGACCAGAAATACCTTTGGATCAAAAGAAGGAGAGGACACACTTGCAGTTATCTCTTACCTTTCCTCCAAGGGAATACAGCCACAAAATACAGGAATTATTGCAAATTCGCTAGGGGCAATAACAACTCTTCAATTTTTGAAAGACTATAAAAAAGTGGGCGCAATTATAGTTGACAGCCCGGCTGAAGCTATACAACCATTTGTAGAACGTGGGTTACATGACAGAAAAATTCCGTCATTTCTTTTCCCTGGCATTTTCTTTATATCAAAATATTTTCTAGGTATTGATATCCCAAGTGTGCGACCAATAGATAAAATAAAAGAGGATTCAAACCGTAAATTGCTATTTTTACATGGAGCAAATGATACTCTAATAACTCCTTCCAATTCACTACATCTACAAAAACTATCAAACCCTTCAAGTAAACGTGTTGTTTTTCAAAATGCAGGACATGTTCAAACATACAAAACAAATCCGCAACTATATAAAAACACTGTATACTCATTTTTAAAAGATGAGCTTCCCGACTGTAACTAAAGTTGATAACTGCTTGCGTGTCTAGTAAAATAACTTCAGGAAAAAACTTTTAGGATATTTTGCCGAAGTGGTGGAATGGTATACACGCACGCCTTAAGAGCGTGTCCCTAAAGGATGCGGGTCCGAGTCCCGCCTTCGGCACTACCTACAGTTTTTAATTTTGCTTAAAGCAAAATATACACGCACGCTTGAAAGCTTCGCTTTGCGACAGAGTCTAAAGAGCGTGTCCCTAAAGGATGCGGGTCCGAGTCCCGCCTTCGGCACTACCTACA
>CAYMYC010000008.1:0-7855 GCA_964394645.1 uncultured Gammaproteobacteria bacterium | reverse complement strand
GTTTTTAATTTTTACTCTTATTCATGTACGGGAGGGGTAACCCCTAAAGATAAAAGCGAATAGTCTAAAAGGTCTTTCATTTCTTGTCTTCTATTTTGACTGTTTAATAGAACTGCAACAATTCTGTGCCCCTTATAATCCAAATATGTAACAAGGCAAAGCCCTGCTTCATTAGTAAATCCAGTTTTTACGCCTTTAACACCCGGATAACTTGTCAAAAGGTTGGTTTCATTAAACAGTTCAAACGCTTTGTGCGTTGAAGTATACGGAATGAAAACGTATGGTTCTTTTACGACTGTTGCTATAATAGGGTTTTCTAGAGCATATCTTACTATGACCAGTAAATCATGTGCTGTGCTATATTGGTTACCATCGCCCTCAAGTCCACTTGGATTTGTAAAATGAGTGGCAGTAAGTCCTAAATCTTCTGCCTTTTTATTCATAAGGTGTATAAAGCTATCTCTGCCTACACTACTTGAGTCAGCGATTGCCTCTGCAGCATCATTTCCAGAATGAAGAAAAAGACCATATAGCACTTCTTTTAAAGTTAAAACTTCACCAGCGGAAAGCCCCATAGAATCCTCTCCAATACTTGCTGCATTCTTACTTATTGTAATTTTACTATTTGTATCCATGGCTTCAGTTCCTACAATAGCGGTCATAATTTTTGTAAGAGACGCAATAGGAAGTTTTTCACCTATATTCTTCTCAAATAAAAGAGTATTTGTGGAAAGGTCATATGAAATTGCAGCCCTGGCTGTGACTTCAGGTTTTTTTGCATTGGATTTTGCATGTAACTTCACGTTTGGCATCCAATATGCGCTTTTCATTTGAGGCTGATAAAAAACTTTTGAAAATTCATGAGGAAGGGGAGAGAAGAAAATAGAGCTAGACGCAGAAAAATTTGCATAATAAAAAATTCCAAATATAAGAAAAGCAAATATGCCCAAAGACATAGTTATACTGATTAAAAACTTCATAAGGCAGGAATTTACTGGGAATATTTTTTTAGTATCTCAAATACAGTTTCTTTGTCACTCCAGGGAATTTCTGAACCGTCATAATTTATTGTCTTCTCATGCCCTTTTCCTGTCAGAAGAACAATATCTCCTTTTTGAGCCAATGAAAGAGCCTTTTCTATAGCATTTCTCCTATTCGGAATACTGTATAGTTCAACTTCCTTTTGAAATCCAGCCATAATGTGCGTATTTATCATTTCCACGCTCTCACCCCTTGGATCCTCAGCGGTTAAAACTATGATGTCCGCGTATTTAGATGAAGAATTGCCCATGTAGGGTCTTTTTAAAGCATCCCGCTTGCCGGCAGCACCAAAGACGTGTATAAGCCGTTTTTTAGTCATTTTTTTGATTTCTGGAAGTATTTTCTCAAAAGAACCTGGAGTATGAGCAAAATCCACAATTACACGGTAGTCATCATCGTGAATTACCTCCTGTCTTCCATCGGGAGCTTTAAATTCTGAAACTGCATTTTTTATATCCTTTGAGCTTACACCCAAAAGCTTTGCTGCTGCTATAGCAGCTAGTGCATTCTGCTTATTAAACTCCCCAATAATACCTAGTTTTTGCGGTAGGTCAGAAACTGTTGCGTACGCATTTTTATTATGAAGTGAGTAGCCATACACTTGCGTATCTCCTACTAGATTCTTTAATGTGTCATATGAGGCATCATCCATGTTTATGATTCTTTTTTCCGCCCGTTTCAATAATTTGGCTTTTGCTCTGGCGTATTTTTCATATGTTTTATGATAATCTAGGTGCTCATGGGTAATATTTGTCAAAATACCAATTTTAAAAGGAATCCCCCATGTTCTGTTTTGGTCAAGTGCGTGAGAAGTCGTTTCAATAATTACATGCGTACAGTTTTCCTGTAAGGCAAGTTTTAAGTATTTTTGCAGGGCAAATGAAGAGGGAGTTGTGGTGTGAAATCCTGTTTCGTAAAATTTCTCACCTATATACGCTCCTATGGTCGTAACCACTGCAGTTTTAATACCTGCTTGTGTGAGTATTTTATAGAGTAGTGTAGCTGTTGTAGTTTTGCCGTCTGTTCCCGTAACGCCAATTATCGTAAGCTTTCTAAGATGTGCGCGGGTCTTAAGCTTTGCCAAAACCGCCTGCCCTAAATGGTATTTGTTTTTCGCACTCTGAAGCATAATAGTAGTTATTGTATCAAATTTACTAACATATCAGGAGGTTTCAAAAACTACGGGTTTGTTATTTTTCTTGCAAGATTTTTTATAGACTGAGTAGGCTCAACTAGACCTAAATTTACATTTGCGGGTAGGGAAGGAGGCGGAGTTGCCGCGGCAGTAGGTGTATTTTCTGCAACTACTGCAAATTTGGGCTCGTAATTTGTGAACACCATATTACATACATCTCCATTACATACTCCACATGCGTATTTGTAAGCGCCTTCTATTGCGGCTCTATGTATTGGGGAATTTAACCACCAATTAAGTGACTCTTGCTCTGTGCGCTGCCAAATCATGTTTTCAGTTGCGTAATAGGGAAGATTTTTGGCATAAAATCCTGCGTGAAGTGCATGAGTTACAAAGATTTCCTGTGCTATTTCTTCTTTTCTGGAATATGCTACATCACATACTGGCTCATTACGCGTAAGTTCAGGTAAACTCATTTCTTTTCTGTGCGTGTTTACAAGCTGAAATAACACTTCAGCAGATAACGTAGCAGTAGGAACAGCTGTATAGCTTAGAGGCATTTCTGAGGCTACAGCAACTTCTAGTTTTTTTGGCTCTTCATTCTTCTTTTCTTCTTTTGGTTGTTGCAGGAGTGACTGCGTTGGCAATAGATCCTTTGCTTGTGTCTTTACAGGAGTAGAGGATTTTCTTTTTTCAGTTTTAACACATTCAGATTTGCCTAGCACAATATACTGTGTGACTAAACACTTATCTGATAAGTCCTGTTGAGACGAAACCTGTGAAAGCTCAACAGCTTGGGCCTTTGATGTAATAACTGTACTTGCTAATAAGATAACGATCAAAGCAAGCAGGGCAGTGGTACTACGCTTCAAAAATACCACGAAGCCGTTATTCTAACAGAAGTGTAAACTTTATGCAAATAATAGGAGTGTTGAAATTGTCAATTAGGCACGTTTTAGTGCAAGTTTTGCGGTTTTGCCACGAGCCAAACGCTCAGCATTTTTTTCTGCTTTTAAATCATTTAACTCTTTTGTTTTTTGTCTTGCCTGATCCATTTTTTCCTCAACTATTTTTTGGCAAGCCTTGTCAGGACAAACTGTTTCTGTGTGAGTAATATAAGAAGTTCCAAAATAGTTTTCAATCTTTTCTTTCCAGGTTTTTCCTTCAATTCTTTCTTTTCCGCATCTGGAACATGGATTTGCTGTGTAGGTGGTCATGTTATTGCAGTTAAACATGGAGAGTTATCTTATATTATGTTTAACTAAGCTTATTATACCACAAAGGAAACAGATTTTGTGAGGCAAAAGAAAGCTAAAATACTCTCTACATATGGTAAACTAGGGTATGAAATATGTCGCTCTTCTTAGAGCAATAAACGTAGGGGGAAATAACCTTATTAAGATGGAGAGCCTAAGAAACGCGTTTATAAAAGCAGGGTATACAAATGTTGCAACCTACATCCAAAGCGGAAATGTAATATTTGAAACAGATGAGAAAAGCGTGAACAAAATAAGCATTGCAATAGAAAAAATGCTCTCAAAAGAATTTTCCTATAGTGCGACCGTTATTATAAGAACACATAGTGAGCTTTTGAAAATTGTACATGAAACTCCAAGTCTTTGGAATACAGAGCAGGACTTAAGATGCTATGTTGCCTTTGTGCGTGAACCTATCACCCCAAAAGACGTTATACGCGAAGTAATTATAAATGCAGACGTAGACACTGTAGAAAGTGGAACTAGAGTAGTGTATATGACCACAAAAATGAGCGAAATTGCAAAAAGCGGATTTTCAAAGCTGACTGGAAAGAAAATATATAAAGATATTACAATTCGTAATTATAATACGGTAAAAAAACTTCTTGCATTAATGCAAGAAGTGTAAAAGATTTACCCATTTGCTATTGAATTTTCGTGTCATACAATAAACATATATGAAAAGGCGGCAAATAGTTTTGTTTTCTGCATTTATTCTATTACTTGTAGTTGGAATAATTATTTTTGTCCTTTATAACGCATTTCTTAAACCCAAAAAAAACTCAGACCAATTTCAACAAGTCCAACCTATTGTAAAAGAAGAAACTGTTAAAAAATGCAACCCTGGAGATGCACAATGTGAAGAATATAATAGGAAGCTATCCATTGGTAAAGTTCCAGGCGAAACAGTTGAGTTTGTAAAACACCAGTGCGATGGTCCAAGAGAATGTCCTCAACCCAATAAAGATCTAGAAAGAAAAGCAGCTGAGGCAATTAAGAAATTTGAAAAAGAATCTGAGTTGAGTCTTATACGAATTACCGGAATAAACGCTTCGGGGCAAATTTTCTACTGCGCCCAGAGTGGGCGCTGTTGGAGTTTTAGTACTAAAACTGAAGATGTACTTCCCATTATGCCCTCGGTAAATCTACCAAGTACCCCTTCTAACTAAATTTTTTTATTTTTTACCTGTGCTTTCAAAATTTAGGTCTGACTAAACGGCTACGACCTAAATAATATTTGGATTTACTAGTCTTGATTTTCGTCGTGTTCCTCCACCTAATACTTTACCTCAAGGATCATATGATGTGTTTTCAACTAGAACACGCCGAGTCTGTAATGGATGTAGATGAACCCAGGTGATCATTGTGGAAGTAGTATCTAGAACTATCAGGATTCTTCTTTACAACATGCACTAACGCAGCTTTAAAAACGCTTTTTCCACCATTTTTTTATTAGTAGCAATGTGCACAAGGGTTGGTTGCCAAACATTCTTATCTCTGTGGGAATAATATTTTTCTTCAGGTATTTTTCTGTCTGATGCTATCAGAAATATTTTTCCGCTGGGATACTCCCATATTTGGAATTTATTCTCTTTTACATCTCCGTATTCAAGCCTATCAAAATCCCTCTCTTGGTTTTTGATTAAACGCTCTGCCACATATTCACCATTATATTTGTAAGCGAAAAGCAGTATTTTTTTCATAATTATTTAAACAAATTCTTAAACAGTGTTTCCCAAGGACGATGCCATTGCATGCTTGTTCTTGAAATATTATTATTTTGTGGAACTTGTTGCAAGTGGTAATGTGGTAAGCGTGCAGGAATGTTGGGTTTACCCGATTTAAGAGTAGCAGATGGATTACCATATGGTGCAATTCTTAGATTATTCCCTACCTTTAACTCATTGCCCTTCCATTGAATATTGCCATTAACTATTTGCTTCAAATTTGATCCGGTGGTTTTTGTTGCGCTGATGACTGATTTTATTTGCAGTTGTTTGCTTGATTCTATGATTTTTGTAGTACCCGTATCGCTTCTGTTTAGCCCTCCTTCGGCAAATGATGCCATTCCTATTGTAGAAGTAAAGAGTGCTACCTGACCGGGAGTGGATTCAACTGTACGCTGAGCTTCAGCTGCTCCATTCATTAGCCTTCCTGGAATGCTTTGATCTACGGAAGAGATCGCACCATATATTCCCCCACCAATTTCTAAACCTGCAAGGGTTAAACCGCCTCCGATAACTGCAACGCATGCCGGGCAGTGTCCCGTTGGGTCAGTGTACTTTAATGGGTTATTATTCACATAGCTATACCTATTCAGTGTTTGGGGATTGTATATGTCCTGGATTATCGTATCAGGCTGTGTGAAACATCGTATGCCAGAACTGTAGTATCTGGGTAGGGTTACCTTTTATCTACCTAGGTAGAGATATTACTTTGTTTTAAAACTGTTAGACAAGGAAGTAGTTGACCTATTAAGAGTGAGTGTTCTACAATTTTTAATCAAACAACTTTACTAATCCAAAAAAGAGAGCAAATATTCCAATTGCTAAAAATCCGATCTGGGTAATTGCAATTGCGTATGCACCAAAATTATCCTCTGACTGTCTTATTGGCCAAGGGAGATATCTATTAAGATTCTTTCTCTGTTTTATTGCACTTTTGCCCAGATACTTGAATTTTATGATAAATAGTAAGCCAGTAAATCCGACAAGAACATAAATTATTTTCCCTATTTCCATACAGAGATTATATCAGTTTGGCAATTTTATAAAACTACCATTTATTAAAATCAAAAGTTCTGTTTACGGTTGCAGATACTCCTCCAGGAAACCCTAAACCATATGATGCCTCTCCTGAAGAAAATCTAACTGGTTCTTTTGTGAAGGGATAGCTAACATTAAAAGCTCCCATATAGCTCCCAGCCAAGTTTATAGTCGTAGAATTGTGTTCTGTGTCGTTTTCTGAGTATGTAACTGAAGCGCCTTTACCTGGGGAAATTGCCCCTCCCATAATGTAGGGAAGATAACCCTGCCTGCCAACCTGAACACCAAAACCCAAACCTAATCCTGCTGAAGATCCCGTAGAAAACCCAAGGTCTATATAGCCGGTTTTGGGTTAGCAATTTGGATTTTTGTTCAATTGTATATTATTGAATCTGCTCATATTCTTCAGGTTATCTATTTCACAATAGCTATTTTTGAACTTATCTCCGCCATGGTTATGTACCGTTTTTCAAAAAAGTAACAAGTGATATACCCCCCCAGCGAATATTGTGGAAGTAGTACCTAGAACTATCAGACCATGAAATAGCTTTCTTATTCCGCCAAGCAGTATATATCAAAACTCAAAGGAACATTAAGCTCTCCAGCTCTTTTAAGAATTGTGGGTGAAAGAAGAATGCCAGGATTTGCTTCATAATAGTATGCCGCGCAATTAAACTGGAGCTTATAGTTCTTAGACACATCAATAAAGCCTTGTTTATGTGGTGCAATTTTATTCAATAGATTTTCGAGATGATCTTCTATGGGAGCACTTCTTGGTAGTTGGGATCTCAATATCCACGTATTTTCTTTATTTTTTTTCTCTCTTTTGTGTTTTCCTTCACCTATTGTCCTTATTTCGTCTTTTAGCCTCACTTCGGTAGGTTTTAAACCTAGCTTTTGAGTGATTTCATCAGGTGAACACTCAAATCCAAGCAAGATAAACCACGCAGCATATTCATTCTTTAATTTCGGATCGTCTACCATATTGTCTGTCATTATAGGTTATTTTATACTAAAAGTCATTTATATTTAATCCAGATTTTTCTCCTGGTCCATCTCCTGCTTTTGGCTTTATTCTAATCTCGCCTGTTTTTGGATCTTTAAATAAATCCAAATCACTTCGCTCATCCTTAAGTTTTTCAATATTTTCTCCTCCACGTTTAAGCCTTTCTATTTCACCTTTATTCAACCTTTTGTCCTGCTTCCAGTTTCTTTCGAGATTTGTATTGCCCATCTGTGGAATCTGAGGAACGAGTTGGGTACTGGGTTGAGTTTTTGATTGTGGTTGTATAACAGGCTTAGCTTGTGCAATTGCTGTTTTTGTAGCGTTATAAGCACCTATTACTTGCGTTATAGGATGCACATAAGTGTTGTATGCAGTGTTTATATTATGTTGCAACACTGTCTTTACTATTGTTTTTGTTGCTAGTTGACCCTGTGGAGATGTTGAGTAAAGTGTGAGCCAAAGAAAGACCGACAATGGGCTTGGGTTGACCGACGAAGTAGTAATGTGTCCCGTTGGATCAGTGTATTTCAAAGGATTATTTAGCACATATGAATATCTATTCAATGTCTGAGGAGAATACGCATCTTGGATTATTGTATCCGGTTGGGTAAAGCGCCTCATGTCTGAGCTATAGTATCTGGCGTTGTAGTAG
>CAYMYC010000007.1:0-48138 GCA_964394645.1 uncultured Gammaproteobacteria bacterium | reverse complement strand
TCCACTTCCTGAACATTGAGGACTTGATACTTGAGCTAACTCAAAGTTGACGTTTTCTGCATTTCCATTTGCTGCAGTAGTGGGAAGCGTCACTGTCCTAGGATTTGTGTTTCCTGAGACACTTTTCAATATATACCCTGCTGGAAGTTTAATGGCAAGGGTATATGTTCCCGGATATTTCTGAAAAAAGAAGCTACCGTTTGAGGTGTTGGCATTAAGTGAGGTATTTGTGCTGTTTACCGTAAAGTTTCCATTTACATTTGTGGGGCTAAAGCCTGCAGACTGAAGAAACGCAGTATCTGCTGCAGTCCAAGTCCCTGTTCCCATGAGTTCAGACTCTCCATACGCTATGTACTGATTTGTTCCAGACGGATTACTATTAGAAACAATAATGTTGCAACTGTATGCGTATGTTAAGGTAGGAGGGTTTGTACTGGTGTTGAAACAGGAGCTAGCACATACCGGTGTGGCACCTCCAGAAACTTGGTTAGGGTTGGATACCCTACACCAACTTTTAAGATCCAAATTTCCGTTTCCATTTTTATCATACCAAACAGAACCCGATATAAAGTATGGCGCATCAAATGCTAGGTTTACTGCGGTTACGGGATTCCCCCCAAAAGGAGGTTGAGGACCGCCTCCTCCTTGACCCACTCCCGAAATGTCTCCAGAGGGATTACCGGGATAAAATGTATGATTTGGGCATGGAGCGCTAAACACAGACTGTAGTGGTGTCTGATATGTGCATGTGTTTGTAGTACTGCTAACTGCATCCCACCCCTGAAATTTAGAGGATAAATCTGAACTTCCTGTGTATTGGAACACATGATTTGGGGGGATAGTGGTATCAACACGATAATTTCCACCTGCGCCTATAATAACGGTTAGCTGTCCACCAATTTGTACTGAACCAGCATTTGGAATGGGAGTATCAGCTACGTCAAACAAATTATTGTCATTGTAATCATAAAATGCAACTCCTGATAAGATTGATGCGGGTTCACCATTAGGACCAGCTGAGCCGCACGCAGGTCCTCCAGTTAAAGCACACTGGACAGCATTCTGATCTATCTCTATGGGAACGAGTCCACCCGTAAAGAGTCCTCCATTGTTATCTATGCTATTCCATGCATTGTACAGAACGCCATCTTGACAGTCGGGGGGGCATGCGGGAAGAGGCTCTTCATAGCTATATATTATTCCAGTATTAGAATCTTGCCATAGACCCCCTCCTAGATCGATGAGCTTATGTGTATCCCCGTATTCTTGTCCAGAAACTAGAGAAGGAGTAAAAATAATAAAATTAAAAGTAAAAGCTACAAGAACTATTAATACTGAAAATGCTTTTTTCATTCGTGCTAGTTAGACGGGCGAGTTGGCACTATAAGTGTAGCATTGGCAGGAGGCTTAGGAAGTCCCACTGAAGTATTCCATTTTTGAGATTTCAAATCATATGTGGTGTTAATATTTATTGAGTCTCCTTTTTGAACTCCGGTTACTGGAAATCTTCCTGCTGGAGTGTTTAATTTATTCACGATCATGGTGCTACTTACAGTTATGGGGTTTTTGGGAGATTCTTCAAAGACAACTTGGGTTGTTCCGTTTCGTAGTTCCTTAATCTCTAGAACTTTCCCGTTAAACATATATAAAACCCTTGCTATTTTGACGTTTTTTACATCTGATTGAATAGGGAGTTGAGATGGCGGTGCGGAAAGAAAAGAAGAAGAGTTAAGGGGGAAGATTTTAAAGATAAACAGGAAGATGCTTGTCACAAGGATTAATAGTATTGCTTCAGACATAACAATAATAAACAACCTTTTCATCTATGTAGCGTAGCGCAGTCTTGGAAAATTGTCAAGATTATGGTGTCGGGGTATTATTTTGTTTTTGTAATATATGTATAGCTAGAACGAACAATTTTTCCGATTTTTGAGCCACCGTGAGAGGTTTCTTCACTTCCACGAGCCTCTATCTCAAGTAATCCTTCTGGAAGTTTTGATGCGTCTACTTTAATATCACATACAACGCCCGCGTACATCTTTTCTTCGGTTTTTTCATCTTTAATTACTCCAGATACGCACTCCTTTTCTTTTATAGCGCCAACAGGAATCGGCTTGCCATTCATGAGTATTTCCAGTTGAGATACATCATCTTTATCTGTTGTTTGGGCATTAATCACAACTATATCATTATCTCTAAAAGAGGCGTTATTAACTGGTGACTCCATAGCCACCCTTAATGGTTCTGAATCTGTGCAGTCTATAATTTTTGCAGGTTCAACAAGAACTGCTGCTTGAGAAAAAGAGGTCCCAACGATTTCAAACTCACCATTTTCTGTATCTTTAATTATTGTACCTGCGTTGGAAACGCTAGCGATGTTGTAAAGAGTATCTGATACCACTTGATTAAAGGCTACTCGTACTGGTTTTTTTTCTGGGTTTGAAAACTTTACAGCTGTCATAGGGTTCTGGACATTTTCAGAGATATTTGGGTTACATGAATAGCTTGGATCATAAGTAGTCACTTCAGCTTCAATAATATTTCCTCTATCACTTAATTTAGATACTTTTACCAATCTTCCCTCTTTTCTTCCTGCACCTTGAGATATTATCAGAACATTATCCGTTTCGGCTATTTCTGGTGCATTCCAATTATCCGGACCAGTATAAACACTGTTTTCCCATATTTTTTCCCAGTCTTTTTTGTTATCTATAAGTTTTACCTGCTTGTTTCCAAGATTGTTGAAGTATAATCCACTGATAACCTCTGTGAAGGGAAGTTGAATTGATCCATCTTCTGCGGTTTTAGGGTCATAACTAATTTCTGGAGTTATAATTCTATACGACAGATTAGGTGTTTCAGTATTAGCATGCGCGGGATAGTCATGGAGACCTGCGGCAGACCCTATTACAACAGATGCCGCAAGAGATGTTCTAAGAGCTATGTTTCTACCGATTTCTCTGGTGTTACCCATATACTTGTATTAATGCTCAAAATCTTAAAAAATTATATACAATCCCATAGCAATTGTCAAGGCATCAACTTGACAAAGCAGGTTATTGTAATTAAAGTAGGGATATGGAGATCAAAACAGATAATAGCACGGAGGTAAAACCTTTAAGTTTGAAAGTAAACTATTTGTTTGGTTATCATCCTATTAAGACTTCCGAATATATAGCGCTAGGCAAAAAATTTAATGCTGGCGCGCTTGAGACTAGTATTTGGTCAAATTTCCACCCTGAAAAGGCTTATAGTGAACCTCCTACGCTACTTTCTGTTGATGGTCTTTCGCCAGTCACTGATTTGCCGCCTGGGCAGACGAAATTTTCAGATGCAGCAAATCGTAACTTATATTCATTTATTCCTACAGCAGTTAAAGAAGTGCAAAAAGATGAGATGCTAATTGTGTTAGGAGATGTGATTGGTTTTAGAGATTCAGTTACTGATAAATTGTCACCAGAAGAAGTTGAAAATAAAAAAGTTATAGACACATTACTCAATAAAAATGGAAATTTTTTAAATAATAGCAGTATGGATGAATCAAGTGCGTACGCAGCAGGTTATATAGCGCTATCAATTTTTGCGGCTATTAGTGGTGTAATCGCAGCGAGTGATGAAGAGGTTATGCACGCAAATCAAGCATTTAAGTATAGAAAAGAAATGCCGCCTCAAATATCCAGGCGTGTATTTTTAAAATTAATGGGATTAGGCGCGCTCACTGCTGTTCCACCTATTGTTGCACCGCAGTTTTTCAAGGGTAAAATTGGAGGTGGTGGAAATGAGTTTGAAAAGATTGTAAAGACACTAACGCGCAACTTCACTAACTATGTATCAGTAGATGGAAGGACTGCTTTGTTAAGTGCTAAAGCTCAGGATGCAGGTAAATTTTTGAAACAAGATACAGTTGGAATTGTAGCAGGTGCTGCACATAAGCATAATATAGAAAATTTGGAGTCTGATGAAAATGTAAGGTCTCAAGCTATACAGAATCTTGCTACACTTTTACTAGAAGTAGGAGATGCAACCGGAAAAGATGCAGGATTATCATCTGACCGGCAGCAATTAGTAAGTAATTCTATTTTAGACTATATGGAAAGAACGCAGATAGTGTCTGTAAAAAAGATAGATAAATTAAAGGTTGAACCTGGGGAAATTGAAGACACGTTAAGAGATGCAATTTCACTAAAGGCTGATATGCGTAGTGAATCAGTAAGAAAAGCTTTATTACCCTTAAGAGATGGAAATTATAAAAACTATAAGAATATGCTTAGTAACAGTAGAATTTTAAGACACTGAAAAGTGTTTACGTTAGGGACATATTAGGGGTTGTTGGGTATAGTTTTAGATATAGGTTGATATGCTTTTGTATCTGTGTCAGGTGATAGGCGTTCAGGCAAATTTGCGCAATCCATTATTCCTCCAGTTATTGCAAGAACTGAAGCTACTCCACCGAGTATTATTTTTTCTCGCTTTGTAAGAAGAATAGAATTTGGGTGTTTTAGTTGTTCAGCCATATACCCTTTTCCTAATAGTACTCTTGCCTTGATAAAATGTCTATATGCCTTTTATATTACTTTCAAAGCGTTTGCTGCCGCGTTTTTTTCTGCTTCTTGCTTAGAGTGTCCTGAACCTTCTGCTAGTAGTTTTTCGTCTAAGAATACGCCTGAAGTGTATATTTTTGCGTGATCGGGTCCTTCTTCATTTACAATTTTGTAAAGAGGTGAAGTTTTGCTTTTTTCTTGTGTTTTTTCCTGAAGCATGCTTTTAGGGTCTTTAAGCCCCTGGGAGTTTACGACCTCATCAATCTTTAATATAATTACCGCGTGTACAAATTTACTAGCAGCCTCAATTCCCTGATCTATAAAAATTCCTCCCAAAAGTGCCTCAAATGTATTTGCCAAAATGGTTTTGTTAACCCTTCCACCGGTTGACTCCTCTCCTTTAGAGAGTTTTAGCTGACTTCCAAGATCTAATTCTGAAGCAAATTGGTAAAGAGTTTGGGTGTTTGTGAGAACAGACCGTAAGGAAGTAAGCTCCCCTTCTTTAAGGGATGGGTAATGTTCATAGATATATGAAGAAACAATAAATGAAAGTATGCTGTCTCCTAAAAACTCAAGACGTTCATTTGATTCAGTCGCCTCCGGGGATTCATTCAAATATGATCTATGTGTAAAAACTTGTGAAAAAAGTTGTTTACTTTTAAATTCTGGAATATTCATAGCTATATTAATTTTTTTTTACTTTTGATTCTTCCTGATCTTTAACGAGTTTTCCCAAAGCTCCATTTATAAATACAGGAGTGCTGTCTCCTCCATATTCTTTTCCTAATTCTATTGCCTCATCTATTATAACTTTTTGCGGAACCTCTTTTTCTATTGTCATTTCATAAATTGCAAGTCGCAGGATGGCAAGTTCTACTTTATTAATTTTATCAATTGGATATTCAGGTGCAATGCGGGTAATTGTTTCGTCAATTGCCGTTATGTTTTCCATTATGCCAGAGATTGATGAGTCAATGGGTTGGTTACCAGGGAAGCTTTGTGCAAATAAAAGACTTATTCTGTGTTGCCGTTTTTGATGTCGTGGATCATTTGAAGTTTTCATGAGATGTAGCCTGCTAGTAGAATAATTGACATCAGTCTGTCAAGTACTCAGCTAGTAAGCTAAAATTAAATTACCTTAGCACCTTTATAGTACCCGCAAGCTTTGCATACAATATGAGGTGATGAAGGAGTTCCGCAATTTTTACAAATTACTATACTGGGAGCTACAAAAGAAATTGCAGCTCTCCTTTTTCCCTGTCTTGCTCGTGAATGGCGCTTCTTTGGTTCGTGAGGCATAGGTCATATTATACCTGACATAGGAATTTCTTGCAAGAGTTGGCATGTTTCTAGGGGTTCTTGGGTATAAGCTGTTTTAATAGCCGGTTTAATTGTGTTTCGCTTGTTTTTTGAACGTTTCCGCGAATCAATAGATAGGCATTGTTATAGGTAAATACATTGTTTACCCTTTGAATGTCCTCAATTGTTATATCTCTTATCTCTTTTTCTAGCTGGTCTATATTTTTTACGTTTCCTGTTGTAATTTCCTGGAGAATATAATTACTTGCCTTATCATTAGTTGTTTCGTTAGAAAAGTGTAGATTTGCGATCATCCTTTTTTTTGCTCTTTCCATTTCCTCTTTTTTTATGTCATTTTCTTTTAAATTATAAAAACAGTCAGTGAGAATTTGTATACCCTTGTCTATATTCTGTGGACTAATTCCCCCCGATGTCATAAGCAGTCCTGCTTCATGCAATGGCCAAAAATAGTTTAAGGAAGAGTAAGACATACCTGACTCATACACCATTTTATAAAAAATTCTAGAACTTATTCCGCCACCTAAAATATCATTTATTAAAGCAAGCGTTGGTCTATCTTTATGTGTATGTCCAACGTCCGTTACAAATCCTAATATATACTGTGCCTGATTACCTGGTTGATTAATTAATTTGACATGGCTTGTTTGAGTTAATGTTTTCTGTGTATTAATACCCTTTTTTACTGTTGTATTTTTGATCGATGTTAAGGTTTTATATATGTCATTAAGTTTTGCATGTGATAAGTTTCCCACAATACTAATTACCATATTTGATGGTTGGTAATAGTTTTTCATGTATTTTTTTAAAGCAGATTGATTAATATGGCTTAGTTGATCAACAGTGCCTAGTGTTGGTTGTCCAATTCCTGATTTCTCTCCAAACACCCATGAAAGCCACAAATCCCAGATTTCAACTTCAGGATTGTCAGATTTTCTATAAATTTCTTCTGTTACTATTCCCTTTTCTATTTCTATCGCTGTCTGAGGTAGTGCCGAGTTAAACAATATATCCAAAATGTAGCTCATCCCAATCTGAAAACTTATGGGCAAAACCTTTACATAGTACGTTATATATTCTTTTTCAGTAAATGCTCCCCCTACCCCTCCTATATTTTCCAGATATTCAGAGAGCTCGCGTGATGTTTCCATTTTTTTTGTGCCCTCAAATAGCATATGCTCCAAAAAATGCGCAAAACCAAGTGTTTTTGAATTCTCATAACGTGAGCCTGTTTTCACTCCTACACAAAAAGAAACAGATTCTGCATTAGGCACGTTTTGTACCATTACAGTTAAACCGTTTGATAGAATCTTTTTGTGCACTTTTTCCATTTATATATAAATGCTTTTTATCACTTTAGGTATATGTCAATTTTTTAAACCATTATTCTTTTTATCAACCATTATGCGTATAAAAGTTTTAGTCAGGGAGAATGGTTCGTTCAAGTTCAGCTTCAAGTCTTGTGTCCAATTGTGGAAAAGATTTTAATTGGGGGAATATCAGTTGAGCATCTTTTTTTGACTTTACAATAAGTTCAAAGTCTGAAAAACTCGCAATTTTCAGTGAGTGTGCTCCGTGTTGTGCTGTTCCATACATATCTCCAGGTCCCCGCAGCTTTAAATCCAATTCCGCAAGTTCAGCACCAATATATATCTTTTCAAGCGATTTAAGTCTATTTTTTGTATCAATACTTGGGGACTCTGTGTACAGAAGACAAAATGATTCCCGTGTTCTTCTTCCAACACGCCCTCGTAATTGATGTAGCTGAGATAATCCAAATCGTTCTGCGGCTTCAATAACCATGATAGTCGCATTTGGTATATCTATGCCTACTTCAACAACTGGTGTTGCAACCAAAATATCCAATTCTCCCTCCGCGAAACTTTTCAATACCGCGTCTTTTTCTTTTCCCTTCATTTTTCCGTGTAGCATTCCTACCTTAAAATTTTTAAATATTCCCTTTGATAGTTTTTCAAACTCTTGCGTTGCTGCCTTTACTGTGGTTGCGCTCTCTGATTCTTCAATAAATGGACAAATAATAAATACTTGGTTCTTTTTTCCGTTTTCATCTACTTCTCTTATCTTTTCTTTAATCCATTCATACCCTGAGTTTCTTTTTTCATTAGGAACTAGCCAAGTTTTTACTTTTACCCTACCCTTTGGCATTTCATCTAATACAGATAGCGACAGGTCTCCATAAAGAGTAAGAAAAACAGTTCTTGGAATAGGTGTTGCGGTCATTGTAAGAAAGTGTGGATTTTCCCCTTTGTCTCGTAAAATGCCGCGCTGTTCTACTCCAAATCGTTGCTGTTCATCTATTACAACTAGTCCTAACTTATCAAATTTTATTTTTGAGTGAAGTAATGCGTGAGTACCTATAAGAATGTTATATTTTTTACCTTCTACTTTTGATTTAAATGATCCTGTAATAAGTGCCACGTTTACCCCTAAGGGTTCAAGCAGTTTTGAGATTGTATCGTAGTGTTGATTTGCTAAAATTTCAGTTGGAGCCATGATAACTCCCTGATAGCCATTTAGTACCGTAACATATAAAGCAATTGCTGCTACAACTGTCTTTCCAGATCCTACGTCTCCTTCAAGAAGTCTATTCATGGGTATAGTTGAAGCAAGATCTGCGTATATTTCGTCAAGCGCTCGAAGTTGAGCATGGGTGAGGGAAAAAGGAAGACTTTCAAAAAATTTTTTAATTTGGCTTTTGTATTTTATAATGTGAAATTCGGGGGATTTTTCATTTTTCTCCCATTCAGCACGCCTTACCATTCCTCCTAGCTGAATAAGGAATAGTTCTTCATAAGAGAGTCTTTTTTTAGCACTTGCTATATCCTCAAAATTATTAGGAAAGTGTATATTTTGAATTGCAGTTTTAATTTCGGGAAAATTACGGGATAAAAGAATTTTTTCGGGTAAAAATTCCAAAAAAGACATGTTATTATTCTGCAATAGTTCAAATATCTTACCGCGTAGCCATTTTGATGAAAGACCGGCAGTTAGTGGATATATGGGCACAAGTCTTCCTGTATGAATAGTTTCTGGTACGTTATCCATGACCTCAAATTCCTTAGCGGTTATTGCAAGTGTTTTGCCAAATTGTGATGCAGTGCCAGAAACTGATAGCATGCACCCTTGAGGTATGTTTCGTGTCAAATATGTTTGATTAAACCAACGAATTTCTATCTGTCCAGTCTCATCCTCAATTGTTGCTTTTTGAATAATCATTCGTCTGGTTCTATATTCATTTTTAATACTCAAAACCTTACCCTGAACAGTTATTGTTTCGTCCTGTTGTATTTGATTAATTTTTGAAATAATGCGAAGATCCTCATATCTTCTGGGTATGTGGTAGAAGAGATCGTAAATGGTGTAAAGACCAAGTTTTTCTAGTTTTTTTTTCTGAAAAGAAAATGACCGCCCTAAGTCTGCAATCTTTGTTTTTAAATCCATGTTATCCTAGAAAGAAGGGAAGGAACGAGCTGATGATAAGTGCCAATGTGGATACTATCATAACTGTTTTAAATATCCATTTGTGATTTCTTAAAAATTCCATATTGTGTTTTATTCTATCATTTTTAAAAACTTATGTTTCCCTATTTTTATTATCGTGTCAGCAATTGCGTTTTGTTTTAGAGATTCAAAAGTGAGTTTGTTGCCGCTTATTTCTATGCCGCCCTGTTCAATAAGTCTTTTTATTTCAGTTTTGCTTGAAACTAGTTCAGACTCAATAAGCACGTCTTCTATAATTTTTCCTTTTGTAATTTTAAATTCAGGAATATCATTTGGTGCTTCGCGAAATTGTACTACCCGTTCAAATTCTTCTTGACCTATGCGCGCCTCATCCTTGCTGTGAAGTTCTGTAACTATTTTTTGAGCGAGCAATTTTTTAATATCCATAGGATTTTCACCATTTGTAAGTTTTTTCTCTATTTTTTCAATTTCGGTATCATTCATATTTGTTGCAAGGGTTAGGTATTCTACAATTAAGCTGTCATCAATAGCCATTATTTTTCGATACATATCTTGTGGTGTGTCATCTAGCCAAATAGCATTTCCCCAGGACTTGCTCATTTTTCGACCGTCAGTTCCCGTTAAGTATTTAGTCGCAATGACAAATGTGTTTTTTCCCCTTAAGTCTTCCTGTAAAATTCTTCCAGCCTGCATATTAAAAGTCTGATCTGCGCCTCCAATTTGCACATCAGTGTCTAAATGATAGCTATCATATCCCTGCATAACCGGATACAGTGCTTCATGAAGTCCTACATGCTTTCCATCTGTTAGCCTTTTTTTAATAAGTTCACGGCTAGCAAAATCTCCAAAAGAAAAACGTTGACATAGTTTTACAATTTCTGTGAATGCTAATTTAGATAGCCATTCACTATTATGTACAACCCGGACAAGCGAGAAGTCTAATATTTTCCCAGCCTGTTCCTTATACGTTTGAAAATTTTTTTCTATTTCTTCAGAGGTTAAAACTGGTCGTTCTGTGTCTTTATCTGAGGTATCTCCTATGAGAGCTGTAAAGTCTCCAATTAAAAAAGTTACATTGTGTCCTCCACGCGCAAACTCCTGAAGCTTTCTGAGAGGTACTGCGTGTCCCAAATGAATTCGTGTTGCCGTAGGGTCAATACCCATATATATGTTTAGCTTATGTCTCGAGGATAGTGCGTGTTCCAGTTCTTTTATATTTGGAATTATATTTGCTATTCCGCGTGTCAGAAGATCGGTCATGAGCATATTATACTAAAAGAATACCTGCCTTGTCATTTTCATAAACTAAGCGGAATTTATTCTTTTCCTATGTTTTGTGTTGGTTTCTGAATTAGCTTTAATCTTTTCTGTCTTTCTTGTTCAAAATTTTTTTTCTGTTTTAAGATAAAATTTCTTTGTCTTTCAGAGTTTTGTGGTCTAGGATCAAATTCTTTCATTCACCTAAAATATACCATGGAATATTTTAGTACGCAATAGTGCTCAAGTTAAAGTTAACTTAATTTCGCTTTTCTTGCTGTATTTTGTATAATATCTACATGCAGCAATATAGGCCACCGTACTCTCGGATGCGCCGCTTTTCCTCAGGTAACAAGATAAAACGTGATTTGCTTATAAGCAAAGCTTTAAGATTTACGTTTTTTGGATTAATTGGGTTTTTTGTGCTCTTTTTTATCTATTTTTTATGGGTTAGTCGTTCACTTCCCACCCCGGGAAAGCTTTCATCTGCAGCAAGCAAAAATTCAACAGTGATTCTTGATAAAAATGGTGAAGTTCTCTACTCTATTTATCAGGATTCAAATAGGTACTATGTTCCTTTAAAAGATATCCCTAAAACACTTCAGGATGCAACAATATCCACAGAGGATCAAGATTTTTATGACAACAAGGGTTTTTCAATAAGAGGATATCTGCGTGTTATAAAAGATATCATTCTATATAGGAGAGTAACTGGTGGGAGTACTATTACTCAACAATTAGTTAAAAATCTCTTGCTTTCACCTGAGCGAAGTCCAACAAGAAAACTCAATGAATTAATACTGGCGGTTCAGGTAAGCAATAAATACTCAAAACCTCAAATTTTGGAATTATATTTGAATAACATTCCTTATGGCGGAACAGCAGTTGGGGTTGAGGCGGCGTCAAATCTTTATTTTGACAAGCACGCGAAAGATTTAAATTTGGCTCAATCTGCTTTTCTTGCGGGTCTTCCTCAGCTTCCATCAGTTTATTCTCCTTATGTGTCAGGTGGCAAGTCATATATTGCCCGTACTGAATACGTTTTGAAGCGAATGCGAGAAGATAACAAGATAACACGAAAACAAGAATCTGATGCTCTTTTGCAGGTTAAAAGATTTAAATTTCCAGAGCGGCAAGCAAACCTCAAGGCTCCTCATTTTGTGCAGTATGTACGTGAACAGCTAGTAAAGCTTTTCGGAGAGCGAATGGTCGCGGACGGGAATTTGAAGGTAAAAACTACGCTTGATTATAAAATACAAAAAGACGCTGAAAAGGTAGTAAATGATGAGATAGATAAGCTGAAAGGATTAAATGTAGGGAATGGATCGGCAGTGGTACTAGATCCTAAGACAGGAGCCATACTTTCAATGGTAGGTTCAAAAAATTATTTTGATACTTCAAATGAAGGAAACTTTAACGCGTCTACTTCTCCGCGTCAGCCAGGATCATCTCTTAAGCCTATACTATATGCTGCAGCATTGGAGAAGGGGTACACTGCATCAACAGTTTTAATGGATGTGAAGACTGAGTTTCCCACAAATGAAGCTGCAAATCCAAGTTATATTCCAGTAAATTATGACGGGAAATTTAGAGGTCCTGTTCAGTTAAGATATGCTTTAGGAAGTTCACTTAATATTCCGGCTGTAAAGATGCTTGCCAAGGTTGGCGTAAAACCAGTTATGCAAAAAGCGTATGACATGGGAATAACAAATTGGAATCCTACTGCTGATGCGTTAAAAAACGTAGGATTGTCATTGGTATTAGGAGGTAGGGAAGCATCATTGTTGGATGTAACAAATGCATACGCTACACTTGCGAACAAGGGTGTTATGCATCAGCCATACGCGATAACTGAAGTAACTGACCCAAAGGGAAAAGTACTTTATAAAAAAAAGAATGAGTCAGGAATAAAAGTATTGCCTGCAGGTGTTGCCTACATTATTTCAAACATTTTGTCAGATGATACAGCACGGGAGATAGCATTCGGTAGATATTCATTGCTTAATATATCCGGGAAAACAGTAGCAGTTAAAACTGGTACAACTGATCAAAAAAGAGATAACTGGGCGATCGGATACACTCCATCCTATGTTGTAGGAGCGTGGGTAGGAAACAATAATAATTCTCCTATGAATCCAAAAGTCGCATCAGGTGTAACAGGCGCAACTCCTATTTGGAGAAATATAATGCTTGCGGTATTAAAAGGCAAAAGGGATGAGCCATTTGTTATGCCTGATGAAGTTAAGCAGATGGAAATAGACGGTTTCGCGGGTGCCCTTCCAGCAGATGGACAGCCTAGGCGAACAGAGTATTTTCTAAAAGGTACTGAGCCTTCCGCCCCTTCACCGTTTTACAAAAAAATTAAAATTTCAAAAGCTGATAGTAATAGACTTGCAAATGGAGATGAGATTTCTCGGGGGGATTATGACGTTAAAGACTTTATTGTGTTTACAGAATCAGATCCCGTTTCAACTGATAGCAAAAATAGATGGCAAGAAGGAATTGATGCATGGATTAACGAACACTATAAAGATGATTCTAAATATCATCCTCCAACTCAGACATCTGACAAGAAGTATGACAGTAACAATTCAAATACTGATTCAATTCCAACGCCTACAACAGCTCCTGCTGCAACGTCAACTCCAACTCCTGTCTTAAGCTTAACTCCAACCCCCACTGCAACACCAACACCGTAGGGTTTACGCTACTATTTTATTTTCTTTAGATCTTCGTTGATAAATACTGGTTGCATAATTGTTACTTCATGCGCCCATCTATGATTATTGTAATGTGGGATAGTATGTAGAATAAATATTTTTTTCCCTAGAAAATATGCTATTGCCATTTCCATGAGCATAGATGTGCCCATATACCCGTCTACACCGTTTTTCATTTTGTTAATAACTACTATCCCATCTTGTGCTTCTATTTGTTTAAAATTCCGCTGCATTATGTCTTCCTTTATAAGTTCCGGAATATTTCTATCTAAATCATCCTGATAGGATGGGTCTGTTAAGTGCGGCTCTATACCTATAGGGAGGCAGACTTTATGCCCTAGTTCTTCAAGTTTTACTTGGAGAACTTGCATGTCATGTACAAATGTCATACTGCCTGAGATCATAAGCTTCATAATGATTTTGTGTTTTGCCCTGCAATATCAGCAACTATTTTAAATGTATTTTTTGAAAAACAGTGGACTCGTACATGCCCAATTATATGTATTTTTATAACTTCGCTTCCTTCAATAAAACTACTCCAGGAGGGCACCAATTCATCCTTTTTGGCTACAAGACAGTAAATTTTATTTATATGTTTTGTTTTGATAGACTGAATTTTTTCAATAAATTTACTTGTTGGAATAAGTTGCCTTCCTGTTAGGCGTAAGTATGTGAGAACTGCTATCCAGGTTCCCTTGAATGGAGTTGCAATAGAGATAAATTTCCCAACCCTGCTCCATCCGTTTAGCTCCTCGAGATATAAATAACTGACAAGTCCGCCTGCTGATATGCCGACAAGTGTCGCGTTAAAGATTTCTTTTTTTTGTATGTATTTTTGCAAGTTGTATGGAGCGTTTGCTAGATTTCCCATTTCTTGAGAAAATTGAGGGATAAAAACTTCAAATCCACGTGATTCAAGGTATTTCTTGAAAGGGATATAGATTATTGAGCCTGTAAAACCACCAATAACTATGACTACCGGATTTTTTGTTTTAGATTTCCCTTTTGTATCAATGCTTATAAAAATAAACAAATTTGAGAAAAGGTTTGTAACCCAAGACAGGAACTCGAGTAGCCATAGATAGGTATTTTTCATGAAACGTATGCGTTGCAGAATTTTTTTAAGTTCTCCAGAATTTTTGCCCTGGTTTCAGCAATTTCTGATGATGTAAGACTTTTATCTTTACTTTGATATGTTATACGAAATGTTTTTTTATCGTGGTATGTGTCGAGTAATGATATGTTAGTTACAAGTGTGCTTGTTTTTAGTATAACTTCAGTCACTTTTTCATATGTGACAGAAGGATCTATGATAAGTCGAATGTCTTCTTGTGCTTGGGGAAATTTTGGAACTTGGGTGTAGGTTTTTTTTAGAGTTACATAGTTTAGCAATTCAGAGAAATTAATTTCAAAATCTATTATTGTTCTCTCGAGTATTTCTATTTCCCCTATTTTCTTCCCCCAAACATATATGTCTGCCCCTGCTCCTCCACTTTCTGTTTTTCTAAATTCATATTTATGGATTCCTAGGTCCTTAAATAAAGCCTCCAAATATCCTTTCACTTCAAAGAATGATATATTTTCTTTTTTTATAATACCTGAAAGAAATAAAATTTCAGAAGGGAGGTCTTGTCTTTTTTTATAATATACATTTGCCATCTCAAAAAAATGTATTGTTTCAAATGATTTGTTTTCTCGTACCGCTTGAAGTAAACTTGGGATGAGTGTAGTTCTTAGATATGTCATATCTAGTCCTAAAGGATTTGCGATTTTTACGGCATCAGAGGTTGCAACCTCAAGCATATCCTCAGATACCAAAGAATATGTATATACTTCTGTAAACCCCCAAAATTTAAATGCCTCTTTTGTTCTGTTCTCCCAATAGAAAGAATTAGTAGAAAGATTGAGGGGAGGCACCCATTTTATAGGTGGAAGTATGCTTGGGATTTTGTGATATCCGTAAATTCTTGCGACCTCCTCTATTACATCTTCCGGAATTTTTACATCTTCCTGTCTATTACTTGGAACAGTAACGATAAGCTCATCTTTTAATTTCTGAACGGTAAAAGCTAGTCCTTCAAGGATTGAAATTATTTGTTTTTCTGAGATTGAAACACCGATCGTTTTTTCAATTTGTTGTAAGGTTACAGGTATGGGTTTTATTTTAGTTGGTGCAGGATATATATCAATAATTTTTGATTCTACTGTCGCATTTGCTAACTCTGTTAAAAGTTCTATCCCCCGCTCGAGTGCCTTCAGTGATAATTCAGGGTCAATTCCCTTCTCATTCAATACTGCAGCATCAGATCTAATTCCATGTGCCATAGAAGCCCGTCGAACATATGATGAATCGTTATTATCAACAAATAACAGAACATTCTTGGTGTTATCTGAAACTGCGGTATTTAAAGTTCCCATGATACCTAGAAGATCTATTATTTTTTCAGTTCCATCTGTTGCGATAATTTCTCCTCCACGCAAAATATATTCCTTCCTGTCCAGTGTTTGTATTTTTTCTCCTTTTATTCCTTCTCTAATGGTCATTTTTCCAGTGGAATTTAGTTTGTCGAAATCAAATGCATGCATTGGGTGTCCTGTTTCCCGCATTACGTAATTTGTTACATCAACTACATTATTTATGCTTCTTATGTCCGTAGCTTCTAGCCTGTTGTGGATAACCTGTGGAGATTTTTTTATGTCTACGCAAAGAAGCACTGCGCATATTCGTTTTACTAAGGATGGATTATTTACAATTTTAAAATCAAGCGTTTTTGTTGATGTTTTAATCTTTGGTTTATTTTTTTCTATGTATCTTGCGGGAACACCTGATGCTGTTAGTGCAGCAGCTGCTTCTTGAGCAATTCCCGCAATAGACATTAAATCAGCTCGGTTTGTTGTTACCTCTATGTCATACAAATGGTCGTTGCCTAATGGTTCTATTTTTTCAACAGATACACTTGTTAACGAAAGTACTTCCCCAATTTGCTTAGGGGTAGCCGTTGTTTCTAGGTGTTCTCTGAGCCAAGAATCTAAAATTTTGATGTTCATTTTTTAAAATTGATTAAGAAACCTTAGATCGTTACTGTATAACATTCTTAAGTCTGGTAAATCTAATCCGTCGCGCATCATAAGCACCCGTTCTACCCCCCACCCTGACGCAAATCCTGTGTACTTCTTTGGATCAAGTCCGCAATTTTTAATAACATTCGGATGAACCATTCCCGCACCTCCCAATTCTAGCCATCCTGCCTTACAAAGTGAACATTTCTGACCATTTGAAAGCACTCCTTTCCCATTACATATTCCACAGGAAATATCTGTTTCAAATGAGGGTTCGGTAAATTGGAAATGGTAAGGACGCATTCTGGTTTTGCGTGTTTGCCCAAACCATGATTTTGCAAAGTAGTCTAGTACGCCTTTTAGGTGAGTGATTGCAATATCTTGACCTATTACCAGTGTTTCAAATTGGTGAAACATGGGGGTATGGGAAACATCAGACTGTCTTCTGTAGGTTTTTGCAATGTTTACCATTTTTATTGAAATTGGTTCATCTGTTTTTTTTGCCATTTCCTTAACAGCTTTAGTCATTTCTCTTATCTGTCCGGAGGATGTGTGTGGGGTAAGTAGCATTCTGCCATTTTTGCTGTCTTCTTTTTCATCTATAAAAAATGTTTCCCAGTCATCGCGCGCAGGGTGATTTTCAGGGAAATTTAAAGCTCCAAATGCATACCAGTCCCATTCTACTTCAGGATAGCGAACGCGGGTAAAGCCTATGTGTTCAAAAATTGCTGATATTTCTTCTATAGCCTGAGTAATTAGGTGAAGATGACCCTGTGGGGGAAGTTTTCCCGGCATAGTAACGTCTATTGAGGAAGTACCTATTGTGATTTTTTTTGCTCCTAGTTTTTTTTCATGTTCAGTAATTAAGCCTTCAATGGTCGCTTTTACCTCATTTGCGAGTCTTCCTATCTCAGATCTCCGTTCTGTGGGAATAGTAGTTAGTTCTTTCATGGCAACAGACAGTCTTCCACTTTTTCCCAGAAAGTCCAGTTTTATTTCATTAAGTTCCGTAAGTGATTCTGAGGAGAGTATAAGTCCCGTTGCGTCATTTTTAATTGACTGAAATTGATTAAGTAGTTCTTGATCCATTCGTATAATTATTATATCAATATTTCCTTAAAATACACCTATAACTGTTGTGAAGACTTGCTATATGCTCTTATAGATATAAAAAAACCTCCTAGTATGGAGGTTTATGCAAAGAGCGGAAAAGCTATTAGGCTTTTATGCTCTCCACAATCTTTTTAAATGAATGTATGTCATTTATGATCATATCAGATAGTATTTTACGGTTTAATTCAATTTTTTTCTTTTTTAGTCCGTTCATAAATTTGCTGTAAGATATTCCCTCAGTTTTGGATGCTTCACCAATTCTTGTTATCCACAATCTTCTCATGTCAATCTTTTTTCTCTTTCTGCCATGGAAGGCATAATTTCCTGCGTGTAAAACTGCCTCACGGGCAACACGAACAAGTTTACTTTTTGTTCCACGGTAACCTGAAGCTTGATTTAAAAGCTTGTTGTGTCGTCTTCTACTTACTAATCCTCTTTTAACTCTTGTCATATTATTTTATTTGTTCTTTTTTAGTATTAAATAATGGCACTTTTTTAAATAAGTGTGTAACGCTTTTTTTATAGTTTCTGTACTGACCAGTAGCCGAACGGTCAGAGCGAGACTGTCTAAAATTTACACGCACTCTATTTAAAATTTTATGTATCATTTTTCCGGCAGATTCAGTTTTTTTACTGAATAGTGTTATTGTTATACCCCCAATAACATTTTTATTTTTTTTGCGAATCTTCCTTCAATTATTCCTGGTTCTTTCTGGCGCCTTAGTCTAGATTTAGATTTTATTCCTCTTTTATGACTTCTGTATTGGTGCTCAAACATAACCTTCCCGGTTTTAGTTACCTTAAACCGCTTGGCTACTGAGTTTTTGATTTTCAATTTTATTTTTTTCGTTTTTTTCATTTTCTATTTCCCCTTCCTTCTTAGTTTCGCGAGCTCCTTTTGTAAAGGCGACTACCATCTGCTTTCCTTCCATGTGTATCTCACGTTCTACCCGTGCGATATCCGACATTTGCTCAATTACCTTATCTAGTGTTTTTCTTCCCAAGTCCTGTTTTGTAATAGCCCGTCCCTGAAAGCGAATAATAAATTTGACCTTATCCCCTTCTTTTATAAATTCCCGTGCCCGTTCAATTTTAATCCCTAAATCATGATCTCCTATAAAAGGTCCAAATCTAATTTGTTTCGTTTCTGAAACATGGGCATTTTTCTTTTCACCCTGTTTCCTTTTTTTCTCCTGGTATAAAAATTTTTGAAAATCAATAAGTTTTACGACAGGAGGTTGCGCTTGAGACGCAATCTCAACTAAATCTAACCCTTGTTCCTGAGACATGGTTAATGCTTCAGAAATCTTTACAAGTCCAATCTGCTTCCCTGTGTCATCTAATAACCTTACTTCAGGGGCAGTGATTTGGTTGTTCAGTCTATACCGTTTCTGTAATGGCTGGTTAAATCCTTTTCTCAATTGCTTTTTGTAAATCTAAAATAAAGGAATCGAGTTCAACTACTCCTAAATCCTTCCCATCCCGTAAACGGACTGAAATATATTTTTTCTTATCCATCCGGGATTTTTCAACTTCCTTATCTCCTATTATACTAAGATTAGGTACCTTTTGTAAAGTGTGCGTACGAATCTTCCCTCCAAGGGTCTGATTGGACATATCCACCTCTACTCTAATTCCATTTGATCGGAGCACTTCCGCGACCTCATTTGTGTAATCTGCGACTTTATCTGAGATGGGAAGCAACACAATTTGTACTGGAGCAAGCCATAGAGGAAATGCGCCCGCGTGTTTTTCAATCAAAAGTGCCATAACTCTTTCCAGTGCGCCTATGGATGACCTATGGATTACGATTGGTTGCTCCTCTTTCCCTTCGTTATTTATATAAGTCAACTCCAATCTTTTTGGCATGACAAAATCATATTGCACCGTAAAAGCAGTTTCTTCTTTCCCGTTTACGTTTTTCATTTGGACATCTATTTTAGGTCCATAAAACGCTGCTTCACCGGGTGCTTCATAAAATGGGGCATTCCGCGTCTTAAGAACTTGTCTTAGGGTAAGTTCTGCCTTGTCCCAGGCGGCATCATCTTTATAATATTTTTTTGTGTCGTTTTTGTCTCCTAGTGAAAGTCTGTAAAAATAATCTTTTCCAGGGGTAAGACCTAACTTTTCTGCAACATAATCTATAAGGTTAAGGACGTTATTAAGTTCCTCTTCTACTTGGTTTTTTGTAGCAATTATATGTGCGTCAGCTAGAGTAAATGTTCGAACACGTTCAAGACCTGATAGTTCTCCTGATTTTTCATATCTATAAAGACTTGCAAGCTCAGCGTATCGTATTGGAAGTTCTTTATAGCTGTGGGGTCGCGCGAGATATAGCTCAAAATGATGAGGACATGTCATTGGACGCAGCATAAACTCATCGTCGTCAATTTTAATAGGAGCATACATTGAGTCTTTATAATATGGATAATGTCCTGATTTTTTATACAACTCAAGGCTTGCAAGATTTGGCGTATATACATGTTGGTAGCCTCGTTTTAGTTCTTCATCCACAATGAATCGTTCAAGAATTCGTCTAATCGTTGACCCCTTTGGTGTTAAGAGTGGAAGTCCTTTACCGACTACTTCTGAAAATACAAACAAATCCAAATCTTTCCCTAGTTTTTTGTGGTCTCGTTTTTTTGCCTCCTCTACCATTATTAAGTATTCATCCAGCTCCTTTTTTGTAGGGAATGCGGTACCATATATGCGGGTAAGCATTTTATTTTTCTCATTTCCTCTCCAGTACGCACCTGCAATAGACAAGAGCTTAAAAGCGTTAATTTGTTGACTTGGATTTGTGCAATGTCCTCCACTGCATAAATCCTCAAAGTTCCCACATTTATATATAGATATTTTTTTATTATTTTCCAAGATTTCATCAATCAGTTCAAGCTTATAGGGGTTATCCCTGAAGATATTTTTTGCGTCATCCGCACTTACTTCACGTTTTACAAATTCTTTCCATGAGGGAAGTATTTCTCTCATTTTCTTTTCTATTTTAGGAAGATCAGCTTCAGTTATGGGATTTTTAAAATCTACATCATAGTAAAACCCATTCTCAATAGCGGGTCCTATGGTTAATTTTGCGTCAGGATACAATTCTAATACTGCAGCAGCAAGTAAGTGTGCAGTAGAATGTCTTATGTGTTCTAAATTCATAAAAATTCCTTTGCCTTTTTTTAGCTTATATATTTAAAAGTAATAAATTAAGGCTGAAAGTTACTATATTATCCATCATTTATACCTTTTTATCTAGTAGTAGTGGGCGTGGGGCGAGGTGGCTGTTTCTGTTGTGCTACTTGTTGTACCTCCGCTACAAAGGATCCGACTACTGGAATAATGTTAATTTTAGAAATTACGTATCCTAGGATAAGTACCAGAAGTGCTGCACCAAGCGCAGATCCTATTCCCCAGGATACTCCACCTAAAAAATTATTTAATAAGATCTGTTTTTTAGTTCTAGGTAGCACACTTTTTTCATAGTCTTGCATAGATTTATTGTAAAAACACACTGAATAGAGTGAAATATGTGGACCTGACAGAACTCGAATCTGTGACCTCATCAATGTCAATGATGCGCTCTAACCAACTGAGCTACAGGTCCATATGGCTTAATAATATAAGCCATAGAGTATTCTAGCAAAATAAAATCTTACCTACAATAAAAGTAAATTTAGCGCTTGGACACATACTACTTTTGATCTGGCACACAAGGCGTATAGGTAAAAAGTGTGCCCTCAATCCGCTCCCCATCTAATTCATGTAGCGTTGAGTCTTTTTTAAAACGATTACTGTCTTTCAATGTTTTCCGTTCGCGTCTGGTTAAGGTGCGTTCTGATTTGGGAAGTCTACCTTTGTTTACCACTTCACTTACAGGGATTGAAGTAAATCCGTATATTCCAGGTATGCTTACCATTTTTGTTATTTGATGTTCTGGTTTGCTCATATATATCACCTCCTTTCCTAACGTATCATTTTGCCAACAAAAAACCTCCCTTTTGGGGAGGTCGTAGTTAAAAAGCTTTTGGTGCTACATTACCTCCCGAATTGGGATGTAAAGTATGTAAACCAAAAAACCGTCGTTTGCATAAGAAATATATTTTATCTGTTTTTGTCCTATCCTGTCAATAAATATTTAAGCTTTTTACAAATAAGGATTAATTTATTGTAATGGTTTCTTGCTTACTATTTTACTTTCCGTTACTCTGACTCTGTTTAGCGTATCAGCATGATGTCTTTCTATTGCTTTTTTTGCTTTTGAAATTTCTTCGTCTGTAGGTTGATGTATTTCGCCGGTCACCCCAGACATAGCTGAATATCTTTCTAGTCTCATGTTTTTTCACCTCCGTTCAATTGTATGCCATATCTGCCAAGCGCACGTTCTGCAAGTTTTGGATACCCACTTGATGTTACCTGCTCAATAATGTTTTTTGCGAAAAAAACAATCCGGTCTATAGTCTTTTGTCCTACATACTCAACATGCATTTCATCATTATTATCTCTCCAAGAGTAGGTAATATATGCCATTTTTGATTCATCTAAGTGGTTTTGCAACTGTGAGGCTGTTTGTATAGCATGATGAAAAGCATTAATTCTTCGTGCAATGTCTTTTCTTTTTCCTAAAGTTTTGGTGGGAAATTGATCAGGTGAGAATAGCGTCAGATCAGCCTTTTCATGTGCTTTTGGACTTGTAACATCGCTGTCAGCGCTTCCGAATCTTGCATTTTGCCAATTCAATTCTGTACCAATCGGGTCATGGTTTAGATTTATAAAGTTGTTATCAATATTTATTTTTTCATTTTTCATGTTTTTGCCAACAAAAAACCTCCCTTTTGGGGAGGTCACATTTTTCCATAAAAACCTCCCCTACCGGTAGGTAAGAAGAAGCTCTACGGTCAAAAATTGCATTGATTTCATGGTTCTTAATGATTCTATATAAAAATTAAATATCTGTCAATAACAGACTACCCTGTTTGTGTTGCAACGGTGCGTTCATTATTTAGTGTAAAGGACGTGCCATGTTTTTTTGCCATTGACTGATATTGTCGTTGCTGCTTTTTGTTTTTAGTCACATTCATCCAGGAGGCTCCTTCTTCCATTTTTACCTTTGCTGATCTGACAAGGCTTAGAATAAAAGTAAGCAGTGTTTCATGGTATCTTCCTGCCTTTACGACTCTTTGCTCAATCTGCACATTTTTAAATGTTGCCTCAAGCTGTTTACTTGCAGTCATAAGTTTTTTTATCTCAATTCGTATTTGTTCAACCTTGCGTTCCATAGCTTGATCTTCTTGCTGTTTTGGAGATAGGTCTGCGTTTTTAATCTCACGAAAGTATTCCATGTGAGCTTCAGTAACAGCCTTTTTCTTTTCCACTTTTTTAAGCGAAGCTTCCTGCCCTGGTTTTAATTCATGAGAAGAGCTTTTACTTGCTCCAAAAATTTGAGTACTTACGTCTTTAGAGCTTCCGGTAAGTAGGTCCTTCCACAAAGCAGAAAAGACACCAGAGGACACATCAGACAATGACCCGTTTACGCCTTTTGTGTTTATATGGCGTTCTAGCGATTCCTGCTGAACATGTGGTTTTCTTGCTTTGCCGTGTGCCTGTGCACTCATACCCCTGTATTATACTCCAAGATTGCAAGGGTATCAATTATCTAGAGCTTTGTGAGGTAGTCAAGTGTTTTTTGTTGACGGATAATGGATGCTAAAAGATAGGGATTTGACATGATTTGTTTCTTTTGTTCTTCATCTTTTATGTCCTTCATAGCTTCTTCTATGTCAGCAGGCTCTACAGTAATTTTTTCATCATCAGCAATTTTTCGTAGCATAAACTCTAGTGCTAAATCTTTTTTTGCCTTGTCTTCGTAGTCTGTTCTCATGTCCTCCGCAGTCTTACCTCTTGAGGACAGATATTGTTCTAGGGTAAGCCCAAGAGATTTTAGCTCATCAAGCGTTTGTGATAAAAGTCTATTTGCTTCTTGTTCATATAAAACCTTGGGAATAGTAACTGAGCCTCCCTTAACTACTGCGTTTAATATCTCATCTATGTTTGGTTTTTTACTTTCCTCTCCTGGTACAAGAATTTTTCCTTTTGCGGTTACATTTTTAACTTCTTCTTTATAGTTTCCCAAAGCAACTACGGGTGCCTCACAAAGGTCTGCAGAGAAAGTAAGGTCTGTACCATCCTCAAATGTTTCAATATGTATTTTTGGAGTGATTATAGGAGTTAACTTTTCTGTTTTGACTGCTTCATTATATGCTTCACCTACAACTTCTTTTAATACTTCTTCTTGTACCACCTCTTTTTTAAGATGTTGCTCTGCTACGTTTTTAGGTGCCATACCTCGTCTAAAACCAGGAACCTGTACTTGTTTTACTAAAGAATCAACTACTTTTGCGCGCGATTCTTCCACCTTTTTCCAGGGAACGTGAATAGTAAGCGTGATTGTGCCGTCTTCATGCGCCTTTTTTTCTATCTGCATAAGTGGATATTATATAGTAAAAAAGAAAAATATAAAAGATTTAAATTATTGGGACTGTAATTTTATGTTTCCGGAGCTGGTGGGTAAGCTTAGGATTCCTTAATGTATAAATTTGTAGGTAGGAATTATTTCCAGAAAATCTTGTTTAAATTTATCATACCCATTTTTGCTAAAACCAACATAACTAAATCCCATAATGGGCTTTCCATCAGCATTAAATTTACATACATAAGCTTTAAAATCACTGTAAGGTCCTGAGATTTCTTCTGTTTCGATCAAAAGCCCTTTTATGTTTTCTAAAGACAATGTTTTCCTTGAGATCAATTTAATTGTTGTTCCAACGTTTAGAGTTTCGCCTTGATATGCAATTGCCTCATCATACGTTTTACCGTTCAGACACGAAGAGCCATTTATAAAAACTATATCGTCTGTTAGAGCAAAAATTACTGTTCCTCCTCCGTCCAAACCTTTTTTGCTTGATTCTTGTACTATCCATTTGTCAGTTGGGTATTCAAGACTAAACATATTTCCAGGGTTTATATATGTATATGTTGCCCATTTTGCTGTTGGATCAGGTGTAGTGGTTGGTAATTGAGTAGTTGTGTTGGGTGTGGGTGATGGAGTACTGGTTGTTTGTAAAGCCGTAGGTTGGGGTGTTAATACTGCTTTTGTTTGTTTTTGTTGATTTGTGTCTAATTTTGGAAGAAAAACGAAAGCGGCGGATGCTGTTCCCACAAGAATTAAAAAAATAAGTCCCACAATGAGCATGAGCAGCTTGAATTTAGGTTTGGGATTTTCAGGAATTGGCGGTACAGCGGAAGAAGCTTGCTCGGGAGTTGGACTTTGAGCTGGCGGTTGGTTTAAGTTTTTATCTTCCTCCATATCTCAAGTATTTCAGTTTTGGAATTTAATGTCAAACTTGTGCGGATGAGAGGACTTGAGTCACAAGTTTCCCTCGCTTTGCTCAGGACCTCGCGACCCCGCCTCCTTTCGCTTACGCTTCAGTCCGGCCGTTCAAGTCCTAACAATATTACCTCAAGCCCAGTATGAATACTATGCTTGAGCTAGTGCGGATGAGAGGACTTGAACCTCCACGCTTTTTACGGCACATGGTCCTAAACCATGCGTGTATACCATTTCACCACATCCGCGAATGAGTTTAGGAATATTATACAACGAACCAGCAAAGATGCGAAGTTACAAGTTGGGTTTAAGCACTGCTTCCGAAGTAAGAGCGATATATTCACTATTTATCTCATTCATAAATTTATCAACGCGCACAGCCCATGTAGGAGACTCCGCATAAATCGGACCTATTTCCCACACAGTTTGTGCATTCCATTTTTCCATATAGTTTTTTCGCAAGGTTTTATTAATGACCTCAATACCCTCCGGCCAGTCTTTAAAGTAAATATGTCCTCCACCCCATCCGTATCCGTTATGAGAATTTGGCATCAGAAACCTTCCAAAAGACGATTCTAGACCTGAAATTGCAGGAAGCAGTTTCCAGTCAACATCATATTTATCAGCCATGCTTACATAGTCTTTGGCATAGGGAGCAAGAGGTGAATTGTACCTTTTAAATACATTTTTGAGTGCAACCACGCGATTATCTTCAGCCTGTTTTACAGGTTGAACTTGTGGGGCAAGTGCTGCAGATGATGCTGAATGTGTCTCAGCTTGTATGTGTGTGGGGAATAAGGCTGTAGCAAGAAGAAGCGCTACAGCTAAGGCAAATTGCCTCATTGTTTGTGCCCTTTGAACAAGTTCTCTGGGCAAAAAAAATCCTAAAGTAGTTTTGGGCTACCTTAGGATCTAAATAGTATTATATAATAAAACTATCGGCTTGTCAAGTGTAAAACTATAAGTTCAATTAAGTGGACACAATAATTACAAATTATTTTGAATTGAATTCATAACAAGCGTTACCTTATCAGCCCAAGTTCCACTCCCGGGGGTATAGCGTGTTACTATTTCATGAGGTTCCTCTAGACCTCTTTTCTCTTTATACTCTCGGGCTAAAGTTTTAGTAACTGTTTCTATTGCTTCATCATAATTTGCAAATCTCGTAATCTTTCCACCATATATCCCAAATCCCCAACAATTAAATGAGTTCTTTGGGATTTTCTTGCAAAGGGTACTTTCCTGCATTGCGATAGCCGGAACTAGTTTCCAGTCAAGTGAGTATTTATCAGCTGTAGCAACTATTAATTCGGCGTGAGAAAGAAGGGGAGAATTGTAGCGTTTGAAAAATTCTTTAAGGACTTCTATTCGTGCCTCTTGTCCTCCTGGTACATATGATGTGGCTATCATCTGTTTTGGAGGAGACTGGAATTGCGTCGACTGCGTGAGTGTTTTTTCTTGTTTAGGATGGTTTATGTGAATTGTGAATAAAAGATATCCTGTAAAAGTTAGTAATACACAGGGCAGAAGGCATAAATAGACTATTAATAGGGCAAGTCTTTTTTGCATTAGTACTATCAATATGACACATTTTAATAATTCATGTCAAGGAAGCATAGTGTACTAATATATATCAAAAAGATTGACTGTGCCCGGGGGGAGACTCGAACTCCCACACCCTTACGGATACAGCGTTCTGAACACTGCTTGTCTACCATTTCAACACCCGGGCATCTTTGCCTATCTTATTATACAAAATCGTGTGTAGCTCTGCTTAATTTTATTACTATTGACATGGTAATGGACAGGTGGTACGTTCAATAGTAAGATAAATATTGTAGGGAAGTAGTATTTAGATTTAGCGTGAATTTAATTTTATAGTTGTATTTTTAAAAAATATTTGATTGGAGGTGAAAAAAATAAAATGGAATTTGAAATAAATTATCTTGCGATTTTAGCTTCCGGCATTATCATGATGGTTTTAGGTTACCTTTGGTATGGTCCTCTATTTGGGAAGCCATGGATGAAACTTGCAGGAATTACCAAGTCTGATATGGAAAAGTCCAAGAAAAACGGTGCGGTAAAGGAGTATATTCTTATGGCAATCTCAGCACTCGTTTTAGCTTATGTTTTTGACCATATACTTATTGCCTTTGGTTCAAATACTCTCGTAATGGCACTTCAGGGTGCTATTTGGACTTGGTTAGGGTTTATTGCTACAACCATGTTAGGTGGAGTACTTTGGCTGAAAAGATCATTGAACCTGTATTCCATAGATGCAGGGTATTATCTAGTGGGAATGATTCTTATTGGAATAGTTCTTACGTTCTGGAAGTAGCGTTCTAGATAACAATGACACAAGAAAAAGATTATTTCTTTCCTTGTGTCTTTGTTTTTAATGTAGCTTCAATTGTCTTCATATCAATTTTAGATTTCCAGAAAAAATATCCGACAGTTGCAAAAGTTGCCACAGGAGAAATCCACTCTGGAAGCTCTATATTGAAGCTATGAAGTAACATTACAACTCCCAAAACTAGGATTGAGTACATCGCTCCATTCTTAAGATATTTATACTTTTTAATTCTATCAATATTGGAAATAGTGAGCTGACGAAGTGCAATCGCGCCAAGTCCATTTCCAAGAAGGATTAATGGTATTGCAAACGTAAACGCGAACGCGCCCACTACTCCGTCTATTGAGAAACTAGCGTCAAGAACTTCAAGGTATGCAATCTTGGCGAAATCTGACATGCCTCCTGATAAAAGTTTTTTTTCTTGTTCTTCCGCGTAATTTCTGAATCCGTGAATAATAAAGAAAGCGGTAGATCCAACAACTGCACCAAACTGAAGCAAAGGGTGATGGTTTTGAAACGCTAGCCATACAACTACAGTAAGTAATATAGAAATAACAGCATAAAACCATGCCCCTTGGGATTGGAAAAACCTTTCACCACGTAGTCCAAAATTTTTAGGTTCAAGAAAAAGCCAATGAAAAAACAGAAAAATTAAGAAAATTCCTCCTGCGATAAGTAATACATGAGAAGATTCTTTAATAACTTCTGCTATATGGGGATCATTTGAGAAGGCTGCTGTAAGTGTTCCCCATGGTCCTAATTGGGGCGCTGTTGCAAAAAGAATTAAAAATGGTAAGAGCCCACGCATGAGAAAAACAGACGTGAAAATTCCCCATGTTAAAAACCAACGTCTGGCTCGTTTACTCATCCCTCCTAGTACTTCAGCATTTATGATTGCATTATCAAGTGATGTGATAATTTCAAAAATTGAGAGACCTAGTACTGTAAGTAATATAAATAATATATCCATAATTCTTGGAGCGGGGAAGCGGGATTGAACCGCCGACCTTCTCGTTGGCAACGAGACGTTCTACCACTGAACTACCCCCGCAAAAATATAATTTTTAGCCTAAGCGTGTTATTTTAATTTTAATAGTTGCCTTCTATAAGTTTAATCTTTTTTACTCTTGACCAGCTTTTAATCTCCAGTTCCCGTTTTAGCGCGCTGTTAATTGTCTCAAATTTTTCAGAATAAACAAGAGTAACTGGCAATTTCCCTCTTATTGATTTTGCGCCACCTTTCTTTAGGTTGTGCTGTGATATTCGCCTCTTTATATCCGTTGTAAAACCTGTATAAAGCGATTTGTCACTACATTCTACTATATATACAAAATAGTCCATATCAGACTGAAGTGCCTGCACTTCGTGCTGACTACGTCAGGAAGAAGTGCCAAGACCAGGAGTCGAACCCGGATAACCTGTTCTTCAGACAGGCGCCTTGACCACCTTGGCTATCTTGGCGAACGAAATGAGCAAAGATAAGACTTTCAGTTCCTTAAAAAAAGGCTGATCCTTAACTTTATCCTACGTAAGTATTATAGATTATGACTTGGAATTAGGCAATATGAGACAGATAGAAAAAAGTATAGCTATTTTACGTTATCTGCAACCTTTTGTGCTACAAATTTTCTTCCTTTAGCGTTTAAATGCTCGTTTATATACCCTATTCCTTCCCATGCAAATGAATTTGAGGGGAGGCTATATGATAAGTCCAGTATGACTACTTCTTCTTCCGCAAGTGCGTCTTTAATTATTTGTATGTTTGTCTTTATAGCTTTATCAAAATCTTTGTTATAGCGTGCTCTTCCCTCTTCATAATCAATTGGGGTTATATAGAAGAGAACAGAAATATTTGATTTTTTTAATATTTTTGCTGATGTTTTAAGTGCCTGAATATTTTTATGCTTTTTGGTGAGGGTGTATAGATAGTACGCTGCTATTCTGTCATTTTGTTCTTTGTCATATGTACTTTTTCTGCCTTTTAAAACATTTTGCAGTTGTTGTTCATGTCTGCCATAACTTACAACCTCTCCTTTAAAACCATATGATTCTGGAAAAACGGGCATGATAAAGTTTTCAATAAATGTCATGTAGGGAAAAAGTAAGGTGTTCATGTGCGATAAATACGTTTTTTGATCTGTAAAATCATAGCTCCAGGTACTTGAAAAGGATCTTAAATTAATAGGGAATATGACAGTAGTCGGTTTTTTATCATTCTTTGATATGGCTTTTGCATATTCATAAAAAATTTGGCTATCAAAACCATCATGGGTGAGCCCAGCAACTTTTATTTGTGGGGTAAATCGTTGTAGATATGTGAAGATAGGTTCATGGTTTGTATCAGAGGAGGATGTGGTTCTAATTGTACTATCCCCAAAGTATAGGATATCTGCGTTGTCTACAGATTCCATAAATTCCCGTGTTAATGGTGGTATGTTTACAGGGGTTATAAGACTTCCTATAAAATACTGAGCTACTAAAAAAAGAACAATAAAAAGTATCGGTTTTCTTATGTTTTCCATACTTAAAACTGGAAATAAATAAATGGTGCGCGTGAGACAAATTCAAAATTCATAATAAAAAGCAAAAATCCTATATATAGAGCCCATTTTATATATGTAGGAAAAGATTCCAGTTTTTGTTTATGTGATAAATACTCATATATCTCCAGAAAGATAAATGCTGTAAATACTGCAATCATGCCAGTTATAGATAATCCCAGACCGTCTCCTTGCTTGAAGATATAAAGGTATACTGGGTAAAAATTAAAATCTAAAAGTGCGTATGAAATGCTTCCTAGACCTGAAAAGCTGTGAGTAATAATATAGAACGCATCAGAGAATGTGTTTGCCCTGAAAAAGATCCAAGCAAATGAAACAAGCGCGAAGGTAAACATAACTTTAAAAACTTTTACCATTTTTAAAGAAAACGGCAATGACACATTTTTTGTTAGTCCTGTTTTTTCTAGGAAGAGTGCTACAAGCATATAAAATCCATGAATTGTCCCCCAAGTGATAAATGTCCATGATGCGCCATGCCACAATCCGCTTAAAACAAAAACGAGTAATATATTTCCACCCTGTCTTATGATTGGAACCCTACTTCCTCCTAACGGGATATAGATATAGTCTCTAAACCATGTGTAGAGTGTTATGTTCCACTTTCTCCAAAATTCATTTATAGATTGAGATAAATAAGGATGATTAAAATTTTCAGTCAGCGTTACTCCTAAAATTTTAGCTGCTCCTATTGCTATATCTATGTACCCTGAAAAGTCAAAATATATTTGAAGGGAAAACGCAACGGTTGCTACAATAAGCGGTAGTCCTGTATAGTCTTGGGGGTGCGCATATATTTGGTTTACAATTATCGCGCAGTTATCTGCTATCACAAGTTTTTTAAAAAATCCTATTAGCATCCTGACTAGTCCTTCTTGTAGTCTTACTCTGTTGAATACATGTATCTTGTGAAGTTGGGGGATCATGTGCTGGGGGCGCTCAATAGGTCCTGCGACAAGTTGCGGGAAAAACATTACATATAAAGCGTAAATTCCTAGGTTCTTTTCAGCTTTTATTCTTTTTTTATAAACCTCTATGATATAACTCATGCTTTGAAACGTGTGAAAAGACAAGCCTAGAGGAAGAAGAAGCATAAGCGTTGTCGGGCTTATAGCTATATGAAAAATGTTCGCAAGAGTTTGCATATTTGCAGTGAAAAAGTTGAAATATTTAAATATAAAAAGTGTTCCTAAATTAGACAGTAAGCTTATGAAAAAAAATATAGCCCGCTTTTTTCCCTTTGACCCTTGAATTACTCTACCGGCTACATAATCTGTCAAAATAAGGTAAAAAAGAACGAGAATATAGTAAGGAATAAAGAACATGTAAAAAAAACAGCTTGCAATAAAAAGAAGTATCCATTGAGATTTTTTCGGAAGTTTAAAATAAAGGAGTAAGGTAATTGGAAAAAAAATAAGGAACGCAAGCGAATTAAAAAGCATAAGCCAAAGGCAGTTTTGTGCGGTGCAGATATAGGCAGGAATGGGTGGGCGGTGCAAGGATCGAACTCGCGACATTCGCAGTGTAAATGCGACGCTCTACCAGCTGAGCTAACCGCCCATTTATTACTTTTTTTAAGAATTACTCATGGGTACTTCCTAAAAAAAACTAAGTCCTAAAAGCAGGACAAAAGTGGGCTTGAGAGGACTTGAACCTCCACGTCTTGCGACATACGCACCTCAAGCGTACGCGTATACCATTCCGCCACAAGCCCTCAATGTTCTATTTTAACTAAATTTATTCCTAAACACAAGAAAGAATAGCTTTGTTTTATTCTAAATAGCTTATCTTTTTAAAAAATGATAACCTATAAGGGTGGAAAACCCTATAAAAGAAGTCAAAAAAATAGTACTCACTCCCCAAAATATGCATCCATTGAAATATTTACTTAGGGCGTTTCACAAAAATCCCCGGTTTTATATAGCTTCACTTATTTGGTCTATTGTCACAACGGTTGTAGGCTTGTTTTTCTTTTTTCAACTTCAGGTGAAATATAATGCTGAGCAGGTAAAAACAGAAACACTTAACTTACAAATTGCAAAGATTGAGAAATCATTAGAAACAATAAAGGGAAGAGATGAGTATAAGATTAACGAATCTTTAAAGCAGCAATTTAAAGAAAACCATGACTTATTACAAAGTACAATTTCCGTATATGAGGTTCTGGCGGACCTTCCCGCAACTGATAAGAAGCTTGTTGAATTTAGAACTCGTTTTGCTCTGGTACTGAAGTACTTATCAGACAAAAATAATTCTTCTGCCTCCTCTGAATTAAAAAAATTAGGAGAAGATGTTGAGGTAGAGAAAAAAGCTCAAATTGCATCAATTTCGACTGCGCCTAACGTGGCATCTGCACCGGTTTCAAATACTCCACCAGGGTCAGGGTTTAGCAGGCAAACAGTTGATGTAAATGGAAATAAATATTTGGTTGATATAGTAGCTGGAAATTTAGGAAACACTCGGATTATTGTGGATACCGCAAAAGATGGAGACTGTAGAGATAATTGTCCAGTTTTGTCTTTGGGAGAATATATTGCCCGCAATGGTGCATATGCCGGAATAAATGGTTCATACTTCTGTCCAGCAGACTACCCAACATGTGTAGGTAAATCAAATTCCTTCGATACACTTGCTATGAATAAAAATAAAAAATATATTAACTCGGATAACAATATCTACAGTACAGTTCCTGCAGCAATTTTTGGCAACGGATTTATGAGATTTGTAGGAGCATCTCAGGATTGGGGACGTGATACAGGGGTTGACGGAGTACTTGCGAATCAGCCATTAATGGTATCAGGCGGGAAAAGTGTTTTTGGAGGCGATGGGGATCCAAAAAAAGGAGGAAGTGGCACGCGCGGGTTTGTTGCAAATAAAGGAAATATAGCCTACATTGGGTTTGTGCATAATGCTTCAGTTGCAAATGCTGCATTAGTGCTTGAGAAAATGGGAATGGATAACGCACTGAATTTAGATTCGGGGGGTTCTGTTGCTCTTTGGGCAAACGGAAGATATCAGGTTGGTCCAGGTAGAAGCATTCCAAACGCAATTCTTTTTATAAATAAATAAGTCATGCTTTTAGTATCCTGGGAAAAAATCAGTTTTTATTTTTTTGACGTGGAGCGATTTTAAGATAGAAGTAAGTCCCTGTACCATTGGCTGTGGTCCAGAAATATAAAACACTCTTTTGCCTGCGTCAGGAATATTTTTTTGTATGTCCGCGTTTGTGAGATGATAAGAGCCTATGATAGGGATAACTTTTAATCCAATCTTTTTTGCCTCCTGAAAAACATCTTGGAATATAAGGTCTTCCCTCTTTTTTACAAGATATAAAAGCACAATATCTGACTGTAGATTTTTATCAGTAAGAAATTTAATCATACTTCTAAACGGGGTTATTCCTATTCCCCCTGCAATAAAGGCTAATGGATTTTGAAGATTTTTAGGTAATGTAAAGTCTCCTGAGAGATGGGTGGCTATTAGATTTCCTTTCACCGTTTTTTCGATTAGGGATTTTTTAAAACTACTAGATTTTTCATATTGCCTAAATGCTATTTGAATAGTTTTTTCCGTTGGGGAAGATGCAAGAGAAAAATATCTTCTATTTCCACGTGCATCCATGTTCTTATGTGCTGCAATCCATTCCATATATTGACCTGGAATAAATGTAAAATTTTTGGGCATATCAAAAATAAATTCATATAAATCATCTGACAATTTATAGATATTTTTTATTTGAAGGTTTAGTCTGTATTTTGGTCTTACAATATAAGAATAGGTATTGCCTATTAATAATGCGATTTCAGGAGTCATTGTAAATATACCCAATGGGTAGAGAACGCCTGATAAAAATCCTACAATAGCAGCGTAGATTGATTGTGTTTTGACAGTTGTGGGGGTTGTTGCAGGTTCTGTCAGCATAACAAGTCCCAAAAATAAAAGCGGCCAAGAAGTGAAAAGAAGAATAAGCGCGTCAAGTGCGTTTGTCTTAAAATACCCAAATATAAAAAGACTTAGAACAGCAGTTAAAATGAAAACAAAAAACATTTTCATTTTTGTCACCTTTTTTAATATTAGAAAACCTAAAATAAGAACAGGTAGCAGAAACCATGATGATCCGACCCACCAGATAACTCCCGCTCCAAAAAATGATCCAACTGTTAGTCCAACTGCTGCGGGGTTAAATATATGCTGTTTTTTAATTATAAAAACATATTTAGATGAAATGGCGATTATAGAAACTAGACCTAAAATCAAGTATTCTTGCATGTTTCCAGGAGGAAGAAGTATAAGAAACAGAATAAGTGCAGTTATAAGATAAGATTCTTTATTTGGGGTGACATGAAAGAATTTTGCAAGAAGATAATTAGCTACAAAACATGAGGATATAATAATAGCTAAAGATACTACTAAAGACAAAATACTATATGATAATAATCCGAAAAGAGAAAGTATTAGTGAATATGCTGAAAGAACAATAAGTCCATAAAAAATAAGTTGGTACATAGTTAACTTATTTAGAAGATGGTCAATGTAGCCCATACGAAAAGTATACATACTTTTATTTAAGTGTACAATTCTCCAGGAAAGTTTTTAGAAATATTAAATGTATAGTCATTAAAAAGTACTAGATATTCAAATTCAAACGTATTTGTTAAAAGAGCAGGCTCTACAAGAAACAGACACGTTGCAAGAGCATCAGAAATTATGGCATTCTTTGCAATTACCCATGTTCCAAGAATATTTTGAGGAGAAGACTTTGTTTCAGGATTCATGATGTGATGAAAGTTCCCCCACTTCCTTCTGTTTCCTGAAGATGCGCATATGCTTTTGTTTTGAATCTTACAAACGCCTATTATTTTTGTATTGTCATCAGGGTGTTCAAGTCCAATTTTTATGTTCTTGTTTATTGGACCATTTGTTAGTATGTCTCCTCCCGCATCAATAATAAATATTTCTGAATAATTTTTAATAATCTCTGCCACTATGTCAATTAAATATCCTTTTCCAATTCCGCCAAAATCTAGAATAGTTGCGTGTTTAATGTTTAATTTTGAATTTTTATAATCTATAGTATCTTCCCATTTTAGAACCTTTTGAAGACGACCTTGTTTAAATGAGTAATTCATGTCATACCCTGTGGAAACGAGCAGGTCGCCTATAAGAGGTGTAAACAGACCATTTGTCAACTTATAGAGAGTTTCATAGAGGGTAATCATTGTGTGAAAGTCTTGCGGCATGACGTATTCTCCTGGAGTTTTTTGTATTTTATAAACGATTGAATCTTTTCTAAACCTAGAATAATTTTTATCAAACGCCTCTACACGTTTCTTTATGTGGTTTGCAAGTTCAGTTGTATTTTTTTTAGACAAATGTGCTTGAATGTCCCAGAGAGTTCCTATTGCCTCAAATCGTAAACTGAAAGAATGCATTAGCTTTTTGCTTGTATTTTTATTTCCTCCAATGCCTCATTGAAGCCTTTGGGAGTAAGTGAAGATCCGGAAACTTTTGTAAGTGACACTTCATCTATTTTTCTTCCAATAACAAGAGGTTTATAGTTTGCGATAAAATCTGCTTGCATTTTTTTACTCATATCACGAGTTGCTTTAGAGATAACTTCCGCATCACTTATAACGCCATCTGTTAGGGTAATTGTTACATCAATCTCTTCTGGTCCCCCAGGAGATGTATAATTCCCTATAGTTTGAAATTCCCCGTTTTTATAGGGAGACATACTTTTTTCCTCTGGTGTTGGGTTTTGATTTTTAGTATTTATAACTTTAGTGGAGGGTGTTGTGCTATTACTCATTGTCTGATATGCAATTCCTCCTGCAATAGCCAACACTAACAATATAGCAACTAGTACTAAAACTATTTTCTTTGAGCTTTTTTTAGATTCTGTTGTGGCTGTGGGTTCCATATGTTTCCGTTCTGTAGATACAGAATACAGAAAATGAACAAAAAATGCAAGATCGTCTAGAAAGTGGAAAATTTTGAGCTCTGTAAAAAATTAATAAGTTCTTGTCCTGTTCTTGCCCCAGGTCTCACCCTAAAAAGAAAATATTTACTAAAAAACGAATGTTTTATTCCAGGAACTGTACTTACCGCAGTTTCATACCCTGCAAGTTTTGTTTGGGTTATCGCCTGTTGATCAAAAGCGCCATAAGGATAAGCAAATGAGGTTACCGGTTTTTTAATTAAATTTTCCAGGTCAACTTTGCTTTGTGAAATTTCAAAAGCGAGTTTTTCAACAGCTTGGTCTTTCAACCAGTTGTGGTTTACTGTGTGTGCGCCTATTTCAACTAGTCCATCTTTTGCTATTTCCTTCACTTGGTTTTTCAGCATATAATTTGGAGAATTGAGGAGTCCTGAAACAACATATTGTGTTGCCTTAGCGTTATGTTTTTTTAAAATTGGGTATGCGTCTGTGTAAAAATCCCTATATCCATCATCAAAAGTTAGTATAACGGACTTTTTTGGCAACTGCATCTTTCCATTCATGACTAAACTTAATTCATTTACGCTCATAAATGTATAGCCTGCCTCCTTTAGTGTTTTTATTTGTTCGTCTAGAATTATAGGAAGGGTATTTAATGAAATTCTAATAGTATCATTTTTGTCTGAGACATATTCAATATAGTGATACATAAGAATTGGAACTTTGTATACAGGAATTTCTGTAAGGTTAAAAATTTTTTTTTGTTTTGCAACCTCATCCGCTACATCACTTGGAACAAATCCTTGTGTTTTTTCTTTTGTTTCAGAGTATATAAATGGATACCTATGAGACTGAAGGTTTTTGTATAAAGAAAAAAGTATAAGTATCCCTATAGCAATTAGCGCATATATAATTTTTATTTGGATACTTTTTGTTTTTGATTTTTTTGTTTTTTTAGCCACAGTGCATATTATATGAGTTTTTGGGGTTAAATTCTAGTTGAGGAGAAAGGGGTTTACGCGAATAATTTTATCATCATCCTGTTGTGGCGTCCCCCGTCCGTCTTTGTTGCTGGTTGTGATATACAGCATATTGTCCGGTCCCAATACTACTTCTCGTATTCTGCCATAAGCATCTTTAAAATATTCGTTTAGTTTCTCCTTCTGAGGGTTATATATATAGAGCGCGCGTCCACGCAGACCTCCAAAATAAAAAGTTCCGTTAGAAGAAATAGCAAGACTGCCAGGTGCCCACGTGTTACTTTCAGAATTAAGAACTGGTGTTTGCATTCCTGCTTTTTTTTCGCTTCCCTGTATGATTGGCCAGCCGTAGTTATTTCCAGGTTTGATGATGTTGATCTCATCAAGTCCTGATAAAGGGATTGATCTTCCATGCTCTGTAGACCATAATATGTTTTTTTGGTCCCAAGCTAATCCCTGTGGGTTTCTATGTCCGTATGAAAAGACCAAATTTCCAAACGGATTTTTGGATACTGCTTTTCCATTTTTATCAATTCGTAATATTTTCCCGGCTAATGAGTTTTTGTCTTGTGCTTGAGATGGATTTTCCGCGTCCCCTGTAGTTATATATAAATACTTGTCATACCCAAACGCTATTCTGCCGCCATTGTGATTTTTTCCACCAGGGATAGAATCTACAAGCACTTTTTGATTTAAAAGTTTAGAATCTTTTAGTTGTGCCCTGACTACTTTGTTAAGAGTTGTATCTTTGTTTGTAGCATAGGTATAGTAGAAATATATATAATTGTTTTTTGCAAAATTTGGGTCAACAGCAATCCCTAATAGTCCACCCTCTCCTATCTCTTTCACATCTGGAACCGTAATTGTGTCTAGGATCTCCCCATTTTTATTTAAAACGCGTATTCGTCCTGGACGTTCAGTTACGAGTATTTGAAATTCTGTTCCATTTAGAATAAACGCAATAGCCCACGGGGTATCAAGTTCTTTTGTAATGACTAAAGCCTGTGGGTAAGAATTTTCAGTTTTTGCTGTGTTTGTGCTTACACGCCTGGTAGGAATGTTCTCTTTCTTTGCAAAAAAGGAAACCGAAGCTGCAATAATCCCTAAAAAAATAAATGAGACTAGAATAATTTTCATAATTGTTGCCTTTTGGCAATTTCTGCCACTTTTCTATATGTGGGAATCCAAAATGTATGTAATAGATTATGTCCTGCTACATCTATTATTTTATTATCCGCTCCGGCAATTGTAGAGTACTTCATAGGAACCATGCTGTCATGTTTTGCGCTTAATGTTACTATCTGGGACAGCTTTTCATTTGGGAGTGCAGACAAGTTTTTTAAAAATTCAGAATTTGGAAGCAGTTCCTTTACTGACGGGAGTGGAATTATTTTAGAAAGAGGTGACCCTTTTACTGATCCTCCTATGCTTATAAATATGTCAGTAGTTTGCCATCCATAGTGTTTTTTTAGATAAGTAAGACAGGTTGTAGCTCCCGCACTAATTCCCACTAACACAACATTTTCTAGCTTATGCTTTCCGATAAACTTTTTAAGTTCATCAGCGGCTTGATCAAAAGTTCCATTAAGAAGAGTTGAGTTTATACTGTAAACTCTGTATCCCTTTTTCTCAAGGTACATTTTAGGGAAAATATGAAAAGGGTTTCTTGTAAACCAACGTTCTACCAGAATAATAGGTCTTTTTTGTGTAGGTTTCTTGTTTATTTTATTAAAGTTTATGAATGGGTATAAAACGTTACTTGGAAAGTGAACAATAACAAGTGTGGTTTCAATTGCCCACTCAATTATTGTTCTCATAAGGATATAATAGAGTGTTTTTACTTTGCTTGCAAAGAGTTTATCCAAGATGTAGACTGGATAATATATGTTTAAGCAAGGTGATGACAATATAACAAAGTCTACTATTATTTCTCTTGAGGAGCTGGAAAAAGAGGAAGAAGCTAAGAAGCCGTTTCAGTCTCCGGCAATGGAGGGTGAGCAATCTGTGAGTGGATCAACGCCAGATCCAGAAAGTGATGATGACACGCTTGCAAATGAAAAAAAAGTAGGTCATCAGGTGGGCGAAACACTAGAACATCCTGAAGAGTTAGATAGTGCACGAGACATAGATAAGGCTGAAGAGGATCTCCAGACACACTAATTTTTCCCTCAAAAATATATTACAATTACTACATGAAGTCTATAAAAAATCATGCTGTGCGATTTTACTCATTTGCTAAAAGCTCAGAAATTACCGTGATACTTCTTTCAGAGATAATAATTGGAATACTTGTAATAGTGTTAACGCTTGCCGCGTTTCTTAGACTAAGTCAGGTTATAGGCTATACGAGTCTTACTTCTTTTGACCAGGGAGTAACGCATATTTTTTACAACATACGCACGCAAGAGTTAACTGTTATCATGCAGATCTTTACTTTTCTGGGAGGTCAAATTTTTTTAGAAGTAACAATTATTGCAATAATTTTATTTCTGCTTATTTCAAGACATATAAAAGACGGTTTGGTTTTCGCGTTTATACTCCTATCTGGAGTATTTTTAAATTTATACCTTAAAAATTTTTTTCAACGCGAAAGACCTGATTTGTCTCCCCTAGTTTTGGAAAATTCCTACAGTTTTCCATCAGGTCATGCTATGAACTCATTCATTTTCTATACATGTCTTTCATATTTTATCTTTAGAAAACTACAAAACACAAAGTTGAGAATAGTTCTTATTATGTTATCCTCTATCCTTATATTTTTAATAGGGGTAAGTAGAATTTATTTAGGAGTCCACTACCCTAGTGATGTTATTGCAGGCTATTTTGCAGGTCTTTGCTGGTTTGTTTTAATAATTATTTTTGACAAATCCGTATATTTTTTCAAACTTTTTAGAAAGTATGAAGTGAATAAAAAATATTAGCTCTGACTTCTTTCCTGAAGTTTTTCACCAATACATATAGGTATCTTTTCAATTCCAATTTTTTCGCGAGCAGATATAAACAAGGGAGAAAATTCTTTGTACTGTTTTTCTATTTGTGTACTATCTATATTAGGAGATTGGTCTATTTTATTAAATACATAGACTATATTGTCGTCTGTAACTCCTAGGTCATGTAAGATTTCGGAAACTATTTCAATTTTTCTACTCATTTCAATGTCTGACGCGTCAATTATGTGCAGAATTAAGTCAGCGTTGATAGATTCCATAAGGGTAGATTTAAAGGCAGAGATTAAAAGAGGTGGAAGATTTCTAATGAATCCAATTGTATCAGTAATAAGTATTTCTTGAAAAAGTGTGGGAATGTACATTTTTCCTACACTACTTTCAAGCGTCGCAAATAATTCATCTTTCTCAAGCTTTGTTTTTTTTGAAAGTACATTAAAAAGTGTGCTTTTTCCTGCATTTGTGTATCCTACAATAGACACTGTTTTAAATCCCGCGCGTCTTCTTTTATCCAACTGTTGTTGGTGGCTGTTGCTAATTTTTTTAAGTTCATCCGTAATTTTTTTCTTTTGGTCTCTCCAGTGTCGTCTCATAAGCTCTGTATTTGTTTCTCCGATTCCAGAAACTCCAATTCCCCCACCCTGACGGGAAAGCACATATCCCATGCCATAAATGCGGGGTCCCATATAGTTCATTCGGGCAAGCTCTATCTGAAGCTTAGATTCAAGGCTTACTGCGTGTTTTTCAAAAATTCTCAAGATAAGGTCTACCCTATCCCAAACCTCTATAGTAGGATTTGCCTGACTTAACACAGATTGAATTGCGTGTAGCTGTCCTGGTTTTAGCATGGCATCAAGAGCTACCACGTCAACATTGGCACTTTTTATAAGTTCAATTATTTGGTCTAGCTTTCCGCGACCAATATATGTAGCGTAGTGTGGTCTATCAATTTTTTGAATTACCCGGTCTACTATCTTTGCGCCCAATGTGCGAATTAGAGATTCAAATTCATCTCCAACGTTTACTGCCACCTCTTCCTCTTCGCGAGGGTGGATTATATGAACAGGTAATATTCTTGTAACTAGCTTTGTTTCGTACATGCATTACTATTATACCCTATAACATGGTGTGGCTTATGATTGGAATATGGGCTTAGGCATAAAAGTTTGCTATAATTAGCAAGCTGTTTAATAAATTAGCATTTTTGTCTTTCACTGCCGGATCGTCTAAAGGTAGGACAACAGACTTTGGATCTGTTTACCATGGTTCGAATCCATGTCCGGCAGCACTTCGGCAGGCTCAGTGCAAGCCATTATGAATACTCCAATTCATTGGTGTCTATATATGCTTCTTTGCGATGAGAAAATGTTTTATGTTGGTATAACTGATGACCTTGTTTTTAGACTTACTCAACATCATGAAAAACAATCCTTCTTTACTAAACAATTTTCTCATGTAGAGTTGGTATATTGTGAAAGATATAAAAATAAATTTGACGCCGCAAAGCGGGAGAAACAACTTAAAGGGTGGTCGCATATAAAGAAGCAGAAACTGGTAGCAGGAGAACTTGGGATTAATACATGCACTGAGTATGCTAAAGTGTTGTTGTTAAATGGTTTGAAAGCGTGAGTTTACTCCGAGGAACCGAGGAGAATCCATGTCCGGCAGCACGATTGGACACCTAGTGACCTCATTCCCTCGATTAGCTTTTTGTTGTTTGTCAAACCCCCAATTCAAAACGTGGAGATTCGTACCGCAAATCACCCTGTAAATTGGTAGTATAGCGTGAAACAGAAAATGCGGAGTTCGTATAAGGAAGACTATTCAGATTTATCTTTCATCACTTTTATGCTTGCTTTCACTAATTCTTTTATCAAATCTATTGGTAACGCTTTATTTATTGGAAAACTTACAACACTTTTTGTTGTAGTATAATTAGCAAGTTGTTTTATATGGTTATCAATGACCGGGGGAATCACATGCAGTCTTACAAAAGGGCTCTTGTAGCTAAACCAAACAAACATCCCATTGTACGCATAACCTTCATATGAATATCCAGGTATTTGAAAGTAGCTAACTGTTTCTATGGTTCCTGGAGCAGCCTCATTAATTGCAGATCTTATTTTTCTTAAACTATCTTGTGCGTCAATTGGAGATTTTGCTATGTATTCATCAACTCCGCCTGGTTGAATTTTTTTAAGTCCTGTCATGTACTTGTAGCATGATTATAGCAAATATACATGGTAATTTAACTAATGACTAACTACACGCTTCATCACTCTCAAAATATTTTTATAGTAGGATGACCTCAAAACGTGGATGTTGTAGCTACGGTTCTGTGATGTTTGAGGTAACCAGAGGAATTGGTGCACCGCTGATCGAAGAAATAGTATGTTAAAAAGTTTTGTCTTTGATTAGAGCTTTTACATCACCTATAAGTCTGTATCCTTAAAGTTTGTTGGATATTTTAACCCATAACCGAAGAATTTATCCATATTAAATATTGTAAAATACCTATACCATGAATCAAAATGTTAAAAATTACGTTCAGGACCTTCGCAATAAAAATAAAGCTACACAAGAAGAATTAGGCAAGGCTCTTGGTGTAACGCGCCAAACCATTATAGCAATTGAAAAAGGTAACTATACCCCATCTGTCCTGCTTGCTTTAAAAATTGCAAAGTATTTCAACACAACAGTTGAGGAATTGTTTACAATAGAAAAGTAATTATGATTATTGAAGTAATCAGCGCTATCGCAATACTTGGAATTGCAGTTTTGTTTTTAAATCCTGGACAGCTCACAATGCCTGATACTATGATATCCATGTTAATCGTGGCACTTATTGTTTCATTTCTCACATTTGCTGCCTACTTATTCAGAGAAAAATCTTCTGACGAGCGAGAAGCAGTACATGTTCTTACTGCCGGAAGGATTTCATATCTTGTTGGAGTAGGCACATTAATTCTCGGCATAATAGTACAAGCACTAAAACATGATATTGATCCATGGCTTGTGATTGCGCTTTGTGCTATGGTTTTCTCTAAGCTCCTCTCCCGTATTTATTCTCATTTTAAAATGTAAAGTCTACTTGACATTTATACTTTGATTTACTACGATTAATAATGTAAGGATCGGAAGTGAATTACATATATGAAAAATCCAATAATAATTTTTGTTGTTGTTGTAGCTTTCGTTATTTTGGGAATAGGTGCATACACTCTCTCTCAAAAATCTTCTCAGTTTGGCTCTATGATGAAAAAAGACGATAACACAATGGAAGACAACAAAATGATGGATGATAAGATGAACGATTCTCGGTATGTTCAGTACGATAAATCAGCTTTCGATAACGCTTCCAGAAATCGCCGAATATTGTTTTTCTATGCCTCTTGGTGTCCGACATGTAAGCCTGCAGATGTAGATCTAAAAGCAAACTCAAAAAAAATGCCTGATGACCTCACTGTCATACGGGTAAATTACAACGATCCAGAAACGGATCAGGAAGAAAAAGATTTAGCTAAAAAGTACGGTATTACATATCAGCACACATTTGTTCAAATTGATTCTAAAGGAAATGAAATTACCAAGTGGAATGGTGGTAAAACAGATGAACTACTTGCTAAGATTAAATAAGCAATCTTGCTTTCTAACAAAAATAGTCTGCGATATGGTTTTTATTTAAAATATAGAAACCATAACAGAGGTTAATTAACTAAATGATTTTACTTATAGCATTTGCATTTTTAGCTGGGATTATAACCGTACTTTCGCCGTGTATTCTGCCTATTCTTCCGATTATTCTTACTTCCAGTATTGGCGGAGTAAATACGGGAAAGTCCCGCCCTATGGGAGTTGTTATTGGGTTTGTTCTTAGTTTTACCTTCTTTACGCTTTTCCTCTCAACAATAGTAAGGTTCAGCGGCATTCCTGCAGAAACACTTCGTTTTGTCTCAGTGTTAATTATTGCTAGTTTTGGAGTATCTCTTCTTGTTCCGAAATTTCAAGTACTTGTCGAAAAGCTATTTTCTAGGCTTGCAAGTTTTATGCCGAATGGTCAAAGAAGAACTGGTTTTGGTGGAGGGTTAATCATAGGTTTTTCTATAGGATTACTCTGGACTCCGTGTGTTGGTCCAATTCTTGCGTCAGTTATTTCTCTTGCTATCACCGGAACTGTTACCTTTGACGCATTTTTAATAACTCTTGCCTATTCACTCGGTACTGCAATTCCAATGTTTTTGGTAATGCTTGGTGGACAAAACGCGCTCAGACGTGTTCCCTGGTTACTTTCTAACCTGGGGCATATACAAAAACTATTTGGCGTGCTCATGATCTTAACTGCCATCGGAATATTTTTTAATATAGATCGAAAGTTTCAGACCTTTGTTCTAAGTACTTTCCCTCAGTATGGTACGGGTCTTACGAAATTTGAAGATAATGAGTTGGTACGCACTCAATTGGGTAAAAAATCTGGTATTGAAGTAAAAAAAGATGATATGGGGAAGCCAATGTTTGATCTCCTTGATCCGAAGGGAATAACTGCTCCTGAGATAATTCCAGGTGGTGTCTGGTTTAATAGTGGTCCAGTCACTCTTCAGCAACTAAAAGGAAAGGTGGTTGTTTTAGATTTCTGGACTTACTCTTGCATTAACTGCCAAAGAACCTTGCCTTATATAAGAGATTGGAATAAGAAGTATAAGGATAAAGGGCTAGTGATTATAGGCGTTCATGCTCCAGAATTTGAATTTGAAAAAAATGAGAAAAATGTTGCACAAGCGATTAAAGATTTTAATCTTACCTATCCTATTGTTCAGGACAATGATTTTTCCACATGGCGAGCGTATAACAATCGTTATTGGCCAGCAAAATACTTTATAGACAAGGAGGGGTATGTTCGTTACTCTCACTTTGGAGAAGGGGAATATGATGAAAGTGAAAAAGTAATTCAAGAACTTTTAAAGGAGGCAGGAGCAAAAAACATTACATCTGTTGTACGTAACCCTTCCTATACAATTGATGCAAAAACACCCGAAATATATTTGGGTTATGAGCGAATTGATTATTTTGTTTCTCCTGAGGCTATTAAAAAAGACACTTTAGGCACTTACTCTGCTCCCGAAAAACTTGGGGATAACCAATTGGCATATGCAGGCAACTGGAGCATTATGAAGGAATATGCCAATCCACAAAAAGGAGCAAAATTGTATCTTAGTTTTGATGCAAAAGAAGTCTTTTTGGTGATGAGGACAAAGAGTAATTCTGCGAAAGTAAAAGTCTATCTTGATGGTAAGTTTCAAAACTTTGGAGAGGATAACAGTAATGGGATAGTTACTATTAATAAAGATACATTATATAAGCTTATTAAGTTGCCAACTTCTGGGAAGCATAATTTACTATTAGAATTTGAAGATAATAATGCAGAACTATATGCATTTACATTTGGGTAAGAGCAGCATGGTTATCTCACCCCATAAGGAATAAAGATAAAATCTTCCTATTGGAAATGATACCAATCACATATATACCTGCTTTCTATAGCTATAATTGATCTGTGTACATACGCGAGTTTTCATTAATGACCGCAGGCGCATTATATAAAAGTGTTCTGAAGCCTGTTTTTTTCAGTCTTAATCCAGAGTTTATACATGAGTGCACGACTAACACAGGTGAGTTTTTAGGCAGATCAGGTTTTACTCAAAAAACTCTTCATGCTTTTTTTAGCGTAAACAGTCAGCTTCTGACGCAAAAAATACATGACATTCACTTCTTAAACCCAATAGGTCTTGCGGCAGGTTTTGACTATGACGCAAAACTTACTCAAATACTATTTCCTTTGGGTTTTGGGTTTCAGACAATAGGAACCATAACCAACGGCTCATATGAAGGAAATCCAGGTCCTATGCTTGGAAGGCTTCCCAAATCGCAATCCCTGATGGTTAACAAGGGATTTAAAAATTCAGGAGCTGAGGCGATTTCAAATAAATTAAAGAATTTAGATTTTAAAATTCCGTTGGGAGTAAGCATAGGACGCACTAATTCAAAAAAACATTTAACCCAAAAAGAAAGCATAGAAGATATACTTCAAGCTTTTATGACATTTGAGGATAAGAATACAAAAAATTCATTTTATGAGCTAAATATAAGCTGTCCAAATCTGTATGGAGACATAACATTTTACTCCCGGTCAAATCTTTCTGATTTATTAAAAGAGGTAGACAGATTAAGCATTAGCAAGCCTATCTTTATAAAAATGCCAATAGAGAGAACTGACAGCGAGACGCTTGACATGCTTGAGGTTATTTCAAAGCATAAGGTTTCAGGTGTTATTATTGGCAATTTACAAAAAAACAGAAAGGATTCTTCGCTTGTTTCCTCAGAGGTTGCAAAATTTACTACCGGTTATTTTAGTGGAAAGCCAACCTGGAGCAGATCAAATGAGTTAATTCACCTATCCTATAAAAAATATGGAGAAAAACTTACCATTATAGGATGTGGTGGTGTTTTTTCGGGGGAGGATGCGTACCTAAAGATAAAGCTAGGAGCTTCTTTAATTCAGCTTATAACAGGAATTGTGTTTAAGGGACCGCAACTTATTTCACAGATTAATCTGGATTTAGTAAAATTACTTAAAGAAGATAAATTTAAAAATATCTCAGACGCGGTTGGTACAATTTAGCCATCTATGTAAGATCGCTTTTAAATGATACTATTGAGTAAGAATATATATGAAAAAGCAGAAAATTTTATCAGTACTCATTTTCCTGGTTGGTGTAAGCGCAATTGTGGGAGGGTACGGAATTATAGCTGAAAACGGTTTAGGTATGCCCAGGGATTTTCTTAAGACTTCTATTTTCCACTCATTTTTTTGGCCAGGCGTTATACTTTTCGGAGTAGTAGGGGGAACTCAAATATTTGCATCAGTAGCGTTGTGGTTAAATGCAGGTTTTAGGCGGGAATTACTTGCTATAGCCGGTTTTGGGTTAGCAATTTGGATTTTTGTTCAATTGTATATTATTGAATCTGCTCATATTCTTCAGGTTATCTATTTCACAATAGCTATTTCTGAACTTATCTCTGCCATGGTTATGTACCGTTTTTCAAAAAAGTGATATAAAGAACCCAAATGGTCACTTTGTCACAGCCTCTAAATTTTCAAAAAAGCTCAGTTATTTGCTTTTTTTACTCTTGTTTCTAGAATGGCTACCTCTTCTTTGGTAACATTGATCCCATCAGGAACACTCTTCAATTTTTTAATCTTTCCTTGGAGATATGTTGGAGTATATTCATAATAAATATCTAATGCCTCTTTTGCTAGCCTTATAGATTCAGGCATAAGATTATCAAATTCATACATTGAAGATGTTAAGACAGACAACCAGAACCTATAACTTCTTGAAGGTAATTCAAGAATTTGATCTTTTAAAGACAAATATAATCCTATTACATCTTTTGCTGCTTTTAAGTGGTGAGCCCGTAGAAGAACTCTAACACGAGAGAATTCATGACCTACTAAATTTGTATGCAAGTCTGACCATTTTTCGTAATACTCAAACGATTCATAATATCGATGTGCATAAAACTCAAGAATTTCAGCATTCGCTTTATACGCATATGCTAATGCAGCTTCATCATCTTGAAAATTTTTAATTGCGTATTCGACAAGTGATATGGCTTCGGAGATTCGTGCGTTATCATTCTCTGTAACAATTTCAAATGCCTTGCTTATGCATTTTTTTGTTTTATTGTAGGATCCATGTGATTGTTTTAATTTTTCAAAAAAAGTTTTTTCTGTTGTGTCGCTCCACAAATTAGAAGCATCTGGCTTTTTTGGTCTGTTAGAGTTATCCATTAATGTAATAGAAATTTTATACCTGCTGCGCTTAATGCTTTCTGCAAGGGGTTTGAAGCACCACTTTTTCCCGTTGCAGGGCTTGTGTAAAAATGCCAAACAGAACTTTGTACTGTATTGTTATCTTTAACAAGAGAAATATCTTTTTGGATCTGGCTATGAACAAATTTTGTTAATGATGTATACCCAGTCTTTGCTTCATGGATTGTTTTACTCTCTTGATTATACATATCGGGAATGCGTTTTCCAAGAGAGGTATTAAATACCTGTTTCGTTCCATTAATAATCTTAGATAAGTGTTCTTCCCCTATTTTACCCGTCCATCCAATTGCTTTGTCAACAATTTTCCCTGCACTTTTTGAAGCTCCTGCATTTGGTATCTTAGGAGCCGCCAAAGAGCCAAGAGCTAATCCAAAAGCAACTCCATTTCCAACGCTTGGTTTGTCTTGAAAATCCGCTCCATCTTTTGCCAGAAACTGCATATCTGTTTGAAAATCAGGAGATGACGTAAGTACAGTCATATACATAAGCGCACATTCAACAATGCATGCATCTTCAATGATATGTCCGCTAGGGTCAGTATATCTCAGAGGGTTATTATTTAGTTAGAGGATGAATAACTTTTCTTTTTGCACCA
>CAYMYC010000006.1:0-52006 GCA_964394645.1 uncultured Gammaproteobacteria bacterium | reverse complement strand
AGTGTTGGATTGTTTGGATATAGGGTACCTGAAGCAATTGTCCAGTAGTTGGTACTAGGTAAGGTCCCCGGATCTGCCCATGAAAGCGTTCCTGAACCATTTGTTGTTAGTATATAGGAACTACTTCCATCTGCTCCAGGCCAAGTATAAGTAATTCCATTTAAACTTGTAGTACCACTAACTTTAAATGTACCAGTTACATCCAATGTAGCTGTAGGAGCACTATTCCCTATACCAAGAACATATGATGTACTAGTTGGATATAGATTGTTACCACTTAAAGCAAAATAATTAGTTCCCGATCCACCCCCGGTAGCACTGATAGTGATAGTCTTACCACTTGCAGAAAGTGAAATATTAGAACCAGCTTGAAATGTTAAGGTATCATTGCTGCTCCCGGCTGTAATGGTTGTACCGTTTGCAACTATATTTGCGAAACTATTAACAGATTGAAATGATCCAGAAAGTACATTGTTTGATATAGATAGACCTGATCCTAATGTAATCTCCCCAGTTGCCTCCCCTATAGAAATGACTCCACTGTTTGAAATAACTGGATTTTGCCCCTCTGAAATTCCTATCCCTTCACCTGCAATCACTGAATAAATAACATTTGAGGCGGTTAACTCTCCAGTTCCTAAATCTAAGTTTTTATTATTTACCTTAATGTCTTCATTAAAAACAGATTTAATATTAACTGTAAATTGACCTTTAGTCGTAGTTGCAGCAAGAACTGCTGCCTTGGCTACTTCTGCTCTTTGTACAGGTGAAAGCTTTGAAAGTGCCCGCTGTGCCTCTGGTGTTCTTCCAGCAAGTACTGCCTCCTGATCGTTTACGTCTCGTAGGACAGTGAAGGCAAATATACCCATAGAAAGAAGGAGTAAAAATGTAATAGTTACTATTCCTCGTCTGTATTCTGCCGCCTGATTCCCAAATTTCATTCCTTTAAATCCTTTTCTTGGAAACGACATATACTCACCAATCACATTAAACTGAGCTATGTGCGACAGAAGGTGATTTTTTTTCCAAAAATTACTTTTTTTTGTATCGTGAGCTATATTCCTGGATTCCTCACTGAATGTTCGTTGCATAGGTGTTTGAGGCTGAAAAGTAGTTTGAGGACTATACACATTATCCTGCGCAAAACTTGCATGTGCCCCATGCAAGGTTGTTGGAATTGGTGCATATAAATCTACTCGCTCTCTCCCTCCCTTTTTCCTTGATGCCAAAATTTCATTAATACGCGAAGGAGAATATAATCTTTCACCATTCTGTGATCTTTCTGCAACTATTACCCCCTTTCTTTCAAGTCTACGTAACGTTGATACAGAAATAGACAGTGCGCTAGCTGCTTCAGATATAGAAAGTGGTCTGGTTTTCTTAAATGTTTTAAGATCAGACTTTAGAAAATATCTATTTTTCCCATCTAGCCTTGTGGATTTGAGGATTCCTTGTGTGTCCCAGCGTCTAATTGTGTCAATAGAAACACCAAGTAGTTTGGCGGCACCTGCAACGCTTACAAATAAATTCTTATTGGGCAGATTATCTGACATCTAATTTACCTATGAATTGATTAATCATTGCATAGGTGGGCACTTAATAAATTAGACCATATATTTTCACGCCTTGTCAAGTACTTTCTAGCCTTTTTTTAAGGATTTTTTATACTATTTTGTACATAAAAAATATTCATATACATTTATTTATCTTGTTTCATAAACATAATTTATTATTTTATCACCTATGTATTTGTTATGTTTTCACGATTTAAAAATCTATAAAAAAAATGATAGATATAGAGTAACATTTGCATAGATATTTACTCCAGGCTCTATTGACAGTAAAAACAGTCCCCTACTATACTAGGCAAAGATTTCAATTTTACCTATGCACTTGCTGTCCAAAACATTCATATTCATGCTTTTCTTGGTTCTCTTTGTCGGAGTGCTCCCAAAGCATGTATTTGCACAAAACATAAACGAAGGAGTCGCCAATTACATTGAAATAAAAAATAAAAATGTTAAAAACGGAGATATTGTATCTGCGGGAGATAACGGAACATTTTTCTTATCAAAAACACCTTATGACGCAAAAATGACTGGAGTAGTTGTTATAGATCCAGCAGTTTCTATAAATCTTATCCAAAGTAAAAATGCATATCCATATATCCCAACCGGAACAACCCTTGTTAATGTAACAACTCAAAACGGACCAATTGAAATAGGTGATCCTATTACAACCTCAACTACCCCTGGAATTGGAATGAAGGCAACAGAAGCAGGATACATCCTAGGAACTGCCCAGGAAGATTTTGATGAGAAGGATCCAAAGAAACAAGGCAGTATTTTTATTACCCTTAACAGCAGGTATGCTTACCCGCATACTGTTAATACAACTTCACGACTCTTTGACATATTTAATCTAACGGCAGCCGCTTCATATCAGCAACCAAGCGTGTTTTTCAAATATGCTATTTCTGCATTTGTCGTTATTCTCTCATTCGTCATAGGTTTTTTCTCTTTTGGAAGAATTGCAAGCAACGGTATTACTGCCTTAGGGCGTAACCCACTTGCAGCAAGAATTATACAGTTAGGTATAGTGTTAAATGTTTTGATCACTTTATCTATAGTCTTTTCTGGTCTATTTATGGCATATCTGATTATCCGATTATAAAGATGTTACACTTAAAACATATACATTTTAAATGAAGTTATGAACATACAATTTTTACTATATATTTTCTTAGGAATTATTTTACTTTTAACATATGCTCTCTCTTATCTTGTTTACAAAATACAAAAGCAAAATAAGCTACTGAATAAACCCCAGGAAGAATACGGCAACACTCTTGAAATAATTGAACAAGCACAAAAGCAAGCAAATTCCATCGTAGAACGTGCTGTTGAATCAGCGAAACATATACTCTTTGAAACTGAATATATAAAGCAAGATATAACAAAAGAAATGCAGGATTCGCTTCAAAAAGTAGCTGAGGAGACAGTTAAAATGGTACAAGGCAGATCTACGGAGTCAGAAAAAGAATTTAGAGCAGTTGTTGATGAAATAAAAGCAGATTTTGCAAAAGAAGCAGAAAAAAAACTTTCAGCAATCGAACAAGTTACCCTTCAGGAAACAAGCGATTTTAAAGAAGTTTTAAGAGAAGAAACCATAAAATCTCAAATAATTATCGGTAAAAAAATAGGAGAAGACTTCAACTCTGTTCAGAATGAACTAATTGAATATAAGAAACAAAAATTATCTGAAATTGATAAAAATATACAAATTATCACAAAACAAGTAGTAGAAGAAGTTCTTGGGAAATCTATACCTTTACCTATTCAGCAAGAACTGGTGATATCAAGCTTAGAAAAAGCAAAAAAAACTGGCCTATTTCGCGCCATTGAGGAAAAAAATGAACAACAAAATCCAATCAATTAATACTCAGGAACTTTTCAATACTATCTATACGAAAGATGAATTAGTACTTTTCTATCACGAAATAGATCAATTAATAGCGAATCTCTTTACGGGAAAACAAGGAGTACAAGAAAAAATGAATGAACTATTATCATTCGAGAAGAAAAAAAATATTATGTATTATTTGACTGCTATGCAAATAAATATGGGTAACATAGTAATGGTAAAAGAAGCCCTAGCTAAAATACAAACTTTAGGAAATAAAATCCCCGTAGTAACCCTTCAACTAGCCTTTGAACCAACAGAGCCGATTATAGCTTCTTTTAGTTTTTGGTTTATTAAAAACTTCGGAACAAAAGTCATTTTAGATATTCACCTAGAAAGAAAAATTATTGGTGGAGCGCTTATCTCACTTAATGGCAAATATGATGACTTTACTCTCGAAACAAAAATAGATACATACTTTAATAAAATTTAAATCTATGGACCAATTTCAAAAACAACTAGACGAAATTCAAGAGTTTGGTGTGGTGCAAAGCATAGTACATCCAATTGTCTTTGTGGCAGGATTACCTGGAGCAAGCCTGTTTGAGATAATACTTTTTGAAACAGGAGAACTAGGACAAGTATTTTTAATGGAAAAAAATCAGGTACATGTCCTATCCTTTTCCAGTACCCCAATAAAAGTTGGAACAAAATGTACAAGAACAAATCACTTCGCGCAAGTACCAGTAGGTCCTGAATTATTTGGTAAAATAATTGATCCACTAGGAAACCCTTTTTCTGAATCAGAAACCTATACAAAACCTAAAGAATTTAGAGAGCTTGAGGCGCGCGCACCCGGGATTGGAGATAGAGCAAAGATTACTGAACCGTTCTTAACAGGCGTCACTATCGTTGACATGATGGTACCATTAGGGAAAGGTCAGAAAGAATTAATTATTGGAGATAGAAAAACTGGAAAAACATCATTTCTACTCTCAACTCTCAAAAATCAAATTCAAAATGGAGGAATTGCTGTATATGCGGCTATAGGAAAGAAGAAATCTGATATAAAAGCTGTCATGGATTATTTTAAGCATGAAGGTCTCCTTGATAAAATTATTATAGTTGCGAGCTCTTCATATGACTCTCCTAGCCTTATCTTCTTAACCCCATATGCAGGAGCAACAATTGCTGAATACTTCAGGGATCAGGGACAAGACGTTGTTTTAGTGCTAGACGACCTTTCAACTCACTCAAAGTTTTATAGAGAAATATCTCTCCTTTCAAGAAGATTTCCTGGACGGGATTCATATCCAGGAGATATTTTCTATATACACGCACGGCTTTTAGAACGTGCAGGAAATTTTATTCACCCAAGTGGAAAAAATGTCTCTATCACCATGCTTCCTGTCGTAGATATTATTGAAGGAGATTTTACGGGCTTTATATCAACTAACCTTATGGGTATGACTGACGGACATTTGTTTTTTGATAGTAACGCATACTACCAAGGAAGACGTCCTGCTGTAAACGTAGGACTATCTGTTACCCGCGTAGGGCGACAAGCAACACCAAAGATTCTAAGATCCATCAATAGAGAGTTAACCGCTTTCCTAACTCTTTATCAAAGAATGCAGGACTTGTCCCACTTTGGTGCGGAGTTGACAGATGCCGTAAAACAAGTATTACGAACAGGAGATGTAATTTATAAATTTTTTGAACAAACAGATAACGTCATTGTGCCTCCTAATATACAACTTCTTATGTTTTCAATGATATGGTTAAAGTTATTTGAAGACGCAACAGTAATTGAAAAAATATCAGCATACAGAAAAAACTTGATAGATGCGTATCTTATCCCTCAAAATAAAGAATTAATAGATAATACAATAGGTGAGATTGCTACATTTAATGAACTGTTAGGAGCGATAAATGCAAAAAAACAAGATTTTATAACACTCGCAAATACACAAATATCACCTGATGGAAAAAATAGATAATATATTTTTAATTTAAAATAGTATGCAAAGCAAGATTGTATTAAATAACGAATTTGCAGTTATAGGAACATTAAAAACCCTAGCTCAGGCATATGAACAAATCTCCGTTATGCGCATACAGCGTGTTCGCGGATCAGTTCTTACAACGCGTGATTTCTTAACTGGTCTTGCTGACATTTATAAAGATGTTAAAAGAAGCTATAAAGATGAAGTCGAACGCTTACAGAAACACCACAAAAATGCCAAGATAACGCTGTCAGGACTTGAGAAAAATGGAAAAACTGTGTCAGTCCTGCTCTCATCAAATAATAAGCTCTATGGGGATATTGTAGCGCGCGTTTTCAATCTATTCATACAAGACATAAAAAAAAATCCAAATACTGAAATTGTAATTATAGGAAAAGTTGGAAAAAATATGTATAACGTAAGCGGAGTAAATAGACCCGCCACCTTTTTTGACCTCCCAGATGAAAATGTAAAGCTTACAGATTTGTCTTCCATCTTTAAATATGTCGTGCAATATGAAAAAATATTAGTCTATTACGGACGGTTTCTAAATATTATTAGTCAAGAACCCGCAGTTTCTGAGATATCAGGGGAAGAATCATTAATAGATCAACCTTTACAGAATTCTGATGAAAAAACTGATCGAACACCTTATTTCTTTGAACCAAATCTGGTAAAAATCTTAGGATTTTTTGAAGACCAGGTGTTCGCGTCAATTTTAAAACAGGTTGTAGACGAGTCTGAACTTTCACGTCTTGCCTCTCGTATAAAATCTATGGAAGATTCCCTGGGAAGTATTGAAAAGCAAGAAAATATTTTAAAGAAAAAATATTTACGCACACTACGACTTGCTGAGAACAACAAACAAATTCAGCGTATTTCAGGAGTTATGCTTTGGCAGAATGAATTAGGCAATCAATAGATAAAATGGAATCAAAAGGTATAGTACTATCAGTATTAGGACAAGTGGCTGAGGTAGAATTTGAAAATAATCCTCCCAATCTCCATGATGTGCTTCTTGTGACTCATGATGATAAAGGCAAGTCACTTGAAAAAACTGTTCAGATGGAAGTTTGGTCATCAGCAAGCACTAGCTCTTTCTATTGCATTGTACTCTCCCCCCAAAGCAGATTAAAAAGAGGAATGACTGCGGTAAATACTGGAGAATCAATTAAAATTCCTGCAGGAGACCAGGTTTTAGGACGTGTTTTAGATATATTTGGCAATCCCCAAGATGGAAAACCAGGATTTGATAGCTCCATTTCAAATCCAATATTTACTAAAGAGTTATCATTTGATGAAGTCATAGCTCCTACTCAAGTTCTTGAAACAGGGATTAAGGCAATTGATTTTTTTGCCTCACTTTTTAAGGGAGGCAAGGCAGGTATTTTTGGAGGAGCAGGAGTTGGGAAAACTATATTACTTACTGAGATTATCCATAACGTAGTAATACTTAATAAATCAAAAAGCGTATCTGTTTTTACGGGGGTTGGAGAACGTATCCGCGAAGGACATGAATTATATGAAACACTACAGGAAAGTAAAGTTTTACCCCAGGTAGTTCTTATCGTTGGACAAATGGGTGAAAATCCTGCTATTAGGTTTAGAACTGCGCTAGGAGGAGTAACTATTGCTGAACACTTTAGAGATCAAGAGAAAAAAGACGTTTTGTTTTTCATAGATAATATTTTTCGTTTTGCTCAAGCAGGATATGAACTTGCAACTCTTATGAACACGCTTCCAGGAGAAGGTGGATACCAGGCAACGCTTACCTCTGAGATGGGTAAATTTCATGAAAGGCTAGTCTCAACAAAGCATGGAGCTATAACAACCATTGAGGCAGTATATGTCCCTTCAGATGATACCGCAGATCCAGCTGTTCAGGCTATTTTCCCATACCTTGATTCAAGCATTATCCTGTCCCGTAATATTTATCAAGAAGGAAGATTTCCCGCTATGGATGTGCTCTCCTCTACATCAAGCGCGCTTAATCCAAAAATTGTAGGAGAACTCCACTATAAAGTACTCCTTGAAAGCCAAAATATATTAAAAAAGGCAACATCTCTTGAAAGAATCGTTTCCCTTATTGGAGAAGCAGAACTTAACCCCTCCGATCAATTAATATATAAGAGAGCTCAACTCCTAAAGGCATATATGACACAAAGCTTTTTTGTAACAGAAGCACAAACCGGTAGACCGGGAAAATTTGTGAAGCTAGCTGATACAGTAAATGATGTGAATGATATAGTTTCGGGAAAATATGATCAACTTGCTCCTGAAAAAATGATGTTTATAGGTACGCTTAAAGAAGAAAAGCTTACATAAAATATTCATGAATCTAAAAAATAATACACATTTAGATGATACAAAGCCAAACCCTAATACACTTACCGTAGAGATAAGAAACCCTGATAAGGTACTCTTCTCTGGTGGTGCTACTGCGGTATCAAGCAAGAATTCTATTGGACCACTTGATATTCTTCCTCAGCATGAAAACTTTATTTCTTTACTAACTGATAATATAACGGTACATCTTGAGAAACATCAAAAACAGGAAATTCCAAATCAAAGCGCTATTGTAAAAGCAAAACTAAATAAAGTTAGTATATTTCTTGGCATTGAAACTCTAATTGCTCCTCCCCAAAATCCAGGGCTTAATAAGCCTCTTCCCCAAAAAAATTCAAATCCTCAACCACAAAACAGTAAATAAATCACTATATCTAAATACATATTAATATATCATTAAATATTTATATGAAGCTAAAGCACTAAAACATTTGCTGAAAGCAGGTAAAAAAGATAAATCTGTTCAATTCTTATTTGTTCTCTGATATAATGATCTCTCACTTGCCTTCTTAGCTCAGCGGTAGAGCAGCTGTTTTGTAAACAGCAGGTCGCGGGTTCGAATCCCACAGAAGGCTCATTGATACAATTTAAGTTTAAATTACTACCTAAAAGAATCCACTCTTAAGACAAAAGCAGATTTATATAATACCCTTTTGTGGGTGGGCAAAATAGCAGATTAAAAAATGGACATTCGGACAATTTTCCGAATTAATTATACACAAATACCCTTGTGTATAAAAGATAACGGTTGTACGCCTGCCTAGACTTACCTCAGAAATACATTACCATACTATAATTCACGCTTACTGCGGAACAACAAACCAAAACTCGAAAATCTTTGAGATACTGAAATTTCTTTTCTTTACTCCACTACTGCGGGAAACTTTCTTTTTTACTACAGTTTTTTTTGATTTTGATTTTTTGGCAGTTTTCATTTTTTTATTTCTCTGTTTTCTTTTTTACTTAACTAGTTTTGTGATGTTTATAACTTCCTAAAACCGTGAAAAGTTTTTTTAAACTTAAATTAGTAAACAACTTTTGTAAACACTTGTCAATAGGTAAAAGGGTTAAGTTGAATACAAAATATACCCATATATATTCATAATTTTGAAGCTAAATTTTATCTATTTATAAAATATATGTATATAAATATAAAATTCACTATAAAAATAGTGTCTGTGAAAAGAGGGATGGTTATACTATTTCTTAAAGGAAATATATGAAAATGTTACAGGGTGTGGTCTATACGATTGGGGGAGGATTGGATGAGAAAAACAGCAAAAATGCTGTGTAAAGAGATGTACTCTTTTTTCTTCCAATCCACCCCCGGATCGCACTTTTTACATCAGATCTTCCGATAAAAACACACGCGTGTTGTGCTGTATCAGATAACTCTGATGCTGGTCTTGCTTCTTCTGAGGCTAGGAATCAAATCACTTTGATTTCTCCTGACTGGATAGCACTTTGAAGTGCTTTCCAATCTATCGGGTGGTACAATACTGTTTTTCCAAAGATAGACCAATCTTTCTCCTCTTTGAGGAACCGGGTTCCTTCAAGCTTTCGCTTGAGGCCTTCTTGCATCTCGATCTCGTTTTCGAGTTCGAGATCATTATCGAAGAAAAACCCTTTTGCGAGTTTCGCAATGAATTTTCCCTCGTCCTGCGTGAACGTGATCACTACATTTCTCCTTGACTTTTGGTCGCTGCTCGAATGGTTACGAACCTGATGAGATGTGCTGATTAGTCACTTACTTGGATTTCTCCATGCAGGATAGCTTGATGAATCTCCTCCCATTGAATCTTTGATCCGCGAATGAATGATGTCCCCAATATTTTTCTCCTGATCTCTTCTCTGTGAAGAAAATCAAGGAACTTATCCCGTTGGGATATAGCCCAGGAAAGGTTTTCCCCAAAGCTTTCTGGATCTTGAGCATTGTATCGGATCAACTCCGCCTCTGCCCTTGAGAACGTGATCAATTCAGTACCTCTTTCTGCTTTCTACCATATAGATGGCGGCATACGCATTATCTACAAATATATGCGCATAACGCCATCTACATTGCAAGAACCTGTTAATGTGCGATAAAAAAAATCATTTAGGCTATAGGTGCCATGCAAAACGGCACAGTATCCTAAAAGAGGCTACAAGTATATCAAAATTAAAGGAATGTATCAAACTATCGGATATAAAATGAGTTATGATGTGAGCCACTTCCGGGACTTGAACCCGGGACTTACTCTTTACGAAAGAGTTACTCTACCAACTGAGTTAAAGTGGCGAATTTTTCTCAATTTTACCATACTTTGTAATAGTTTTATGACTTGCAGAAAACATTTTTTGGATTTATACTATTTTTGCTCTCAGGTTGGGGAAAGCGGTATGTTTTCCTCTACACCTTTTCCGAATAGGGTATGCATTTTTGCAAATAAAATGTTTTTGGAATTACTCTGCGGAGTATTTTCAGCATTCTCCCGCTTAAGAGTTCGGGGAAGCACCAATTTCTCTGCCTTGAGGGCGAATTTATTCATATAATAAAAGTAAGTTTCTAGAAGGTATGTATTTCTTCTAAATTATCCCTCCACTAAGCTCTCTTTTCTCTTGACTTTTTCCTATTGTTTTCGCCATAGTAAAGGTATGGTAGACAAATTCTTTTCCAAGAAATCCGTAGAAAGAGTCGCCCAAGCTCCTGCTTATATACTTGATAAAACTGTTACTTCATCACAGAAAATAGGAGAGCTGACGGTAAATAAACCTGCACGAAACGCGAAAAAATACTGGCAAAGCCTAGGTCCTGGTCTTACTACTGGAGCAGCAGATGATGACCCATCAGGAATTGCCACCTATTCACAGGTAGGCGCACGGTACGGTTTTCAACTTGCCTGGCTTGCACTTTTCACATTTCCGCTCATGGCAATAGTCCAGGAGATGTGTGCACGCATTGGATTAGTAACGGGACGCGGATTATCTGCAAACATAAGACGTCATTTCCCTCCATGGGCACTCTATGCTTGCACAATACTCCTACTTTGTGCAAATACTTTTAACATAGGTGCGGACCTTGGAGCGATGGCAAGCGCTTCACGCCTACTGTTTCCTAAGTTAAACTTTATCCTTCTTCTCGTGTTCTTTACATTTATAAGCATTGCCCTTCAGGTATTTACCAGTTACGAAAAGTACGCAAAATATCTCAAATGGATGGCGCTTATTCTCTTGTCTTATGTCTTATCTGCATTTACCATAAAGCTTGATTTTGGAAATTTGCTACAAAACACATTTATTCCTTCTATTACCTTTTCACGTGAACAACTTTTTCTGATCTGTGCAGTGTTAGGTACAACAATCTCACCTTATCTTTTCTTCTGGCAAACTTCTCAGGAGGTTGAAGAAGAAATACTAAAAGGAAAAATAACTATAGCTCAACGTGCTGCATCCACCACTCCCGCCCAGGTAAAACGAATGAGGCGGGATGTTTGGTCAGGCATGTTTGTATCAAATATTGTCATGTTTTTTATAATCGCTGCTTGCGGAGCAACGCTTTATGCAAATGGAATATTTAATATTCAAACATCAGCAGATGCAGCACAAGCCCTACGCCCAATTGCGGGCGACTATGCATATCTACTTTTTACCCTTGGAATTATTGGAACAGGCATGCTTGCGGTACCAATCCTTGCAGGCTCATCTGCCTACGCTATATCTGAAGCGCTTCAATGGAAATTTGGCTTACACCAAAAATTAAATGATGCCTATTCATTTTATGGTGTAATTATCTTCTCAATGATCGTGGGCTTATTCTTAAATCTTCTAGGAATTGACCCAATTCCTATGCTTATATACTCCGCTGTTGCAAACGGTTTAATCGCACCGCTAATACTCCTCTTTATTGTTCTCATATCAAGTGATAAAAAAATTATGGGTGAATGGGTCAATTCTAAATTTAATACAGCTATTGGATATATCACGATTTTTATTATGGGAGTTGCAGGAATTGCTACAATTCTTTCCTTTTTTTAATAAAACATGGACATACTAAATGCTATTATTTTAGGAATTGTTGAAGGAATAACTGAATTTCTTCCTATATCATCTACTGGACACCTGATACTTGCCTCAAGACTCCTTGGAATTACATCAACCGACTTTCTTAAAAGCTTTGAAATTTTTATCCAATCAGGAGCTATTCTTGCAGTAATTCTACTCTACTGGAGAGATATTTTTACAAAATTTGATTTACTTAAAAAAGTATTTATAGCATTTATCCCAACAGCAGTAATTGGTCTTCTTTTCTACAAAATCTTAAAAGAATATCTGCTAGGAAATACAACTATAACTCTCCTATCACTCTTCTTCGGGGGTATTGCTTTAATCATCGTAGAATTGAGTTTTAAGAAACGAAAGATAGATGAACGGACTGTTACCCAAATAACATATAAAAATGCCATCCTGGTGGGTCTTATACAGTCAGTTTCAATAATTCCCGGAGTCAGCCGCTCTGCTGCAAGTATTATTGGTGGAATGTTACTTGGAATGGATAGGAAAACTGCTGTAGAGTTTTCTTTTTTACTTGCTATTCCTACTCTACTTGCAGCAACTGGACTTGACCTGATAAAAACTAACTTTTCCTTTTCCACCCAGGAGTGGATATATCTTGCAACCGGATTTCTCTCAAGCTTCATAGTAGCTGTAATAGTTATAAAATGGCTTGTGTCCTACGTTAAAAAATACACATTTATCCCTTTTGGTATCTATAGAATAATAATCGCCATCTTTCTCTTTGGCTTATTCTTTGTGAATTAGCACTATTGTTTTCATTTATCCATCTACTATAATTGTTCTAAGAAGTATGAAGCAAAATATTATAGTTGGAACCATTCTATTTATCATCTTACTGCTCGGAATATTTGGACTCACAAAACTTATTCAACCTCCAAAGCCTACATCAGGCACTTTATCCCAAAACTCTAAGCTTGGAAATATTCATGAGGTGGAAACTGACCACGGAAAAGTAATAGTTGGAAATCCCAAATCTTCAAACACAAATAAGATTGAGCCTCAAATCGAGCTTTCAAAATGGAACGAAGAGGTTAAGATGAAGGTAAATTATGATATAGACGCAAAAGAGGTAGTTACTCAAGATAACGCTATTATCTGGAAAGGTGACAAGCAGGATTTAATCTACAAACAAATTCCTGCAAAAAAAGAAACTACACTGAAAAAAATCCCAAAGCCCAGAATAAAACTTGCACAAAACAACAATAACATTAGGTATATTAAGTTTGGGCTTACAAACCTTAAAACCTTGGCTGCCTCATATGAACTTTTTGAAAAAACAAATGCAACTCAACCAACTATTACTTCATTTATTCCAAACGAAGAAGGTTATTTATTCTTTGGTGACAGAAAAGCAGAAATAGATCTTAGAAATATTGACACAATCCCATACCCTATTGTTAGAGTTAAAACAGAAAATGCATTTAGCTGTCCTGTTGCTCTATCAAATAATAATGGCTTATTTCTTGTTATGTATTACGCACCTGACATAGAAAAGCGCGGAGAAGAAGTAAAAAATGAATTCACTGCAGCAATTAATAGCGTGCTAAAAAAGCATGCTGTAGAGACTCAAATACAACGTCATGATGATTTTTTCTACTACATAAAAGGTCTTCAAATAAAGCCAGTAGGAAGAATTGCATATGATAAGAATATTTTAATATTTAACATTTACATAAACTCACCTTATGAATCGGGATTAAAGGATTATATGCGCGCAACATTCCAGAAAGTTCGGGATGAATATCTACTCCCCATAGGGGGTCTTTCTGAATTAGATTCGAGTATAACCCCTGAAATTGTGGATGAGGTTATAAATGAATTTGCTAAAAGCACAAATAAGTCTGTGACTCCTGATACATTAAATAGTCTGGAGGAATCTACACTAAATTCGCTAATTAATATAGCAAATAATTCTGATTGGAAATTAAAGTCGGAAAGATCTGATATCCCTAAAAAACTAGCAGATGAAGAAAGGTTTGATAGATTTGAATTTGATATTATCTTACATGAGAAACCAGAAAATAATGTATTTACATATGAAATAGAAACTGAAGGTTTAGATTTCTTCTACCAGCCTGAATTAACAGAAACAGAAAAAAATGCAGGAGAATATAGGTCTGAAAATGTCATAGGCTCATATGCAGTGTATAAAAAAGACGCAAAAGCTATATATGGAAATATGGTTGATGCTGAAAAATATAAAGTAGGCAAAGTTATGCATATTTATAGACCAAAAATAACAGATGCAAAAAATAATAGCATTTGGGGAACTTTAACTGTGAATACAATTAGTAAAACCCTAAGCGTAACAGTTGATAAACAATGGCTGAAATCTGCTTCTTATCCAGTGGTGGTTGATCCTACCTTTGGATTCACATCCATAGGAGCTACACAGGGGGGGAATGCTGATGATCAGATGAGAGGGAGTTCATTTACAGGAGCAGCAGGTCGATTAGCATCAATCAGTATTTATTATAATTGCGATAAAAGAAATCCTATTTTTGGTTTATATGCTGTATCTTCACCGTCGACTAAAGTTGCTCAATCTGCGGTCTCAAATAGCTGTAATAATGCTGGAATCAATACCTATACAGGTTGGGCAACTATGAATACGACAACAAATCCAATTATATCTCAAATTGAGTATGCAATAGTAATGTATGCCTCATCTGGAGTAAAAGGAGGAATTTATCGCTACTATGATGCTGGATCAACAGGTCAGGATAAAACCGTAACGCTTTCATCTGGCATTACAACGCTCCCTGAAACTGAAAGCTTCATCTCATTTAATAATAAATATTCTATGTATGCTACTTATACTGGTATCGAAAAGGCTAATTTAAAAGGTAATCTGAATTTAAAAGGAAATGTAAAAATACAATGATCAGAAGGGAAATACTTGCAGCACCCTACCCAACATTTAGACGTTATCAAGCATCGGATGCCAATGCCATTGCGGCGCATTATAATAAAAACCTTACGATACCTGATAACATCTGGTGCGCAGTAAATGGACCCGTATCTCCATCCCAGATAAAACTTCATCGACTAGCTCTAAGAGCAAAAGGTAGCATACTTGATCAAGTACATGAAGATGAGAAGGGCTTTTTGTCATACTTTATTGGAACGAAAAAAAATGATACTGCCTCATTTAGCATGGGTGTTGTTAATCTGGATCATCAAAATCCCATGGATCTTCTAAGACAGGATGCGGCTAAATTTATAGATACTCTTCTTAAAATGGGGATAAATAGACTTAGAATAACTGGCAGCTCTGATAAGGGAAAATACGTAGACTGGATGGAAAATGAGGTAAAAATGGTGCGGGCAGGGAATAGAAACCTGTGGACCGCGAACAGAGAATCACTTTTAAGTTATATACGGTCCGTTTAAAAATTTAGATTCGCCGCTCTTAAAATTGCTCTCCTTTGACCTACATTGATATAATTTATTTTCTGCACAAATTGCTTAGTATAGAATACCTAATACAAGCAAGTACAGAATTTGTGAGTAGAAATATACAAATAAGGATTCCATACCGCAAGAGTATCTGGGAAAAACCTTTAAAAACGACTCCTATAGGGAGCGACAGAAAGAACTCTTCTAATATAGAGCTTGGCATTTTTTAATTATATCCTATATTTTATTCTAGTTTTACTACAGGATTTTTTTCAATCTTTAAATTTTTCATATTATAAGTCTATACACAATCTCCCTATAGTTTAGCCTCATATTATCCTTGATTATTGCTGCTTGACATGTATGTTACCGTTTGCTAGTCTATATATAGGTCTGATACAGACCAATATCTTTAACTACTACTTATGACTACTCAAAACATATCAATCGAGAACCTACCAGATCTATTAACTGTTCGTGAAGTAGCCCAATTATTGCGTGTTTCTCCCCTAACAATTAAAAGATGGGGCAAAAGAGGAAAATTACCCGCTATAAGAATTAATTCTCGGGGAGATAGAAGATATAAGAAAGAAGCAGTTCTTTACCTACTAGGAATTCAACAGAAAAGTCAACTTTAGCTTCAAATTATTCTCTCTTCTTTCTTGCGTTTCTAGGCTTTGCCTGCGAGTCTCAAGAAAGAGGTAGTTTTTTACCTACTCGAAATTCAACAAGAGGGTCAACTATAAAGCTTTTTTATTTTAACACCCTCTTTTCCAAATTTAGCCTCAAAAAAAATTCACTTCGTGCCTAAACATTTTTTTCATTTTTTAAGCCAAAAACGGCTTGCAAGGTAAGAGCCGCGAAGCTAATTAAAGCTAGTTGTCTTTTTAATCTCCATGGCTGACGAATTAAACGATATAGCCATTCAAGTCCGACTTTTCTAACTATTTTTGGCGCACGATTAACTTTCCCTGAAATAAAATCAAAGCTACCGCCCACTCCCATAACCACCCTGGCTGGAATTTTGTCAATATTTTCATATATCCATTTTTCTTGTTTTGGAAATCCCATAGCAACAAAAAGTATATCAAGCTTTTTTCCTCTCAATTCATGCATATTCCAGGTGTCAGAAGCGTATGAAATAGTAAGCCCGGAGTATTTTTTTTTCAAGCACTCACCTGTAAGCTTTGCTATACCTGGTACACCCCCAAAAAGTCCTATATTAACAATACTTTTTGAATCTTTAGTGGCTGATTCTGAAGCCATTTTACAGATCTCTTCCATAAAGTCAACTCCTGCAATTCGCTTAACACTCACTTTGTGCGTAAGTAGACATGCAATAGGCACACCCACCCCATCCGGTAAGGCTATATCTGCAGAGTTTAATACCTTCATGAAGTCTGGATGTCTTCTTGCATATATAATAATCTCTGGGTTGGGAGTAGTTATAAAGGTCTTGCCACTCATTTTTTTAAGGTGAGACTCAATATACTTTAAGATACTTTCTTCTTTTGATGTAGTTATCTTGACCCCGAACAACTTTATATTTCTTAATTCTTCCATATTTATTATAAGGTAATATTTTAATAATTATAAATTCTCTATATGAATTTTTATGTATACTTTAATTATACTCTATTTTAGCTTTATTTTATAATCTATATTTAAAAATTCTGTAAATATATATCTTATAAAATTGGTTGTAAAATATGACTTATTATACAACGTTAAAAATTGCATTCTTTAATACATTCTGTGAAACACTCGTGAAAACTTTACAATTTTCTATTGTACTAGAGGATATTTTCATAGGTATTAAGCATGTTGATCTATCAACTAGTCATTTCTGTTAATTGACCTCTTATATAACTCAAGGTTTTCAAGTGCGACTCCAGTACCCCTTACCACACAGTACAATGGATCTTCAGCAACATAAGATGGTACCCCAGTCTCCCGAGTAATATACTTATCTAAATTATGTAAAAGGCTTGTCCCACCAGATAATACAATCCCCTTATCTATGATGTCTGAAGCAAGCTCTGGTGGTGTTATCTCAAATGTTTCACGGATAGCCGCAACAATTTGTTTTACTACAGGCAATAAAGCATCATTTACCTCTACGTTACTTATCTCAATTGATCTTGGAAGACCACTTACGCTATCTCTTCCTTTAATCTCCATGGTTTTTTTCTCGCTTGTAGAGTCTATAAGTGCTGTACCGACCTTTATCTTAATTTCCTCTGCTGTTCTATCTCCAATAAGTAGATTGAATCGTTTGCGAACATAATTTGAAATTGCCTCCTCAAGCTTGTTGCCTGCTGCTTTAATAGACTTATGAACTACAACGCCACCCAAAGATATAACAGCAATATCAGTAGTTCCTCCACCACTATCTAAAATCATGTGCCCATTTGCCTGCGCGATTGGTATTTTAGCACCTATCGCAGCCGCCAATGGTTCTTCTATCAAATACACTGCCCGCGCGCCTGAAGCCATAGTTGCATCAAGTACAGCTCTTTTTTCTACTTGGGTAACTCCTGATGGAATGCAAACCATAACCTCAGGCTTTATAAACCGAGACCTGCCGGATACTTTATCTATAAAATATGCCAACATATCCTGAGTAATAACATAGTCTGCAATCACACCATCTTTAAGAGGTCTTGTCGCGACTATATTCCCTGGAGTTCTTCCTAGCATGTCCTTTGCTTCTTGCCCTACAGCAACTACCTTATTGTCATCTGCCCTGACTGCAACAACGGTCGGCTCATTTAATACCACGCCTTCACCCGCAACATACACAAGAATGTTTGCAGTTCCTAAATCAATCCCTATTCGCTTTGACATGTTTCCAAAAAATTTCATAGGTAAAAAATAATATATCAAATATATACTTTACTATATCAAGTAAGAGGTTTTTGTGCTTCTTATATATAAGCACTTGTATAAAAAAGATGCAAGAGGGTAGCAAGATTTGCTGCTTACATGCTCTGGTAAAATTTTTTGTTTCTGTTTATAATTATTATTTGTATGAAGCGAATTGTCATAAGCACTTTCATTATTCTATTCCTGATTCTCCTTGGGACCACTTTTGGAATATTTTATGCTCGTGGGTATAGATTTGACCTTAACAATCCAAAAAGTATACTTGAGGGAACTGGTCTATTGGTACTCACAAGCAAACCTGATGGTTCCCGCGTATTCATTAATAATCATTTAACTACTGCCACAAATAATACAATTAATCTAGCACCGGGTGTATATGAGGTAAGAATAGAACAAGATGGATACTTCCCCTGGAGAAAAACAATAGAAATAAAAAATGAAGCAGTTTCTCAAGCAAATGCAACTCTTTTCCCAATTGCACCTAGACTTGAAGCAGTAACTACAACTGGGGCGCGCAATCCTGCCTTAGACGGGACGGGAAGCATTATTGCCTATACCGTATCTTCTGCGTCTGCAGACAAAAATGGTATTTATACGCTTAATATGAATGCTCCTGCTATATTCACACTTGGCGGTGGAGCAAATCAAATAACAAATGATCTTGTTGCCCCGTTCTCAAACTCAAATCTTATATTCTCTCCAGATGGCAGTCAATTACTCTCATCTATGTCAGCAAATCTTGTGACACCTACAAACTACCTCTTATCAAGCAGGTCATTTAATGCAAATCCAAAAGATATAACAACAACCCTTCCACAAGTACTTTCCGATTGGGATAGACAAACACAACTTGCAAATAAGAAAACCATAGATTCGCTCCCAAAAAAGATTAGAACGATAGCTCGGACAAACTTCTCAAACCCTATTATTTCTCCTCTTGAGGACAAAATCTTATATACCGCCTCCACAAGTGCTGTTTTGCCTGTTCTTATCAACCCTCGGCTTCCTGGAACCAACTCTACTCCAGAAGTTCGTTCTATAAAAAAGGGTGATATTTATGTCTATGACATGAAAGAAGATAGAAATTACCTTCTTTCAAAACAAGAGGAAGCACCTATGAAATTTATGTGGCTATCTGATTCTTCACATTTAGTTTATGCAAAAAATACAAAGATAAATATAGTAGAATTTGATGGACAGAATGTAACAACAGTATATGCTGGACCGTTTGTAGATAGCTTTGTTTTTCCCTGGCCAGATGGCTCTAGTCTAATTATACTTACAAACTTAAACATCCCTGACGCACCAAATAACCTCTACCGTATTAGTCTCAGATAAAAAAATATACTCATCTTCCTTGCTATCTTTAGTTTAATGCATTTTGAGGAATTACTTTAGAGGCAGGAACAGTATTTGATTCAACTGCAGGTTGATCTATTTTTGCAATGAAGGGAAAACTAAATGAAACTGTCGTTCCTTCACCTTCATGACTATCTAACCAAATTTTTCCCCCATGAGATTCAACAATTCCTTTTGAGATATAAAGACCTAATCCTGTTCCTCCTTCTTTACGAAGACCGCTTGCTAATTGCCCGTATTTTGAAAAAAGAAGGGCAATTTTTTCCTGGGGTACTCCTACCCCATTATCATGCACAGAAACGGTTATTTGACCACTATGCAAAGCTGTAGTGGCAGTTATAATACCGTTATCGGGAGTAAATTTTAACGCGTTTGAAAAAAGGTTATTTAATACCTGACCAATCCTTTGCACATCAAACATGCTTTGAGCAATTGTCGTATCTAGATTTGTATTAATTGTTATATGACGCGTTTGCGCAACAAAAGAGAATGTAAGCGCCTTCTCTTTTACTAGCTCGTTAATACTTGAAGCTGTTTTGTTTAATGTAAATTTACCCGCTTCAAGCTTACTCATATCTAATATGTCACCTATATCAGAAAGCATACGCTCTGTCGAATCATGGACTATATGAAGCATTTTAGACATATCATCTTTTCCTAATTTCCCATCTAACAATAATTGGGAGGCACCCTTAATAGACGTTAACGGAGCACGCAATTCATGAACAACCATACTTGTAAATGTCTCGCGCATTTTCTCAATATCACGCTCAAAGGTAACATCTTCCATGGTAACTGCGACTCCTATAATAGATTGCGTACTATGAAGAAATACAGGGTTTAAATATACCTTAAAAGAACGTTCGTAGATTGATACATCCTTTAAAATGGTGCTTTTCTTCTGTATTGCAACTTCTTTTATGTCCTGAATTAAATCATAATGCATACCAAAATGTGCAATAACCATAGCTGTATCCGGCTTACCTACAACATGAAGAAAATCTTTTGCGGCAGTATTAATTGCAGATAGCCTGAGAGTATCCTTTTCTATTAAAAATAATAGCGCACCTGAAGTAAGTGAAAATAAAAAAGAATCAAGTTTGCCTTTTTCTGTATTAATAACTCCTTCTATTTTTCCTACAGTCTCAAGTGTATTATCAACTGTTCTTCTCAGTAATGCCTTGTCATCCTCTGAAAAAGCGTTTTTTTTACTTGATGATATGCATATTGCACCTATACATTGATCATTTATTATAAGCGGCAATCCGTAAAATGAAGCTGGCTTTTCATTAAAGTATTCTGGATTTACCTCTGAGAATTCTTTCCGTGAAGAAGCTATGACAACAAGATCAGTAGGATTTTGTATATGCTCATAAATACATGCTAATGTATCCTTTTTAAGCTGTTCCAGAAAAATAGGGCCCACAAAACCATCCTCAATTGCCCTATAAGTAATTGTTTTATTATCTAGTAGCGCATATGATAGCGCGCTGTGCTCAATAACACGACCTGCAGTTTCCACAATAGAGCTTATTATCGTGTTTATGTTCAACGAATACCCGATCTGCTCTGCAACTGACTGAGATACTGAAAGTTCATAAAGTCTCCTTGAGAGCTCCTTATTTTTTTTCTTTAATTCTTCCTCAGTTCCATGTAGTCTTTTTATTGAGAAAAGAGTTATTGAACCTAAGAATAAGGCAAGAACTAAAAACAAAAAGAATGATTGAATCATATATTCATTGTATACCTGATAATAAATCTCAGCAATACTAGTATTAAAATTATGAAGCTTGAGTAGTCTTTGGGAGAGCTATAAGTGCGTTTACTTTCTGAACAAGACTGTCCGGGGATACTTCGTACTTCATAATATAATCCTGAGCGCCTAATGTTTTTGCTTCATTTACTGTTACATCATTTGAGAAATTTGAAAGCATAGATATAGGGGTATTTGAACTTGCACCAGTCGCACGAATTGTTTTTAACGCTTCATTGCCTGAAAGGTCAGGCAGCATTTGATCTAATAATATTACGTCAAACTGTTCATTTTGAGCAAGACTTATACCGTTTGATGCGTCTCCCGCAATCCTAACCTCATATCCTGCACTTTTAAGTGCGGTTTCAAAAACAGATGCTACTGCTAATTCATCATCTACTATTAATACTTTAGGCATAATAATTAAGTATACAGCATATAAAGCACAGAGGGTAAGATTAAATCATCTCATTTCTGCTTGTATACGATAGCATATCTACCGTATCATCCCATTTTATAAATTGCAATATATAGATCTATGGATCAATTATTTTTTTATAAAAAATGTATTTCCTGAAGTTATAATTTTTATATCTCCTTTTTCATCAGTGCGCAGAAACGGAATAGAATAAGTTTCTAACAATTTAAGCACAATTGGGCTTGGATGATTATACCTGTTATGGAAGCCTACAGATAAAATATTAAGCTTACTTTTTACAAGCTTAAACGTGGAATCATCCGCTCCTGTTCTGCTTCCATGATGGGGAAGCTTAAAAATATCTACACTCAAGCCTTTAGAAAAAATTGTATTTAATCTTTCTTTCTCTATATCCCCTGTTAAAAGCATTTTAAAATTACCATATGAAACCAGTTGTACCAAAGAAAAACTATTAGTACTATCTTCTTTTGCGCTGTGCGAGACATATTCTCTTGTAGGCCAAAATGTTTCTATAACAATTCCCTCAGGAGTTATATATCTATCACCATATGCTAAGTAACGCACTGGAACCTGATTATGCTTAATCATCTGCATGATAGACTTAAAAACACCCGTACTACTATCTTTTTTAGGGATGTTAAACTGCGCAATATGATACCCTTTTAAAATATATCTATACCCTCCAATATGGTCTGCATCTGGGTGGGTAGCAAAGGCTAACTCAATTGTCCTATCCCATAAAGGCATATATCTTGAGAGACAATCAACAATCTTCTCATCAGGACCCGCATCTACCAAAATATCTAAACCCTCTGGAGTTCGCATAAGAATGCCATCCCCTTGCCCTACATCACAAAAGTAGATATGGAATCTCTTATCACCATATTGAATTAACTGAAAACAGATAAGACCTATGACGACACAAGAAGATACAAAAAACACTGTTAACCTAATTTTCATTTAGACTTTTTCACTTTCCTCCGTAAGAAAATAATACCTCCCATGATAAAAAAATAATAAGATAGGAGAAACGGGATAGACATAGCAGAAAACTCAAAAAGAGGAAATGATCCAAAAAAATCGGTAATCGTTTCAAAGTATACAAGGAAAGGATAAGCAATATAGAGAAAAGGGACTGATATAATAGGTAAAGTAATAGCACAAACTGCTGCAATTCCACCTAGAATCATAAGAAATGGAATTGTCCAAAGCACAAGTGCATTCGCGAAAATAGAAACTAAAGAATATGAACTAAATACACCTGCAATAATAGGGAAGCTTCCTATTTGAGATCCTATAGAGGTTGTAATATCATCTGAAAATATTTTTGTATTTTTAGCTCTCCATAGAGAATCAAGTAATGGTTTACAGAAAACGATTCCAAGCGTAGATGTAAAGGAAAGCAAAAATCCGATATCAAAAATAATCTCAGGTTGAAAAAAAAGCATAAGCCAACCGGTTATAAAAAGGGCAAAAATACCTGAGTTTTGCCTACCTATAACTCCTGCGCTAAATGCTATACTCGCCATAATACTTGCCCTAACAATAGAAGGTGAAAAACCAGATAATAATGCGTAATAAAAAACTCCGAGAATAGCAATTATCAGTGCTTGCCTTCTCATTAGAATTCGCGAGAAAAAAGCTATCAGGAATGATGCTACCATTGTAACATTCATTCCAGATGCGGCAACTACATGCAAGACTCCTGCATTTTTAAATGAAGATTTTGTATCAGACGTAAAATCCTGACTCCCACCAAACACAATACCAAATAAAAGAGCTGCCTCATTCTGAGGCAAATAGAAAAAAAATGTTTTAGAAATTCTTGTACGTATGTAAGAGGCAGTTCTTAAAAAAATATTTGTGCTTTTTGTGCTTCGTATAATAGGGTTATTAACAACTAAATAGCTTATTATTTTATTGTTTTTCCCCTCAAATGAATCTTTCTCAACTACACCCTCTATATATATTTCATCACCATAATGAATTTCACTTTCTTGTGGTAAGCGGATTTGAACTGAAGAAACAGAAATGGTCGTGGCAAATCCATTATTCTTCGGCTCTGAGAAAAGAATGATTTTTTCTTTTAACCTGTCTCCCGATACATAATTCTTGTGATAGGAAAAAAAGAAGGCATACCTAATTCCTAAAGTTAAAACGAGGATAAAACAAATAAGAATAATTACTCTCATAAATAATCATGGGCTTATCATATCCTTTATCTTTGCAAATGTAGCTGCTCCTACTATCTTTTTTGAAAGTAACTCATCGGGGGATGTATATGGTCTTCCTCCAATTATTTTTAAAGCGGTAACAGAACCTACGCCTGGAAGTGATTCTAATTCAGACTGAGATGCTGCATTAATGCTCATTAAACCATTTCCCCCATTAATTGAATATTGAGTATTTGATTGAGGAATTTGAGCCTCCCCTGCTTTTGGAATATATATTTTTGCTCCATCATTTACTACGGCAGCCAAATTAATAGATTTTGATACAAATTCAAAATCAGCCAATGTGGTTATGCCTCCAGCAGCATTAAGGGCATCTTGAATTCGTGAGGTACTTTTCAACCTGTAAACACCAGGATTCTCCACCTCTCCTGAAACATCTACCATGATTTCTGTATCTTTTTCCTCAGTTGATTGTCCTTTTACATCTTCTCCTGATTTGAATTCAATCTTACTACTCGGACTAAATAGAAATTGCATTACACCAATACTTAAGAATATTAAACCACCGGCAATTAAAGCTGAAAAAAGGAAATTTTGCCTTATTAGCCTTGTTATATTACCCGCTATCGAACTTGTCTCATTATCCACTTTTTTCAAGCGTATTAGAATATGTGAGAATATTCAAGTATTAAATTTAGCTATTAAATCTGTGAGCAGTTATATTACAAAATTTATAATCTTGAGAGGTATATATATAATTTTTTTAATTTCAATATTGGAAAGATACCTATCTACTACTGCCCGCGCTTGGTCTTCCAAATCTTTTTGAGAAGGCATAGACTCCTGTTTTACTACCATTTCTCCTCGTTTCTTGCCGTTAACCTGAATTACAATAGTTATTTGTTTTGAAACTAAATACCCTTCATTATACTCTGGCCACTGTGATATATGAATTGAACCTTTCTGACCTAAAACACTATGCCATAATTCATCAGTCATAAATGGCGCAAATGGGGCAAGAAGCTTGAGGAATACTTCTGCCTCATGTCTTGAAGCTTCCTTGTGTTCAGCAAGAAAATTGTACCATTCCATAAGTCCTGCAATTGCAGTGTTGTATTTAAATTCTGAGATATCTTGTGTTACTCTCTTTATAGTCCTATGCATTATTCCTACACCTTCATCTGACATTTTAAAATCGCTAACATTTGAAAATTTCTTCCATACTCGTTTTATGAACCTATTCATACCCTCAATTCCTGAGTCTCTAAAATCTCCACCATAAGAAAAAGGGCCTAAAAACATCAAATATGCCCGGAGCGTATCAGCTCCATATTTTAGAATATATTCATCAGGAACTACTACATTCCCTTTTGACTTACTCATTTTTGCTCCATCTTTAATAATAAGCCCATGAGCAAAAAAACTTTCAAACGGTTCTTCAAAATCCACAAATTTCAAATCATACAGTACCATCGATATAAATCGACTATATAAAAGGTGTAGCACTGAATGTTCTGCTCCGCCAATATACTTTTTAACGGGAAGCCACCGTTTTTGGATGTTTTTGTCCCATGGAGTAAAATCATTTTGATCCATTTTGATATCTCTGGATATACTTTTTGCATTTTTGTCAGCACCAGTTATCAGAGGGTCAGAAATATATCCTAAGAAATACCATGCGCTGTCAAGAAAAGTATCAGACACATCTGTTTCACGCTTAGCCTTACCATTACAGAAGGGGCAAATAGTCTCATAAAACTCAGGATGATTAGCAAGCGGTGAAAGACCTGTGCCCATTGGCTTCCAATCGTCAACATCAGGAAGTAAAACAGGTAGATCGTCAAGTCTTGCTGAATACCAACCGGGCATATTAGTTCTTTCCCCTTTATCACTCTTATAACATTCTTCACAGAATATCATGGGAATTGGAGGTCCCCAATATCTTTGCCGTGAGATAAGCCAGTCTCGAAGATGATATTCAACCTTTCTATAACCAATTCCAAGTTTTATAAGTTGATCCATCACCTTATCCATTTCCTTAGGCATTTGTAACCCGTTCCACATATTTGAGTTTATGAGTTTTCCATCCCCCTCATAAGCCTTCTCTTCAATTTTTGATTCTGATGATGATATTACTTGTATTATGGGTAGTTTGTATTTTTTCGCGAAATCGTAATCTCTCTGATCATGCCCTGGAACTGCCATAATAGCTCCTGTTCCATAACCCATAAGTACATAATCTGCTATCCATATTGGAATTCTCTCATTATTTACAGGATTTATAACGTACTGTCCTGAAAAAACACCAGTTTTTTCTTTTTCATCCGTAGTTCGTTCAACATTTGATTTATTATGTGCAGTTTTGATATATTCTGATAAATTATCCTGGTTCCCTTTTTCAAGAAACGAATGAACATAAGGATGCTCAGGAGATAAAACAAGAAATGTTGCACCATGCAAAGTATCTGGTCTAGTAGTAAAAACTTCAACTGATGGGATGATGTATTTTAATATCTCAGGCTCTACTTCAGCACTTAGATGGTCTTTCTGTGCTCTAACCTCAATAACTCGTCCTCCGATTTTTTGTCTAATATACTCTGTTCTTCCTTCCGGAACCGCCGTATCATTAGTTGCTTTAAGCAAAATAATATCTCCCACATTCTTTTTTATTTTTTCAAAATCAAATTTCCAGTCAAACGTATTTTCAAAGGGTCTCTTATGATCCAGAAAACCAGGCTCAGCAAAACCTGCGGCAAGAACTAAGCTATGAATAGGACCATCTAGTCGTTCTAACACTTTTAAAGCTACAACTGACCCCAAACTATGACCAAATAAAACTGTATCTGCATCAAAAGAGTAATTATCTATAACATACTCTACCTGTTCGTTGACACTGGGATTTTCTGTTTGGGGAAGATTTGGAACCATAACAGTATGTCCCTTCTTCTCCAACTCAGCCTTAAGCCATGGATGAAAATCCGATTCAGAATTGGCAGTAAAACCATGAAGATTGATAAATCGGTACTTTTTGTCTATTGGGAAGCTTATCACTGAACCACTCTTTCTGCCAATCCAATTGCGTTGCGCAATTTTTACCTTCTCTGTCCAATCTAATTTTTCAATATTCTGAAGAAGTCTCTCAGCATAATCTGTAATCTTAAAAAACCATTGCTCTAGATCTTTTTTTTCAACCATTGAAGAGCAACGCTCACACTTACCGTCAATTACCTGCTCATCTGATAATACCGTCTTACATGATGGGCACCAATTTACCTCTGCTTTTTTACGGTAGGCTAAACCCGCTTGAAACAATTTTATAAATAACCACTGTGTCCATCTGAAATATTGTGGATCATACGTTTGTAGGGTCCTTGTCCAGTCAAATGAATTCCCAATACTCCTCAGTTGCCTATAATAGTTCTCCTGGGAAACCTTAGCTTGCTCTTTTGGATGACGACCAACCTTAAGTGCGTAGTTTTCTGAATGAATACCAAATCCATCTAAACCGATAGGCTCAAAAACATCATTCCCTTTCATTCTGTTAAAGCGGGCATACACATCCGCACCTGTAAAAGCGTACATATTCCCCACATGAAGCCCCTCTGCGGAAGGGTAAGGAAACATCATTAAATTATAATAGGGATTTCTAGCGCTTACTAAATCAGGCGTAAAAAGCTTATCACTCTCCCACTTACTTTGCCATTTAGCTTCGATTTCTTGATGGTTATAAGAAGTATCTTTCATAGTATATTCTCAAGTATATCATGCCTGTATTTATTTCTAAATACCTGAAGGGTAATTTACTTGCAGATTTATCTTTTTGTGAATATAATTTATATATGAAATACCTGACACAAAGCGCGGTACTTCTCTTTTCCACAATTCTTGTATTAATAATCGCGGAAACTCCCCTTTCCCCCTATATCCCTGCTTTTCTTGCTTTAATTGTTATCATAAGTACTATTTATGCAATTATTTTAAGGCGAAAACGTCGTGGTCAAGAAGTATTTTTAGGAAACAACAAAGAAGTATTTACAATAATTGTTTTTGTGCTACTGATAATCTTTTTAACTGGCGGAATACGCTCACCTATCTTCTTTTTGACCTATTTTATCTTCTTTGGTCTTGCCTTTATTTTTGAACCCATAATGATCTTCTTCTTCCTCCTTTGCCTCATCGGAATATTTGTTCCTCAAGCAATACAGGATGATATATTTGGTAATATTTTGAAGTTGTTGTCTCTCCTATTTTTGTCTCCAATTGCATACTTCTTTGGTAGAGAATATAAGCGTCGAGAAAGAATACAGCAAAAAATTAAAGATTCAACTGAGTCCATAATAGACGAGGCGAAAGACATGATAAAAACAAAAGATAAAAATGAGAGATTACGAAAAGCTGAAGAAATAATTGAAACAGCACATCAACTACAAAAAGAAATAAAGGAATGACAAATAAGGCAATTCTGATACTCCCAGCTATACTAGGACTTATTGCATCACAGACATATGCTGCACCAATGTCAAACTCTGATTACCTATTAAATTTAGAGCTCAGCACTCCTGAAGAATATATTAAGCCTGCCATAAATAGGCTTACTACTCCTATTCTGCCAAAATCTAACCAGATAGCAGGAGATAATTATATAGTTGTCCTGGCACAACAAAACGAAAAAGTAGATCCACTTGCCATTACTACCACAACCGGAATTATCAATTTTGGAGAAATAATTCCAGGAGAACCACTTACCCGTACTCAATCTATCACCATACAACCATCAAATAACAAAGGGTTTCAGCTAGTAGCATATGAAAATCATAGCCCTTCAGAGGGTGAATTTTCAATTCCAGATACATCCTGTGATTCTGGGAATTGTACAAATATACTATCTGAATCTTGGGAAAACCCACTGACCTATGGTTTTGGCTATTCCTGTTCTAACGCTGAAACAAAGACTTGCGATGATGGATTTAGCAATAATAGATACAAAAGCTTCTCAAATGATTCAGCGTTAGAACAGCCTGCAACAATACTTGAATCAAGTACAAACAGCCAAGCGAAAGCGGTAATAACCTATAAGCTAAATGTGTCAGGCATACAACAGCAGAAAGCCTACCACAACACAGTTTATTTAATTCTTATGCCTAAATTATAAATGATACTGATTTATCAGTCTAAATTAAATAATATATTTCTTGTCACTAAATTAGATAGAATGCCAGAATTCAGCAAATCTGTAGAGTAATATTTTTGTTATATTTTGATATAGTTAATATTCCTTCATAAAATATTTTCTTTTTACCGCTAATCGTGCGTAATTTCTAAAATATTTCTAATATTTACATGCGTATCTAAAACGTGGACTATTGCTTCACTTTTTAGTATTACTGTACTACACTATAAATATGGATAAAAAAACACTTATTATCTCTGCGCCACTTATTATATCTACACCCATCAGCTACGCCCATGCTAGTGATACCTCTATTAGCGTCTACCCGCCAATTCTACAAGTAAAAGCAGGTCCGGGTGCTAATGTTTCAGCGCCAGTATCAATACGAAATAACGGCAAGGAAGAAGTAATCCTCGATATCTTATTCCGCCCTTTTGCATCTGAATCTACTAGAATAGGATCTGTTTCCTTCGTACCGTCAAATCAAATATCTAAAACAGAATCTGAATTCATAAATAAGATAAAAATACTTGATGAAGATAAAGAGATTAAATCTATCAATCTATATCCTAATGAATCTAAAAATCTACATGTTGTTTTTACAGCTCCGGTCAAGCCAGTGGATTATTATTTGTCTCTTATCTTTATTTCAAAACCTCAAATAAAGGAAAGCACAAGTAAAGATACGACTACTACCATTTCTACAGGGATTGCAACAAATATGCTTATTTCTATACAAAATGCTAAACAAAAAACCTCAGGTGTAATTACCGAATTTGAAGCTAAAAAATTTATAATTAATAACTCACCATCCATGAAGCTTATAGTGACAAATACAAATACTACCTATGCCTCAGTAGGCGGTACAATATCAATTTATAATATCTTTGGGAAAAAGATAACATCTATACCCCTAAAACAGGCATATGTATTGGCTAAAGAATCAAGAAATCTAACCACTGTATTACCGCAAAAAGATAATAATATAATGTGGAATGAAAAATTTCTTTTTGGGTTTTATGAGGCAAAAGCAACCGTAACATTTGACAATATATATACTACGAGCGCGCAAAGCACATTCTTGTGTATCCCGCTTATTATACTTGCTATTGTATGCATTATGTTATTTATCTTACTAGGAATTTTATTTAGGGTTATAAATAAACTTAACTTCAAAAATCAGTAAAAGTTATAATAATACCATCAATTCAATCCAAACAAACTACATTTAATATTAGCATTATAAAAAATTAAGTGCTAATCTTCAAGTTTAAGATTGCCTATATAAATTTTTGTGACTAGTATGTATTCTTTACTCCCATTTAATACTATGGATATTGAGTATCTACTTCATAATATATCTTCCTCCTTATAATAAATCGAATACAAGTGTATATTTAAATTGATGATATTAAACGATTTATATTGATATATTTATAAGTATTTAAAAGGCAAACTCAGTTTTTTCTCTATAATCGTGAAAAGCTATCTAAATGTAATACGCATGACTATTGTTTCACGAATCATAAATATGATTTTGGTAAACCTTAAACATATACTACTATATCAACTTCTCTGTTCTCTCATTGACAGCCATAATATGAATGTAATACGCTTATTTATACGCGGATATAATTAATATAATCTGTATAATCTCGAGGCTATGAAGCATATACGGAGATTAACTATTTATTACCGCATTACTTCACTGCTAATACTAAGTTATGTGAATTTATTATTCTATGAATATAGAACAACTTATTGAACAATATAAAAATCATCTTTTAAGTAATCACTCTAAGATTACGATAAAGAACTATATTTCAGATATTAATCACTTCATAGGTTGGTTTGCTAACAATTATAATACTGCATTTAATCCTGATTTATTAACTTTAAATGTAATTTCTGCCTATAAAGAAAGTCATCAGACGCAATCTGGTTCACCAGAGCATCAATATAGCTATAAGTCAGTAAATAGGCATCTTTCAAGCCTTAGATCTTTTACCTCATATCTTGAAGCTATGAAGCTTATTCCCGAAAACCCCTTCAAAGCACAACCAACTAACCAACCTGCTTCAGACCCATGGAACTTAAAGGGATTTAAAAATTTCTTATACTCACAACGCTCAAGTGATCTAACTGTAAAATACTATATCAATGATATACAAGGATTCAGTAAGTGGTATCAAGAAACTATTGGAGATGGAAAAATGGAGAGTATTCCAAATCTCAGCGCTGAAATTTTTCTTGAGTACTCAAGAAGACTAAATACAACCTTGCTCCTTTCACCAAAAACAATAAATAGAAAGCTTTCAAGTCTTAGGCGATACACATCATATCTTCAATCACAAAATAACCTAGATGAAAAAATTACCTTATCAAATAAACCAAGTCCAGAAAGCACTGTAGCATTACATGAGATAATAATTCATGAATCAAAAGATGAATACTCTAAAATACCACCAGTAAGACTTGCTCAAAGAATAACCCGTCCGTATCTTAAACTTGAAGAAGCTGCAGCTGATCTCATATCTTCCCGGGTAATTAAAACAAAACTGAGAAAAGCATTTGAAAAAAACGGAATAAATAAGAAACAACCGCTTGATAATATACTACATGGACTAACTAATAAAAATATAAAAAAAGAATTCTACGCTCCTTATAGCATCTCCACACAAGATTTTTCACTAAGAAAAAAAACATATCATCACCTGAGGTATACAAGACCAGAATGGTATAAAAAGTATCACACCTATCCATTTGTGCATTATCTGCATTTTGGAATATTAGTCCTAGCAGCGGTCTCTTCTGCTTTTTATCTCTACTACAATACTATAGGGAATGCTAACGCAATAGATACACAAGCAAAAAACATTATGCAAAAAACTTTTGCTTTTAAGGGAAAGTTGTTAGATAAAAATAACAAGCCGATTACTGAGGCAACAGATTTGCGCCTTGGACTCTATACAAATCCTACTGCTAGTGGAAGTGCATTGGCGTGGCAAGAGGTTCAAACTGGAATAAAACCTGATGAGAACGGAAATATAAGTATTATTATAGGAAATAGAAATGAATTACCTGAATCACTTATTAATAGTACTATTCCTCTCTATCTTGGAGTAACTATAGGAACAGATTCAGAACTTGCACCACGCCAACAAATTGGTGCATCTTTTGCAAATACAGCAAATAATCTACAGGGATTATTACCAATTACAAATGCAAATAGACAAACAAATGTTCTTTTAGCGCTTGATGCAAGCGGGGTGCTTGCGATTGGTGGTAACGCAAATCCAATTTTCACCGCTAGCGGAGGTCAATTTACCCTATCTGGAAATACTGTCCTTCTTACAACAAACCCCGGGAGCAACGGAAATATTATCATAAATCCTTCAGAGAATGGAAAAATTGACCTTCAAAAACCACTTATAAATACTCAGGGAGAAATTCTTGCGGAAGGTGGATTCTTTATTCATGCATCAACAAGCGCAAAGTCAGCTCTTACGATACAGCAAGATATGGGTGGACCATTTATTACTGCCTCAACTTCAGGAAAAACTAGATTCCAAGTAGATAGCCAAGGAACAATTACCCATGGAAACTGGGCAGGAAACCCTATAAGTCCAGAGTTCGGAGGATTTGGTACAAATATAACGCCCGCAACACCAGGTGAAATACTCTATTCAACAAGCACAACTACCTATGGTCACCTGCGACCAGGAACAACCGGACAATGCCTTACCACAAATGGCTATGCTGCTCCCCTTTGGAGCTCCTGTGGCTTTCTTTCGCAATTAAATGGTGCATTAACGCTTACTAATAATACTTTTGATATAGTTTTAGGAGGAAATTCAACAGATAGCGCGAAGTTTGTTTTTTCAAATATGAACTCTGGAACACCTCTTTTTAAAATAGGAAAGTCACTTCTTCTAGGAGACAATACTCTCTATACAAACGGAGAGAACTTGAAGCTTGGATCAAGCGATACAAAGAATATACTCCTTGCTCAAGCAGGGAATGTAGGAATAAACTCCTCATCACCTAATAGAACACTAGACGTACACGGAACATGGGGAGGAAATGTAGACTTTTATAGTGATGGTGAAGGAACAAGATATATTGTAAGAGATACAAAAGCTCTTATCTATGACCTTGAGAAAAGCACAGGGAGTTATAACTTAGACTCAAGCACTACCTATAACATAACTGCGCTACCAAACACTGAGGGAACTTTTGCATACATATATACAAAAGTGGCAAAAGGAATAACACCTGACCCGGTAACGCAGACAATTACCATACAAGTAAATGGAACACAGGTAGGTTCTGTATCAACGACTAATACTACGAATTCTTATAGCAGCATAAAACACTATACTCTTACAAGAAGCAACAACACCTGGCATCTTTTAGGGGATACTGGAACAAATGATACAGCTGATCTTGCGGAATGGACTAGATATGAAGGGAACACTCCTGTATCAGGAAATTTGGTTAGCATAGGAACAAATGGAAAACTAGTATTATCCCGCATACCTTATGACTCAAAAATTGCAGGAGTTGTTTCAACAAATCCAAATATAACAATAGGGGCACAATATAAAGATACTACTCCGCTCGCACTCTCCGGACGAATACCCGCAATTGTTATGTCATTTAATGAAAATATCTCCCCAGGTGACACAATTACATCTTCTCCGATCCCTGGAGTTGGGATGAAAATGAAAAAGTCAGGAGCTACTGTTGGAAAAACGCTCGAATCATTTGTTACTGATAACTCATGCAAAACAGTCCCATCTATAGAGAACATCAAATGGCCAGATGATGACGGGAAGAACACAAACCGTCCATGTTTTAAAGTTCCTGTTGCATCATTTGATGCTCTTACCATGACTTATCTTGCGCAGCTTGGTCTATCCCAAGTAGACTACTTATATATAGGTAAAGTTATGATTCTTTCAAACCTGTCATGGTCAAATAATGAAGATCTTATAGCATCAGTCAATTCAGCAACCATAATAGATGATACATTGCCTCTCTCTACCCTTGATCCATCTCTTGCAGCAACTATACAAACCCTTAACTCCTCAAGTCCAAGTGTTTTTGTTTCTGGTGAGGCTATACAAAATGTGTCTGCATTCTCAGGTGTTATTGCAGGAAAAATTAAATCAGGAATTATAACAGCACAATATATTGCATCAGAAAATATTGCTGCTTCATATGCTAAGATAACAAATCTTAACGTTCAGAACGGTATAACTGCAAGCACAATCACGTCCCCACTTATTGAAGGAGATGCTGTTAAAACAGATTCTATAAGCCCAAGAAATACTACTGACCTTGCAATAAAACTCCCTACAAAAACCTCAAAAGTTAAAATAAAAAATCAATCGGGTAATACTGTCTCTGAAATTGACGCAAGCGGAAACGCCTCATTCTCAGGAACTATTAGTTCACAAACCCTTAATACAAGTGACGCAACCATCTCAGGAACCCTAAGAGCACAAAACTTAATCGCAAATAATATAGAGGGTCTATCTGATACGGTAGCAAGTATTACGTCAAAAATTGTAAGCAATTTAAAACCAGTAGAAAACAGGCAATTGCCTCATCTCTCAGAAACACTTGCCCAATCATCAGTTTCCGCACAATTTGGAACATTTTACCAGGGTCTCTTGTCCCTTGGCGCATCTACATTTGGAAACTTATCTGTAATGGACCAGTTATCAATTGGAACAACCTTTATATTCTCGGGAAACTCTATAAATACCCTAGGCACTGATCTGGCAATACAACCGCTAAGACAGGGCGGAGTATCATTTCTTGCAGGCGCTGTGCGTATAGGCATTGACGGACAATTATTTGTAAATGAGAATGCTATATTTAATAAAAATCTAAGTGTCAGGGGAAAACTTATGACAAATATTATATCTCCACTCCCCGACTCAGACCTATCAATACAATTGTCTTCTGAAACAGAAAAAGACCCAAAGTTGTTAGTTAAAAATGCTAGTAACTCAGCTGTGCTAAGTGTTTCTTCGCGGGGAGATATTCATGCATCAGGATCAGCCACTATATCAAAGCTTAACTTTAATATAGTAGGTCAGGCACTCGCCTCAGGTGAATATACTGCTAGTGCAAGCTCTTCAGCCGGAACAGCCATAATAAAAGCCGGTACAAATGAACTTACTATATTAAACCCTCTTGTAACCTCTGAGTCTCTTATCTATATTACTCCCGCACAAAACACAAATAATAATGTTCTGTATCTCATGCGCCAATCAGCAGGAAAAAGTTTTACTGTTGGTATATCTCAAATTGTTCAATCAGATACATTGTTTAATTGGCTTATTGTAAACTAGTATTTAGTAAAAGATTATTAATCTTATACTTGACATTATACAAACACATTGATTAAGTTGAGTATAGTTATCAAATATTTAAAATATTATACTTGACATTAGATTTTTATACTGATAGATTATATTCTAAGCTGAATTTATGAACGAAAAAGAAATCATTAACATTTTAAGAAAAGTAAGCATAGCTCTACTAGGAATTGTATTTTTTGCGTTTCCTCTTTTGTTTCTAACAAACACAACAGATCCGTTTATTCTTCCAAGGCAAATTTTTATAGTTATCACTTCTTTTCTTTTAGTATTTCTCTGGGCAGTTATATCAGTACTTCAGAAGAAAATTATAATCCGAACAAATCCATTTACTCTCCCACTTTCCATATTTACAGTTATCATTATAATTTCAGCTATTTTATCCAGAAACATGTATGATTCTCTCGCAGTCAGTATACCCGTATTTGCATGTTTCCTTTTATACTTTGTTACCATACATATAGTTTCTTCAAAAAAAGACTTCTTATTTATAGGTGGAAGTCTTATGATTGGAGCTGTTTTAACTACAGCACTATCTATCCTTTACTACTTTAAGATATATATACTTCCGATATCTCAAACTCATAATCAGTACTTCACAACATTTGGATCACCAATTCAGCATATTCTATATATTCTTCCTCTCTTTATTATCTGTTTGCTCGCGGTATTATCTTTATTAAAGGGAAGATTTACAAAAGTTAGCTATGAACAGTTATTTAATATAATTTCTGGAGTTATATTGTTAGTCGGTGTAGGACTAATAGCATACCAGATCCTAACCGTTTCACAAAAACCAAATCTTCTCCCATATACATATGGTTTTCAAATCGCAACAGCTGCAATTAGCCAAGACTCTAGTAGATTCCTTCTTGCGCTACCATTCGGCTCAGGGTATGGAACATTTTTATCTGACTATACTCGCTTTAAATTCCCAAGCATAAATAATAATCCTACCTTATGGAATTATCAGTTTACCTACTCATCATCTTTTGTTCTAGAACTACTTACAACAACTGGCGTGTTAGGATTCCTATCTTACTTATTCGTCGTATTCCGAGTACTTAAAAACAGATCAAAAAACTCCACACCAATCTTTTTAGGTATTCTTTCTATACTTATTCTTTCCTTCTTCCTTCCATTCTCACTCTCAGAAGTATTTCTTCTCTTCACCCTCATAGGTCTTTATACCGCCACTCTGTTCTTGGCAAATGATAAAAGAGTTGATACCATAAAAATATCACTTGTTGCACTTAAAGAAGGTCTGATCTCAATGGAAGAAACACAAGATCCAGACAGAAAATACAAAAAAGATAGTCGAATACTTCCAGGTCTATTCGCACTCATTGTGCTACTTGTGGGAGGATATATATCCTACCTTTCTGTTCAACTTCTTATTGCTGACACAAAAATGGCAAAATCATTATCACAGCCTGCAAATACAAAACTTGATACTATATATGATCTCCAAAGAGAAGCACTTATCACCTATCCATATAGAAGCGATTACTATAGAATTTTCTCACAATTGAACCTAGGACTTGCAACATCTATATCACAGGGTGTGCCTCAAGGCACACAACCCTCTGCTCAAATACAGCAAACAGTCTCACAATTATTAAAACAGGCAGTAGATAACGGAAGAACTGCTGTAGCAATTGCTCCTATAACTGCAGTTAACTGGGAAAACTTAGCAGGAATCTACAGAAATCTTATTGGAGTTGGACAAAATGCAGACCAATTCTCAATTGCCACTCTTAACCAAGCGATAGCTCTTGACCCATCTAACCCTGTTTTGCGAGTAGAGCTTGGCGGAATATACTATGCGCTTCAACAATATGATGCCGCACAAACACAGTTTGCACAGGCAATACAATTAAAACCAGATTTTGCAAATGCTTACTATAATCTTGGTCATGCACTGGAAGCAAAAGGGGATTTAAGCTCAGCACTTTCAGCCTATCAATCAGCATTAAGCCTAGTTCAAAACAATCCACAGGATAAAACTGCACTTCAAAAAGAAATTGATGTTCTATCAGAAAAAATAGGAAACAAAGGTGAATCAAACGGACAAACAAAAGTTCCAGGAAATGCAGAGAATCAGCCTCCGCTTGGGTTAACTGCACCTACTACAGTCCCATCAGTTACCGGACAAGTTAAGGTTCCACCACCACCAACAGGATCAGTAGGTACTCCAATCCCTACGTCAACACAGTAAATAAACTCCTTAGTTTGACTTACTGGGTGTATTTTTGTTAAAGTGATTTGTTTCCCAAAAAACTCATGAAAAAGGTATTCTCTTTCCTGTCTTTCAAACAGCTTAAAAAAACCGCAAAATTCTTAGCCTTAGAGTTAAGGGCATTTTTTATTTTCTTTAAAATCTACATACAGGATAAGCTTATATCTGCATCTTCTGCATTTGAAACTCGAAAAAACGCGATGGTTAAGGGCGTACTGATTAAACGGGGTAAAAAAAACCGTTTCTTTCTTCACCTCTCCATCATGGTCATCTTAACTATTGGCGTACTTATTTCACCATTCATATCTGAGTCACAACTGTTTGGCAAAGATAAGGATCTGCTCTCTTTTGCTCAAGAACAGAGCCCATCTTCACTATCTTTGACGCAAGACAATGTATTTCAAACACAAAATACTGTAGGAATTCGCGATAAAGTAATCAAGTATTCAGTTCAAAAGGGAGACACTATCTCTACAATTGCAAAGAAGTACGGAGTCACAGAAGACACAATAAAATGGCAAAATGATCTATCCTCAGATGATATCTCAATTGGTCAAGAGCTTGAAATACTACCAGTTACAGGAATTGCTCATAAGGTCACAAGTGGCGATACAGTATACACAATTGCAAAAAAATATGGAGTTGATGCTCAGGCAGTCGTAGACTTCCCATTCAATGATTTTGCCAACCCTCAAACATTTTCACTGGTAACCGGGCAAATTGTTATAGTGCCTGACGGGGTTAAACCAGAAGAACAAGCCCAGCCTCAATATGTACGTCAAACATTTATAGCTAGCGGTCCTGTATCAGTTACAGCATCCGGCTTTACATGGCCCATACATGGATCACTCAATCAGTCATTCTCCTGGTATCATCCTGGTGTAGACCTAGGTGCACCTGTAGGTACTCCCATTATTGCAGCACAAAATGGTACAGTATCTCAATCTTACTCTGGCGGATGGAATTTTGGATATGGAACACACATAGTTGTTTCAGGAGATAATGGGTATGCTACCCTTTATGCCCATATGTCATCGCTTAATGTATCAGCGGGAGACAGAGTTGTTGCAGGAAAAACCGTAGTAGGTTGGGTAGGACTTACTGGACGCACCACAGGAGCACATCTCCACTTTGAAATTAGATCAAACGGGGGGAATTTAAACCCACTTGGGTTTCTCCAATAAGAAATATCAGGTATAAAGTGATAAGTATTATATGTTCTTCTTTATATATACTTCGTTATTTGGAGCGTAGCGGAAAAAAGGATGATTACCTAATTCTTTGCCGAGGTTTAATAAAAAACCATCCTTATCCGAAGGAAAGGATGAGATCCTTAGTCTTTACCTAAATTTAGTAAGAACTCATCGTTATTTGGAGCGTAGCGGAAAAAAGGATGATTACCTAATCTTTACCGAGGTTTAGTAAGAACTCATCGTTATCCGAAGGAAAGGATGAGATCCTTAGTCTTTACCTAAATTTAGTAAAAACTCATCGTTATCCTCTGTCTTACTTAATCGCTCTATTAACACTTCTGCTCGCTCGTCTGGGCTTAAAACATCAATCATACGCCTCATCATAACAACTTTTTTCAGCTTATCCTCAGGCATAAGAAGCTCTTCTTGACGTGTCCCTGACTTTTCTATGTTGATAGCAGGGAATATACGTCTCTCGGCAAGCCTTCTGTCTAAATGAATCTCCATATTGCCTGTTCCCTTAAACTCCTCAAAGACTAAATCGTCTAATCGGGAACCTGTATCTACCAGTGCCGTACCTATTATAGTAAGTGATCCCCCATCTTCACAATTTCTTGCTGCACCAAAAAACCGTTTTGTAGGATACAAAGCTGCAGGATCATACCCTCCTGAAAGAGTTCTTCCTGAGGGTTCTATAGACAGGTTATATGCGCGAGCAAGTCTTGTGATTGAGTCCAAAAGGATAACCACATGCTTACCGTTTTCAACTAACCTCTTTGCGCGATCTAGCGCTATTTCTGCTACTCTTGTCTGAATTTCAGGTGATTCATCAAAATTTGAGGCTACAACATCTCCTTTAACTGAACGCGCTATATCTGTAACCTCTTCAGGGCGCTCTCCTATAAGAACAGCCATTAAATGCACGTCTGGGAAATTAGTAGTAATTCCTGTTGCTAAATCCTTTAAAACTGTAGTTTTACCTGCTTTCGGAGGCGAAACAATCATGCCACGCTGCCCAAAACCAATAGGCGCGACTAAGTCAATAATACGCGTTGAGAGCGGATATTTTTTGGTTGATAACTTAATCTGTGTATTTGGGTAAATAGGCGTTAAATCCTCAAAATAAGGTCGTTTTGTAGATTTATCTGCGTCTACTCCATTTACTCTGTTTATTTTCAGTAAACCATAATAACGCTCATTGTCTTTTGGTGGACGACCTAATCCCTCAACTAAATCCCCTGGTCTGAGCCAAAAACGACGAATCTGTGAGGATGATATGTATATATCATGGTCAGATGGTCTGAACTTTGGTCTCAAAAACCCGTGCCCCTCATGCTGAATATCTAAAATTCCGGAAACCACTTCAGTACCCTCATCTCTATCCTGTCCACCCATGTTATTCTCACGTTGTGATAAGCCTTGATTTCTATCTTCAATTAATGGCTCTTCTCGTGGCGAAATTTGAGCTTGATTCATATCTTCAGAGACTACACCCGTTTTACTTGTGTCTTGAGGGATAGATCCTATTGGGGCATCGTCAGATGCTAATTTTCTAGTTGTTCGTTTTGTGTATGGCATACGTCAATTTATATGTTTTATGGAAATAATTATCCAAGAAAGTAAAGAGTAAGTCTTATGCCTTAGGTCATGTGTATTATCTTGGAATAGGTTGTAGAAAGTACGTTTAAAAATATACGAAGCTAATGTATTGTAACTTTCTTCTCCCCTCTTGTCAAGAAGAAAATAATAACTCCTCACAATTCCCCAACTTTCCACCACAACAAGGCTAAAAACATATAAACTAGGTAATATCTTAAACTATAGCATGTCTCATAGTACTTGACATAACGGAAAAATTCTGCTATACTTCCAAAATCATAAAGACTTACGAGAAATAAGTCTTTTTTTCTTTAGGATATATGAATTCACTAAAACTATTTCAAATCGTACTCACCACATCCTTATTTGTATTGGGATCTTTCACTCTAGCCTCTGCTGCTGGTTATTCCAATTGTGATGTTATCTATGGGGGCGGAACAGTATGTCCTCCAAACGTATCATTTACGCTTGATAAAAGCGTACAATCTCCTACAAAAGGTGGACAATTCGTTGACAACTTAGGCATAAATGATCCAATGTTTGCCCCTTCACAAAATGTCACATACCAAATTAAAGTAAAAAATACTGGAGAATCAAAAATTGAAAAAATAAACATTACAGATAATCTTCCTACCGAACTTATCTATGTAAGTGGCGGAAATTATAACTCAACAAATAAAACGGTTACTTTTACCATAGATAACCTTGAAAAAGGAAAGGAAACGGTTCAATTCATTTCAGCAAAAATAACAGATGTTAAAAACTTATCTAGTAGCCCCTTATGTATTACAAATACTGTTACTGCAACCGATAACCAAGGAAATAAAGCTGACGATACAGCAAATCTTTGTATATTAAAACCTGGAGCTTCAGTTCAACCTCAGGTTCCAACTAAAAATATTCCTAATACTGGTCCTGAAACACTTGCGCTCTTTATATTACCTCCAGTTGGTTTAGCAGGTCTGTATCTTAGAAGACGCGCTAGACTCTAACAACTAACTCCTCCATCCCTTAAAAAAGGTCGGAGAGAAAGGTTTTGTCTCTACACACCTCAAAACTAAAACACAAATTCCCAAAAGACAAAAACCAGAACCTCTCTCCCCTACCTTTTGCCAAAGGTAAGTTTTTGTGAGATTAAAACCTCCAAAACTTTATACTTAGCGAAATTAAGGGTAATTGGCTATCTAATAGAACACGCTCGCAAGTGTTTATTATTAGCTTCCAAAATGTTTGTTTTGATTTGTTTTGATATATTTGCATATATCCAAAAGCGACCCAAAACAGTTCTTTAAAATAGGCATCATCAAAAATAACTGATTTTAAATATCACTGATATATATAGGTACCGGGTTTAGCGTGCTGTGAGGAGAGACACGGCGCGCTGCATCCGGTACTTATGTACAAATGGAAATTCCATGTCATCCGACATGTAACTATATCGGGGCTTTATGAGTCATACGTCACCTGTACTCAATGGGAGGAGTAAATCATGAATGCAATCGCATTCTGGACAGCAATGATTGTTCTCATGACAATCACAATCACGGTTGTAAACCTTGGAGGAAAAGAATCAGCAGCAGGATTTATCCTGTACGGATTCTTCGTCCTTATTGCCTTTTCGGCAATTGGAACCGACCCAAACACTCACCAAGATTTGATCCTGGTAGTGATCACTGGGGTAGCGATAGTACTCTTAGGAGTGCTTATCACAACCCTCTCTACTCACATCGTTCTGGATGTGATTGGGGTACTCTGCCTCACAGTAGGGATAGTGGTACTACTAGACACAGGAATTGGAGATCCCCTAATACGGGAACTTCAAGATCTCAAGACGGTCTCAGAAATGAGAAACGCAGAAGACTAGGCGCAAGCCAAAATCACAAGTGGGGCTGAATAAGCTAACGACCAAAATTCGTTGGAGACAACCCAATCATGGAACAGAATCAGATCAATCCCGTTCTCGCCGAAAGGTTCGCCTTGGCACTTGCCAACAAAACGGGAAAGCCGCCACGCAAGATCAAGTCCGAAACGGACGTGAAACACTTGGCAGCAGAGATCGTGAAGAAAACGCATTAGGAGAGTATCCATGAGGAGTCGATCACCACCCAATTCAACTATTGAGAGCACCTTCGGAAACGAAGAGAGCTCAAGGGCGACAGCCTCAGAAAAGACCCATACAAAGTGGAGGAGAACGCAATCGTGAACAAACTCATGAAGAGCCTTTGTGCGACCATCGGTCTCACAATCATGGCTCTGGTCATGACCGCATGCGGCGGAAGCAAAGGCGACACTGTCACTGAAAAGGAATTGACTGAGGCAATGGCCACAGTCATGGCAATGACAGGCGACGCCGCGAAGACTCAGGTTGTCAATCAGACACCCACTACAGCAGCACTCACCAGTGCAGGCAGCATGCCGCAGCTTTCAACAGACGTCAGCCACGGCGCATGGAAAATCCAGGGGACCACTCGTCTCCCAGAAAATCCTGTCGTTGCCGGTTGGCTATCACGCCTCCAGGATCCGAAACCAGAGTTGTGGAAGTCATTCCCGAACATCAGGAACATGAATGTTCCCGAGTTTGAGAGGAAGAACTGCCGCAACATCACCAACGAAGCCGGCGCGGCTGATATCAAATGCGAAGTTCCAGATGGTATGGAATACGGAACGTACTCCACACCGTACTGCTTCGCCCACCCGTGCGACATTCCGGTTGGTCCGTGGGAATACCGCTACATCAGTGGCGACTATTCCTTCCTGGGCACCGAATGTCGGGGAGACATGTCCAAGGGCTGCATGCTCGTTCTCATCAATGTCATGGACCAAGCCTACACATGGCGTGGACAAGACGTAGACAATGGATTCACCCTTCGTGGTCGCTATTTCAATGGCGACAAGCTTGAATGGGGAGTCTGGGGACTCATCAGCCACGGAGCAGCCAACATGCTCAACATGCCTACTGAGGCACATCCCGGGGAAGTCCTGAACTCAGGCGATCCTGGAAACTCAGGTGGCAACTGTGGCACGCCAACTGGCTGTAGGTCAGTCTCTGTGACCCTCGTGGTTCACGCTGGAGACGCTATCATCGCCGTTGCCAAAACAACCGTCACCAAGTAGGTGAACTTCCAGGGATTGGGGAATACGTCAAATGACGGAGAGCTATCATTAGGCTCGCTATCCCCTTCCCGCCAGTAAGGTCAAGAAGTATCTAGAGCCGATGCTCTCAGAACTAAGTGTTGTAAAAGACGCGAAGCACTCGAGGTATACATCGACATATTAGATTACCTCTTGGTAAACGCAAAGATCGTGACAGGTCTGGGGTTTTGCATCGTATGCGATAATTTGTCAATTGCGACAGAAGTTCGTATCACGAGCAACCCCCCGATCCTCACAGGTCAAAATGAAATCAGGTTTTCTGGTATTTAATTGTAGAGCTTGCTCTACTTCCGCCTTAACCCGCGGTTTTACTCTTGATGATGCCTGATTTTCTCAGTAAACAAAATGTTTTGGTTCTTGAGAAAATCAGAAAAATAAATCCCAATACGAAGGGAGAGAAGATGAATAAAATATTACAAATTATTATAATTGTGATAATTGCCATAGCAGTTGCTGTGGGATCTTTTGCTGTTTTTCAATTTATCAACCTTAAGAAACAAGAACTTGCAAGCATAAAAAAATACCAATGCGCGAGCTCATCAACATATACTGTCAAAGATGGAAACGCAACAGTATCCTATCCAGTCAAAGACTTATATGAAAAGTGCATAAAGGAAAAAAGCATATAACTGCTTCCCGTGGTATTCTTAATATATGCCAAGATTAACAGTTCTCATATTTCCTTTTCTTCTCCTACTTATTACTGTGACCATATGCTTGCTTAACTATATACCGGGAACTTTTCTTACAGGTTGGGATACACTTCATCCTGAGTTTAACTTTCCACAACAATTTTCAAATATATTTTTTGGAGTCTTCAGAAGTGACCAGGGACTAGGGGCAATAGCTGCTCATTCACACATGGCTGAATTACCGCGTGTTATATTCTTATGGCTTGAACATTTTGTGCTTCCCCTCTCATTTCTGAGATATTCATATATTTTTCTTTGTTTTATATTGGGTCCTTTAGGTATTTACTTCTTTATACGCTTTGCTCTTTTAGGAGATCTGTATAGTGCAAAAAAACAATTAGCTTCATCTGCATCATTTTTAGGAGCCTTGGTTTACATATGCAATTTAGTTGTTGTTCAGCAGTTTTACGTTCCTTTTGAAATGTTTACCACACAGTACGCATTTTTAGGTTGGATTTTCTTAACAAGTGCACTTTATTTGAAAAGACCAACCGCAATACGTCTCATTATCTTTTCTCTTATTATGTTTTTATCAGCTCCGCAAGCATATGCCGCCGTTCTATGGTATGCGTTTTTTCTGTGCTTTGCTCTTTTCATTGCAACAAACGCTCTTCTTACAAGAAAAAAACAGACGGTTATTGCTTCTGTTATGTTAATTATTACGACATTTGCTATAAACTCATTTTGGCTTCTTCCAAATCTATACTTTCTACAAGGAAGCGCGAAAGATATTTCACTTGCACAAACTAATAAAATCTTTTCCGATGAAGCATTTTTACATAACAAGCAGTATGGAAATATTATTGATACAGCACTTCTTAAAAACTTTCTTTTTAATTGGACTGAACAGATAAATGTTACTAACTCGAAAGATCTTATGTCAACCTGGAAATCTCATCTATCACTCCCGGGAGTTACAGCTATTGGATATATTGTTTTTATTACAAGCATTATAGGTATTATTTTCTCAATTATTAGAAGAAGATTTCTTGCCTTGTCTTGCCTTCCTATATTTCTAGTTTCAATCATTATGATTGTAAACATGAATCCGCCATTTGAGGCAATATTTATTTATTTAAGAGACACCTTCCCACTTTTCAAGGAAGGATTACGATTTCCTTTTACTAAATTTTCAATACTACTTATCTTTGCTATAAGCGTATTTACTTCTATTTCTTTTTTAGAATTATTTAATCTCGTAACTAATATTAAAAAACACTATCTATCACGCTTTATATATATTTCACTTTTAGCCTTATTTACATGCTCTTTACTCTATTTTGCGGCACCCATGTTTTATGGTCATCTTATTGATCCGAGGATGAAAGTATCAATACCAAAGGAATATTTTGAATTTTTCAGATATATGCAAAAACAACCAACAGATGCACGAATTGCCCCACTACCGGTTCAATCATTGTGGGGATGGGATTACTACAACTGGGAAGACGAACAGAAATCTAAAAAAAGCGGTTCAGGATACCAAGGAGCAGGATTTATATGGTTTGGAGTAAATCAACCAGTGTTATCAAGAGATTTTGACAGATGGAATATAAATAATGAACAGTATTATAGAGAAATTTCTGGAGCAATATACTCAAGAGATACGTTAAAAATTGAGGCATTGGTAAAGAAGTACAGAATAAAATACTTCTTACTCGACCAAAGTATTGCAATAGTGGGCAATAAACAAAACGCACTATGGCACTATGAAACAAAAGAAATTTTTAAGCAATTAAGAAATATAACACTTACACGTACTTTTGGAAAAAATTTATCTTTGTATGAAGTTGATGAATCATTAGTCCCATTAAGTTTTGTGCAAGCACCGCATTTTATAACATCAGTCGGACCACAAATTACTGGAGGATTCATGGATCTTGCGTCTGATAAATTGGGAGATTACTATTATGCCCCAACTCCTGACTACTTTTATCCTTCAAGAAACCTAGTTGATAGATATGACCGTATTCCTGAGTCTGTTATTGCGCAGAGTTCAAATTCGGCATTACTACAACTTACTACTATTCCACCTGACTATAAATTTACTACGTCTTGGCTAGATAATGACATCTTCCCTGAATTCATGAAAAAATATAACTACAATCTCTCAACGGAAGAAGGTAATCTGCCATCTCTCATTGATCAAAAACCATTCATCTCTGTTTCCGTTGCATCGGACTCACAAAAAATGGTAAATAAAATCAATCAGACAAATGACTGCGGGAATACGACAGAAACAACAAATACAGCAGTAAAAAACCTGAATGGTTTTTTCAGGTTTACTGCGCAAAATGGAGCGAGTTGCGGATTTATTTCTTTTCCATATATAAAACAAGATTTTGGAAATCTACTGAGCCTTGAGGCAAAAAATATACAAGGACTTCCAGCTAGATTATGTATCACTAATAAATTATCAAGACGGTGCAATATATATACATCTCTTGATCATGGAAAAGATTGGAAAAAATATTTTTTTCTTATCCCACCTGAACCATCTGGAGATGAGGGATATGAAATCCATTTCAATACGTTATCCATTGGAAATGATAAGAGTATAAATGATATTAGAAACGTAACATTACATTCAATTCCTTATTACAGATTAGAAAATATATATTTCACAAAAACAGGTAAAAACACTTCTCGCTATACAAATGGGGTAAAAATTATAAATAGCACTCAAAAAAACACAACTCTTTACACTGCAAAAATTCAGCAGATAAATAAAAATCGGGGTCTCTTAACCCTTTTTAAGTCATATGATAATGGATGGCATGCTTATATTACACAAAACAAAAATATTTTCACAGAATTCTTTCCTTTTCTTTCGGGAAAAGAAATTAAACAACATGTACGTATAAACAATTGGGCGAATGGGTGGATAATTGAACCAACGTCTAAAAATCAGACATCAGAAATTATTATCATCTTCCTGCCCCAATATTTGGAATACGCGGGGTTTGTATTATTGAGCGGGTATCTTATCGTGTTTGCTGTTATTGCTGTTAAAAAACGTATTAAGGGGTCAAATTAGTGGTATTTTAATGCTCTAGTCGTCAATCTTTCTTCCAGAAATTCTTTTCATAAAAAACTGCTTACTATTTCTATGGGAGATAAGAATCCCTGCCCAAGACTCCTACCCCCCATACAAACCGTAAACAATCTTATTATAAAATCGTTAGCAAATTTATACTCTTTTTTTCCGTGAAAAGAATTGTTTTAACAATCTAATTATCACTAATTAGCTTCACCAATTTTTCTTGACAAAAATTTTCACATCTGTTAACTTTTGTCATATGTACTAGTCTCACCCTGCCTAGAGACTATGTGCTTTAAATTTCTAAAAGAGCATTGCTTTTCGTACTTAAGAATTTATTCATCTAGTAGCGAAAGCGATGCTCTTTTTTCTTTTCTGAAGATAGTTACTTAAACCCCTAAATTCCCCAAAAAAGATCTGCCCTATTTAATGTGCTAAATTAACAGACTGCAATTGAATGCCACGCTCAAGCAAAGACTTTAACTGCTCTTTGCCCATTTTATTTAATGAATCCTGATAAGAATCTGTTGGTCGCGTGTTAGCAAATACCCTTTTTTGACGGCTTTTTGAAGTGATTATTCCAAGTAGTTTCATGTCTTGTGTAAAGTATAGCATAAGAGATTATCTTGCGCAACCTATAGCATATTTCATACATTTTATTTACTGTCCTAGAGTATTTTATAGGCAGAATATGCTGATAAATCAACATAAAATTATTTATATAAAAAATGTGGATAAGTAGGTGAACAAAGATTACCTCTTGACAACCGCGTTACAGCTCTTTCATGCATTGTAATCCAGAAGCCATATTTAACTTGCGAGTAAAGAAAGGTTACATCATGAAAAACTATTATAGTATGCGGCTAACTACCTATTTTTTGAAAACCTTGAAGAAAAAAATCTGAAAAGATTAACTGACTATTTTACCAAAGAAGATTCTTCCTGCATCAGTCTGAATAACACGAGACACAACAACTTTTACCGTTTTCTCAAGTAAATTCTCTCCTTGCTCAACCACAATCATTGTCCCATCTGGTAAGTAGCCAACTCCTTGTCCTGCTCCTTTTCCACGTTGGACTACTTTCACAAAAAACTCTTCACCGGGAACAGCTGTCGTTTTTAATATGTTTGCCATTTCGTAAAGATCTATTGATACCGCACCCGTAATTCTTGCCTTTTTAGACAAGTTATAATCACACGTTAATATTCTTCCTTCATTTTTCTTAGCATATGAAATAACTCTCTCATCTACAGGGATTTTTGTATCTAAGTCTGATACATGAATAAGCTTTATTCCTTTCATCTTTTTAAATTCATCTAAATTCCGCAAGGCTTTTCTTCCCCGCTCTTTCTTAACATCATCCTTGGAGTCTGCAATATTTTTTAATTCATCCAAAACTCCTGCTATAACAATAAAGTTCCCAAAAAACGCACCGATTTTTGCCAAATCAAAAATTCTCCCGTCAATAATTGCTGATGTGTCCAGAACAAAACCTGATTTTGCTTCAGTTACTATTTTTCGTCTGGATGTTCGTCTGGGAACTCTTTGAGATACTGCCTTTGCAACTTGGTCTGCTATTTGAGCCACAACTTTAGGGGGAAGTAATATTCCCTGAACAGCTGTACGTGCAATATTCCCGCGACCTAAGCGCTCCTCATGAGGAATCTCAACTACATCCAGAATCTCTGAACGTGTTATTTTTTTGCTTCGTTTTTTTGTTTGTGTTATCTTTTTTTTACCAATCATCATTAAACCTCCTGGCAAAAATACCAGAAAAAACCTTTGTAGAACAGCTTAGAAGAAATTATATCATAGTACTGAGGCTAAATATAGCTTAGTATTTTTCTACAACAACGGTAATATTCCAGAAATCGTAGAAGATGATTCCCAGGTTATAAGTTTAAACTTGAATTTTTTTGCTTCCTGCTCTCTTTTCTTCAAACTTACAACCTTCTTTAACTCTCCCAAAAGTCCCACCTCTGCAACCGCTGCAGTCTTTACAAGTGGCTTACCCTTAAAAGAGCTAATAATTGCTAGGCACACAGCCAGGTCTGATGCAGTTTCAGTAATTTTAAATCCACCGACAACATTTACAAAAATATCAAATTTCTCCAACGGTAACTTCGCGTGCTTTTGGAGTATTGCCAAAAGCAACTCTAATCTTTTTTCTGAAATACCACTCGCAACGCGTCTAGGATATGGAAGATTTGAGTGAATTGTAAGCGCCTGAATTTCAACGAGTATAGGACGTGACCCCTCCATCATAACTGCGACACATGATCCGGGAGAAGAAGCTTCAGACCCTAGAAAGAGATCAGACAGGTCAGTAACCTCCTGCAAACCGTATTCTTGCATTCCAAATATTCCTACCTCTGATGTATCCCCAAATCTATTTTTAAACGCACGTAGAATTCGGACTCCAGTCATTTTCTCTCCCTCTAAATAGAGTACCGTGTCCACCATATGTGAAAGCATCATGGGACCTGCCACCATACCCTCTTTCGTAACATGCCCAATAAGAATTACAGGGGTATTTGTACTTTTTGCAAATGAAACAAGTCTCCCGGTTGCATGTCTCACTTGTGGAATCGAACCTGCATAACCAGGAAGATTTGTGCTTTCCATTGTCTGAATCGAATCAATAATAACCAAATCATAAGAGACTTCCTCTGCTTGATATAGACACGCATCTATGTTTGAGGAAGCAAGAATAAAAAGATTATAATCTTCAAGCTTTCTTTCTTTTAATAAACGCTTTGCGCGTAAGGTTACTTGCGCCTCTGACTCCTCCCCTGTTACATAGAGTACTTTACGACTGCCTTTGTCTGGTCTACTTTCACTCCCCCTAGCTAAATTAAGTGCAGTTTGTAACAAAAGTGTAGACTTACCAACTCCAGGATCGCCTGAGAGTAAAATTACAGAACCGGGTACAATCCCTGCCAAATCCTCCTGTCCTAAAACACGGTCAAATTCAGAAAATCCTGTAGAAAAACGGTTAACTGAACTTATCTTTACCTCCGATACTTTAGTCGGCTTCGCCTCAGATGCTCCAGTGGTTTTACCCCCTAAACCTCTTACCCTCTTACTCTCTGGAACACTAAATTCCTTCATCGTATTCCACTCACCACATTCAGGACATTTCCCGTACCATTTTGAGGAATCATAACCGCAAGAACCGCATACAAAACTTGTTTCTTTATTTTTTGGCATAATTACTAATTGATTCCAAGAAATATATTGAGGCTCGTATATTTATGAGTTGAATATATTTTGAGGAATCATAACCGCAAGAACCGCATACAAAAGAAGTATTAGATTTTGACATATTTAAATTCCAATAAAGAAAAAGGGTTTAAAAAAAGGCAAATGCTAAAATATTTATGCTTTATACCTCTTATGCAGATACTACGCAATACAAGGATAAAAGTCAAAGATGAGAAGTTTGTTTTTAACGCTCTAGCGGTATCCGACAAAAGCCTTTGTAACTATTGGAGATAGTAATACTACTCTTTTTCTAGTATCTATATCTGTTACTTCAGCGTTTATGCTATCGCCTGTTTTATATACTGTATCTGCCGGTATTTTATCTGCCGGAATAAATCCGTTTACTCCATCTCCTAGATCAATTGTTACGCCTCTTGTTGCAACTCGCGTTACTGCTCCCTTTACTTTATCTTCCTTTTTATATTTCTCTGATGCTGATGTGAAATTATCTTTTAATGTTGCCTTCACAGAAAGATTTACCCGTCTGTTTTCCGTATCTACATCTAACACCGCAGCCTCAATAATTTGTCCATTTTTATAAAGAGATGGTAGATTTTCTACCCTCTCATAAGAGATTTCAGAAATATGTATAAATCCATCAACTAATTTCCCATCTTTTCCTGGAAGTGAAACAAAAAGACCATATGGCGCGACTTGTTGTATGACAACCTTTACGGGAGTACCTTTTGGAAGAAGCTTTCTGAGAGTTTCAGGATCAGTTATGTAGGCAGTTGCCTTCTCAGAGAATATTACCCTCTTTTTTGCTCGATCAACTTCAATAATTTTAACTAAAATCTTTTTTCCTGTTAAACTTTCTTGCGTGATTACCTGTGACGTGGGTAGAAATCCACGCATGCCTGTTTCGCTCGCGACAAAATATCCGCCTCTTGTTGGCTCAACAACAATAACTTCTACGTCTTCTTGTGAGGCAGAAAATTTATCCAAATTTGCATACATTAAGTTGTCTAGTGCCCGCCTGAGGGATACAACCGGAAAACCACCTTCTGATTCAGGAGAAATAATAACAGCCTTCACCTTATCCCCTACTTTTAAAGCACGCATTAAATTATCCTGATTTGTCTTATCAACTTCTAAAACAAGTGCGTCTGATTTTGCACCTATCTCCAAAAGTATTTCTGATGGTGTTAATTTCTTAACAATACCCTCTACTTCTTGACCTTTTTTAAATACGTTAAAAGAAGATGTATGCGAAGCCATAAGCTCAGCCATTGACTTTGCGCCTGAACTATTTGTTTTTGAAGAATCCGCCACGAATAAAATGTCCTTTCATATTAGTTATCCATATTCTACCACAAAAGTATTACTAGCGTAAAGAAGAAAGTACTTTTTCCTGTCTGTATGATCAATTTAAAACGTACAACGTACAGTAATTAGAATATCCTAAACAGGATTAGGTAAAGAAGGAGAATAGCTCCAACCTGAGTT
>CAYMYC010000005.1:0-63113 GCA_964394645.1 uncultured Gammaproteobacteria bacterium | reverse complement strand
CGTGCCACATTACCGATTTTGGAAATGGGTTCTAACTTGGTACAATAAATACACCAACAACGAACTAATCGGCTTTTTTGAAGCCAACATGCGGGACGCGCGAAGCGCGTCCCAATGGTTTCTGCCTGAATTTCGCCCAGAATCCAAAGGGGAATTCGCCAAAAATGAATCCAAATCCGGCGCGCTTGCGCGCACCTGTTTTTCGCCGAGGAGGAGGTTCGAGATCAGAAGCAATTTTGACTCATAGTATTTGCTTTGATATAAAAAGAATTTTTGCTATACTAAATTCGCGCCCACATAGTGATTGCTTATTTTAATGGCCGTTTTTGGGCCACTTTGAGCAATCATTGTGGGCGCCCCAAGAGCGGCCATTTAAGTTTTCAAAATTTATATGAATAATATATCTTCGCAAAAATTCTTTTTGTATGCTCGCAAGTCCACTGATGTCGAGGACAAGCAGGTTTTGAGTATTGAGGCACAGCTCCAAGAATTGCGAGACTATGCCAAGAGAGAAAATCTGAACATCGCCCAAGAGTTTATAGAAAAACAATCTGCCAAAATTCCAGGTCGTCCCATATTTAACGAAATGATGAAGTGTATTGAAAAGGGCGATGCAGATTCTATCCTCTCTTGGCATCCGGATCGTCTCGCAAGAAATAGTATTGACGGTGGAAAGGTAATCTACCTCCTCGACACAGGGAAACTTGTGAGCCTTAAATTTCCAACTTTCTGGTGCGATAGCACCTCGCAAGGAAAATTTATGTTGAATGTGGCTTTCGGTCAAAGCAAATACTATGTAGATTCTCTTTCCGAAAATACCAAAAGAGGTTTACGCCAAAAAGTTCGTAACGGAGATTATCCAACGCTTGCTCCTGTCGGATATATCAACGACTCACGAACAAAAACTGTGGTTGTTGACAGAAAGAAAGCCAAGGTTATCAAGCAAGCATTTGAGTTCTATGTAAAAGGCGGCAATAGACTGGAAGATGTCTCAAACTTTTTGGCGAAGCACAATCTATTTTCAAAAACCGGAAAGAGAATCCATAAATCCCGTGCAACTTCAATTCTCTCCAACCCGTTTTATACAGGACTATTTCGCTATGGTGGCGAACTCCACGAAGGAAAGTACGAGCCAATCATTTCAAAGAAACTTTTTGATCAGGCGCAGGAAATGTTGAAACTTCGCGGTAAACCTGACAGAAAGCCCATAAATGACCCTCAACCTTTTTGTGGCCTAATTTCCTGCGCCTCATGCGGAATGATGATAACTGGCGAATACAAGGTTAAGAAACAGCAGAACGGAAATGTCCACGAGTATGTATATTACCACTGCACCAAGAAAAATAAAAACATAAAGTGTGAAGAACCTTGTATTCGTCAAGAGGAATTAGACAACCAGTTATCATCCCTAATCAAAAAAGTTTCTTTGCCCAAAGACTGGGCGGTGGAACTCAATCGTCTTGCTTTGCAAGACCACGGAAAATCCGCCCAGTCTTTAACTGCTTGTGTAAAAGAGAAGCAAGAAAAGATTTCTTCTTTGTCGCAAAAGTTAGAGCGACTTCTTACTGGCTACTTGGAGCAAGATATTGACCGCGAAGATTATCGTTTACAGAAAGGAAAACTGTTATCCGAAAAGAAGTCACTCGAAGAAGAAATCTACAATCTTTCACACAAGCAAAATGATTGGCTCGAACCTTTCCAAAACTGGATAGAAGTCGCACAAAATATAGACAAAATTGCTTCTGATTCAGACCTTTTTGCGAAAAAGGTCTGTGCCAAAGAAATCTTTGGCTCGAACCTCCTCCTCGGCGAAAAACAGGTGCGCGCAAGCGCGCCGGATTTGGATTCATTTTTGGCGAATTCCCCTTTGGATTCTGGGCGAAATTCAGGCAGAAACCATTGGGACGCGCTTCGCGCGTCCCGCATGTTGGCTTCAAAAAAGCCGATTAGTTCGTTGTTGGTGGGCGCACTTGGATTCGAACCAAGGACCCCGTTCTTATCAGGAACGTGCTCTACCCCTGAGCCATGCGCCCAAAAAATTAGAACAGGAAAGCGTTCTACCGCTGAACTAACGACCCTCGGTATTAACGATTTCAAGAAAAATTTAATTGTAAAAGTTCATTTTCGTGGACAAAGTCCACAAGTAAAGAGTTTTTAGGCGCATCCTATTAAAGGGATGACCATCGCAAGTTTTGTTTACGTTGAGATAAAAATCCCCGACATAATTACTTGATCTGATATTTTAACAAAAAAGTACGCATGAAGACAACACCGCGTATTTAGAGGAGAAAGATAATGATTCCACCTATAACAGTAATTATAATTCCACCTACAATTCCTACGGTTGCACCTATGGATCCACTTGGCGGGATAGTAGGTTGAATAGGTGGAGTAGTTGGAATAACCGGATTATTTACAATTGGAGGCGGGTTATTTACCGGTGGATTGACCACAACAGGAGGTCGTGTTGGTGTAGGTGTAGGTATTTTTGTTGGTGTGGGCGAAGGTGTAGGAGTAGGTGTTGGTGTAGGTGTAGGTATTTTTGTTGGTGTGGGCGAAGGTGTAGGAGTAGGTGTTGGTGTAGGTGTAGGAACGGTAGGTGTAGGAGTGACAGTTGGAGGTAGAATAGTGCAAGATCCCGTACCAACGCCTACACCACTGGATCCGCATGTATTTTTTGCTATAACTTCACATCTGTAGTTTTTTCCATCTTCCGGTTGAAATGTAATAAAGGTTGACGTTGTGTTGCCTGCAAGTAATTGAGTATTTGTTGAAAGATCTATAATTTTATAGTCATATGAAGTTGCACCTGATACAGTGCTCCATGAGCATTTTCCACCATCTATTGGGCATGCGTTGGGAGCTTGTGAGATTCTTTGGGGAGGTTGAGGTGTGGTTAGTTTTTGAATAAGAAAGATTAGTGTTGGAATAAGAATCACTAATGCAAGAATTCCTATAATAAGTATTTTTTTCTTAAGTTTTGTGTTCATATTATTGACAAACTTTTTGTATTATCGGTAAGCCTGGCAGGCTAATTTGTTTACAAATACCACTTATACAATCTGTAGGAAGATTGCATGCCTCTCCCGGCTTTCCTTTAGGATTGCTATTGTCAATAGTAGGTGTAGGGACTCTTGGGGTAGTTGTAGGCTGATTCCCTGTTGGTGTTACCGATTCTCCACTTCCCGTAGGAGTTGGTTCGCTTGTAATAGGTGTCGGGGTAAGAGTAGGTATCGGGTTTGAACCGCCATCACACCCAATGCATGTTACCGTTACTTTAACAGGGGTTGCGGGAATAGGACACGCTAGCGTAGGAGTAGGGGTTCCAGGTGTATTTGTTGGTGGTGGAGTGTTTCCAGGTGGCTGAGTTACTCCTACGGTAGGAGTTATGGTGATTTTGGGTGTTACGGTAACGCCAGGAGTAGGAGTTATAGTAGGAGTCGGCTCTAAAGGAGCATCGCAATCAAAATAAAAGAAGAAAGACATTTCCGTTCCATTTCTACTTTTAATATTTTCTGACTGTGTTGCGTCTGGAAGAAGTACATCAGGTGTTCCATCACCTGCATATACCTTACATGTGCCGTTAAATGATCCGCCTGAAAAATAAGCATTTACCTGAAGATTGTCATCACAGCCTCCTGAGCTGCAGCCAATTGTTTGGATATTTCCATATGATGCGGTTCCGTTAAATGGAGAGGTTGTAGTCGAATCAGATCTTTTCAAGCATTTTACTTCACTGGTGCAGGCAGCTGCTCCGACATCTATTCGGAAGACCTGATTTGGGGGAATATTCTTACCGGTTATCTTAAAATTAAGACCTACTGAATCTACATAGTTTTGCCCGGGATAAATCTCTGAGACAGGTACGTTTCCTGCTCCTGGACAGGTATCCCAGCTTCTTGCGCACGCAACGTTTTCGGAAGTAGTTGTGCCAATAAGATAGAGTGCTATAAAAAATACAACTCCTATAAATATTTTTGTTATTTGATTCATATTATTTTGAATTATTGATATACTGATTTACGGTATCATATTTTGAATCATTTGCTTCTTTAACGTAGGCTAGTATGATTGCACCACCAGGCGAAACTAAAACTTGAGATGTTTGACCGGGTTTGAGCATGAAGATAGCATCCTTAAATAATGGATTCCAGCCTGAATTTTTTGTTATATATTCGTTTGTGAAAAGTTTTATAGTAGGGTCAAAGCTGGCTGAATTTTTTACTTGGGCATAGGCTTCTTCTAAGTTTTTTCCCTGCGTAGTTTGTGCGCGTATTTGATTTAATGTATCTACTGCTTTACTTGCTTCTTGTTCATAGTTGGTGCTAAGCGGGTTTTTAAAAACACTTACAAAGTCTATAGTTCTTGAGTTAACAACTTGTTTTTCTAAGTTCTCCTCTGTTTTATTTTGAACCTCTTGGTAGCTAGTATTTTCGGCGGAGGAAATCTTAGAATTTGAAACGCCTGCCTTAAGCGCGGCTTGTCTAAGTTGAATATTTTCTGATGCTGCAGCTCTTAGTTTTGGATCGTTTTTTGCCTGCTCGTAATAAGGACCCCATATTTTTTGCATTTCGCGATCTATTTCATCGTTTGATGAAAGTGATGTAAGAGATTTTTCTTCAACGCTTACTGTATTTTGTGTTGGATTATTCAGTTGATCTGATAAAAACAAAAATGCACCAATGGGAGCAATAACAAGAATTCCTAGTATAATTCCTAGGACATAAAATTTATTAGGGGAAAATTTTTTAGAAGATGGGGGAATGTTTACAGTGTTTAGCATCTGGGAGTTCCTTTGCTGAACGTATTTTTCGTATCTGTCTTTAAATTGACTTTGTGGATCCATAAAGATATAAAACCGATAAATTCGGGTACACCTTTATAGTAGAGAGAAAGGTAAAAAGAGTCAAGAAGAAATTAGTCGCCTTTTCTGGTCGCGAAGCCGCGAAGGAGTATATTTAAATCCCGAGGATCCATAACGCCGTTATCATTTAAGTCAGAAAGTATTTTATATTCGTTTGTGCAATCTGTTTTAGCATAGCATGATAAAAGAATAGAATAGTCATCTATGTCTAATAGATTTTTTGAAGAGCCATTAGATCTGATATCACCTGAGACGAGTACAACAGGAGGTATATTTACAGTTGCTCCCTGCGACAGTTGATGAATTCCAGGAACTGCTTTTATGAGTGAATTTGTAGCGTTTACCTTTATGGTATATGGTCCGCTTGCAATAGTGTTAAATGTGGCGTTTCCGCTATATACGCCATTGTTATAGGTAAGAGTAGTTGTAGTTTTTTCTGCTTCGTGATTCTCCCCGTCATATGCGTATACATCAAATGATCTAGAGAGGTGCTGAGGTTCATTATTTTCTCCTAATGTGGTATTAGGACCAATCCCAGGGAGTGTAATGGCAAGAGCGACCGTTGTTCCTTGTGATATGGATGGGGTTGCGCTTAGAGCAGGGGATGGTGAAGGTTTTCTTGTAGGACTAGGAGTAACCATAATGCATTGGATGCAGTTAATCTGATTTGGCGCGTCCTGGGATACTTGACATGATTTTGCAAAAGTTCCCTGATAGGGACCAGATGGAATATACTGCCAGCAAGAATATTGTCCGACTTCGCAAGAGACATGATCATCTCCTCCGCAGTACTTAACTAGCGTCGGGCTTGGGGATGGATTTTCTGAATCTGAACTTACTGATGTGAAATCTACGGAAGCCGCGCGCTGACGTATATCTTGTTGCTGATTTGTGAGCATAACCGTTACTGGAATAGAAAGAATAAGAATTGTAATCACTATAGATCCTATGATTCTTTTTTTTGATGAGAGAAAAAGCTCTTCAATAATATTTCCAACAGTGCTCGGATTCATATACTAATCATAGGAAGATTTTTTTCTATTTGCAAGAGCATGACCTGGGTATATTTAAACACAAGCACGGAATTCTACACTTAGTATTCAGTTGTTGAAACAGTGCAGGATGCCAACGCATTTGGCAAGTTATTTTTCATAGGGTTTGATGGATCTAGTAATGATATTTTCCAGGTAGTTCCAGGTTTATCCAATTTGTAGATTATTGTGTCCCCCCTTTTTTCAACAATTGAGTATCCGTCAGCAGGTTCCATGTATGGTTCAGGCGCATATGGATATGAGACTACTAGCAATTCGGATGTTTCCCCTGGTCTTATAGTTCCCGGTGTAAAGATGCATGCGGGAGTACTATCTGCTGCTTGTTGTCGTATATCCTGCTGTTGGTTTGCAAGATAAAATGTTAAGGGAACAGCACCTAATACAAACAATACAAAAAAAACACTGATAGTTCTTTGAGGAGAGGAAAAAAGTGCTTTTCCGAGCACATATCCGATTGAGTGTTTTTCTACAATTTTCATTCCATACATATCATAGTAACGTTTTTTTTATTTTGCAAGCAGAAAATGTTACTTGCGAAATTATTGGGATTTGGATAGTATTGTTCCATACCGTTAACTTTTAATAGGATCAGTTTTTTTCAATTATGGTACTTTCAGATAGGGATATAAAAAAGGCGCTAGAGGATAAGAGAATTATTATTTCGCCACAGCCTGATATTTCAACACAATTAGGATCTTGCTCTATAGATTTACGATTAGGGAACCTGTTTAGGATTTTTGATCACAGTAAATATCCATTTATCGATCCATACAAAAAGGATTATGGTGCAGATATAACACGAGAAGTAGAGTTGAAAGGTGCTGACCAGTTTATTATGCAGCCAGGGGATTTTGTGCTTGCCGTGACTATGGAAAAAATAACAATTCCTGACAACCTCATGGGGAGACTGGAGGGGCGTTCATCTTTGGGGAGAATGGGAATAGTTGTTCACTCGACTGCTTCTATTTTTGATCCCGGGTGGAATGGGAAGTGCGTATTAGAGCTTGGAAACTTAGGTCGTATGGCAGTAGCTCTTACGCCTGGGATGAGAATTTGCGCAATGACTTTTGAGGAATTAAGTTCTTCCTCGGAAAACCCCTATAACAAACGCCAGGATGCAAAATACGTCATGCAAGAAGGACCGATTGAGAGTAAGATTCATGTGGAAAAGTGAAGACATAAATCTTCCTTGTTCTCACTAAAGTTCGAAAAGTAAGATCGCGTAAGAGAGCAGCTAGTAGCAAGTAAAGTGTAATATTTTTTTATGAAATACAATATTAATTTTGACATAGAACTCAAAAAAAATCCTTACCGTGGCACATATATTGCATTAGAGGGAATTGATGGATCGGGAAAAACTACTCAGGTTGAAAAACTCGCAGCGTACTACAGATCACAGGGGAAAGAAGTAGTGACAACGCGCGAGCCAAGAAAAGAAGGTCTTATTGGAGATTTAGTTCAGAAGGTACTTTTAGGAACAGAAAAGTTACCCTCTGTTTCCCTGCAATATCTTTTTTCTGCTGATAGGTCAGCTCATCATGAAGAGCTTGTTTTGCCTTCCCTGCAAGCTGGGAAAGTAGTTATCACTGATAGGTGTTTTTGGTCAGCTATTGTGTATGGAATCCTTGATAGGAGTGGGGGAGAATATGATAAAAATGATGCCGATTTGCTTTTAATAACACAATCTATTCTTTCTATGTACCATCAGTTTACAGTTCCAGATTATTCTATTTACTTACGGATAGGTTTGAAAACAGCGATGGGTAGGATCACTACAAAAGATGATGAAAAAGAGATATATGAAGATGAAAATAAGCTTGAAAAGTTGATCACGGGGTATGAATTTGTACAAAAAAAATTTCCTGAGGAAATAACAATAGTTGACGGTGAAGGAAATATAGACGAAGTGACAAAAAAACTTATCTCTCAAATAAAACTTAAATAGTAGTTGACAGCTCTTGCCCAGAAAGGATCTATGGTATGATACTTGGACCAAAAACACTTCTTGAACTAGTTAAGAAAAAAAAACTTGTTGAAAATCTCTCAGAACGTGAATTAACAAACCCAGAAGGAGCAGGGTTTGATTTGCGTCTTGGTGAAGCATTTAAAATTATAGGTAAAAAAGCGTTTTTAGGAGTTACGGAAAGACATACGGCTGATGTAAAGCTTGTTAGAAAGTATGACCCTGCGACAGGCTCAGAGCACGTGAAAAAAAGCTCTCTTATTATAAAGCCAGGAGATTTTTATTTAGTAAAAACTATAGAAGACGTAAATATGCCGGAAGATCTAACTGCAAGCATTACTCCTCGATCCACAACATATCGTTCGGGTCTTATGTTAAGAACCGGGAATGTTCCGCCGGGATATTGTGGAGGACTTACGTTTGGCTTGTACAATGCAGGACCTGTAACTGTCACAATTGAGATGGGTGCACGTTTTGTACATATTCAATTTTCAGAAGTTGCCGGTGGAGGAAATATGTATAGGGGGCAATGGCAAGGGGGGCGAGTCGCCGCAACAAAAAAAGAACGTCAGATTTGAATAACCCAATAAACAAATAATCAAATACTACCAATCAAAGTAAAATGCAAAATGGGGAGAAAGTAGTTGATATTCACGAAAGAATCTATCAGTTTGTAATCCGAGTAATTAATCTTGTGAAAAAATTACCTAAGAATCAGGAGAATTTAATTTTAATTAATCAAATTACTCGCTCTTCCACATCTATGGGCGCAAATGATCAGGAGGCAGATGGTACGGATAGCAAAAAGGATTTTATTTCAAAATATACAATTGTCAGAAAAGAAGGGAAAGAAACATATTATTGGCTGCGCATAATTGCTGATACTAATCCTACGTTTAAACCAAGAATGGAAGGCTTGATGCAAGAGAATAAAGAAATTATAAAAATTGTTAGCACTATTATTTTAAATACAAAAAAGAAGTGATCCATTCATTGATTTGTTTATTTGTAATTGGTAGTATTGGTAAGTATTATGAGTAGAACGAATAGACATCCTGAATACCAATACTTAGATCTTTTAAAAGAGGCTTTGGAACATGGGGAGCGTAAGGTAGATCGTGGGACAGACATAAAACTTTATAGTTTGTTTGGTCGTCAGAATAGATACGATCTTTCTCAGGGATTTCCACTTCTTACTACAAAAAAAGTGTATTGGAGAGGCGTTATCCATGAACTTGCATGGTTTATGCGCGGGGATACAAACATTAAATATTTGGTAGATAATAATGTCCACATTTGGGATGATTACCCATACAAGATTTTCAAAACAAGAAATCCAAAAAATAAATACACGAAAGAGGAATTTATTGATGAAATAAAGACAAATGAAAAGTTTGCTAAAAAATGGGGGAATTTACCTCATATATACGGGGAAATGTGGAGAGCTTGGCCCACCCATTCGGCAAGCTCCCCTCGTTCCTCGGGGCAGGCAGGGCAAGCCAAGAAACCTCGGACTATTGACCAGCTGTCCTGGGTTATGCAGGAATTAAAAGAAGATCCGGATGCAAAAAACGCAATTGTGACCTCTTGGAACCCGGAATACATGTATACAATGGCTCTTAAGAAAGAAGCCAACAGATTTCCAATTTGCCACAATATGTATCAAGTAAGCAGGCGCGGAAATAAATTATCACTTCAGCTATATCAAAGAAGTGCTGATCTTTTCCTGGGTGTTCCGTTTAACATCGCATCTTACTCACTCCTTACCATTATTTTGGCAAATATTATGGATCTTGAGCCGGGAGAATTTGTGCACACCTTTGGAGACGCTCATATTTATGAGAATCATATTCCACAAGTGAAAGAACAGTTAGAAAGAAAACCAAGACCATTTCCAAAGATTAAAATAAAACGAAAAATTAAATCAATTGATGATTTTAAAGTGGAAGATGTAGAGCTCTTAGATTATGATCCATATCCAATGATGAAAGCAGAGTTGACCGTTGCAGGTGGTCTATATGACAAGAAAACTGGTAAGATGTCAGGTTAATGTATATATGAGAGTAAATACTGTTGCAGGCTTATTGATTCGAGGGGAGCAAGTATTATTGGTGAAACACGGTGAGGGTGCCCATCATGTCACGGGAGTATATGGATTACCTGGTGGAAGACTTGACGAAGGAGAGAGCCTTCTTGATGGTGCTGCTAGAGAATTTGAAGAAGAAACAGGACTTTCAGTAAACAAAAATTCAATGATAAAGATACCAAAAATTTATGAAGCAGAAATTCCAAGAAAAAACGGGGAAATACTTTCCACCTCGTGGAATGTATACTTAGTAAAAGAGGCTTCAGGAGAGCTTATTAAAAGTGATGAGACTGAGCCTGAATGGGTCTATGTTAAAACCTTATCTAAACTAAATTTACTAGTAAATACAAAAGAGGTTATAGAAGATGCGTATCAATTGTTAAATAAGACATAATGAATAATCAACCAAGGGTATCACTAATTGCTGCTGTCGGGAAAAACCGTGAGCTTGGAAAAGATGATAAGTTGCTCTGGGAAATTCCAGAAGATGCAAAGTTTTTTCGAGACATGACCCGTGGGCATGTAAACATTATGGGGAGGAAAACCTATGAATCTTTACTGCATTACTACAAGGGAAAACCTATGCCAAAAAGAGTAAGTGTAGTTGTGACACGTGATCCAGAATATAAAGCAGCAGATGGTGTATTTGTTTTTACGGATATGAAAGAGGCTATAGCGTTTGCCAAGAGAAAAGAGCTTGAGATCTCTGAAGTGGAAGACTATAGGGGTGCGCGCGATCCAAGATCAGAGGGGGCAGAAGTATATGACATAGGTGGAGGGCAGATTTTTACGCTTGGACTTCCGTTTGCAGACAGGTTATATTTGACCTTTGTAGATGGTGAATTTTCTGACGCGGATGCTTTTTTCCCTGAATTTCCAGAATTTACAAGAGTAATAGAGGAGAAAAAAAGTTCAGGGAATGGATATACTTATACATTTAAGACTCTAGAACGAGGATGACATTTTTTAAAAGAATTAATTATAGACTTCTTCAAGGTTATTATTACAAAACCCTAGTAGTTATATGAGGATATTGAAGAAGTATGAATTTTCTCCACCTCAAAAACGCCTAAGGCGTTTTCTTCAGCGGATTGAATATAAGCGTTATTTTCTGTATTTAATCCGTTGGCAACTTTCTACCCCAATTCTTGCGCCCATTGTTGCGTGGGTAAAACATTCACCATCTATTCTTGGTACCCCTGAAGATTGGTACGCGGCAACAATCGCAAATCTCATAGGCGGTCTTATTTTCTTTTGGGTTGATCTTTTTATATTCAAGTCTCAGTCGCTGGCTACACAATGGGAGATTAAGGAAAACATCAGATGTGCGGATTGTCGGAAAATTGCTCGTGGTTATAGATTAGTTAAAACACCAAAATATGATAGAGTAAAAGATATAAACCCAGAATTTAGATGTGAAAATTGTTCTTTAAAGAAATCGAAGAAATTAAGAGAAAGAGGAATTTTTACCGAAGGGTGATTATAAGAGGTTTAGTATCTTTAATAATTGATTCTTGAGTAGTATTTGTTGTAACCTTTGTTTCTTTCCCAAAGGTAATGTTTGCTGAAGCACTTGTGCCCTTGACTATGCTAAATACTAATTTCCCAATGCTTCCTGTTCCGCTGACCGGTGTGCTATTTGTAGTTATAACTTCAGCAAATGTTAATTTCCCAGAAGTTGATCTGTCCGTAAAAAGATTCATGTGTGAGGCAGGATTATTTCCAAAGATAGAATTAGCAGGGTCGGGGGGAAGAATCTTAACATTTGTTATTAGATTTGGATCGTAAAGAAGCTCTGCTTGAACGCCCGTTATGGGAGTGCCTGCTGTTTCAACAACTATATCAACTGTTGCTGATGGTGTAGTGGCGGTTGAAAGATCTAGTATGGCAGGTGAAAAAGAAACGGTAGCGGTTTTCATAACGGTTGGAGTAGGGGTAACTGTCGCAACAGTTACTGCTGGTTTATTTTGGGACCCAATCCAAATGGAAAGTCCAAGTAGGGCGACAGTTAGAGTGACTAAAAAAGAGATGAGAATTAATGTTTTCCCAGGAATACTACTCATGTATTTATTATGGGCACAAGGTCGTAAAAATTGCAAGAGGATAGGTAACTAGCTACCATGTTTTTTTCGAGCATTTGCATAGGTGATGATTGCCTGCGCTGTATCTCTGAGTGTAAGTTGTGGGAAGCGCTTTTCGTAGGTTACCCATTGTGTGTTTTTTCCATTTAGCCATCCTATGTCCGACGAATGAAACGTTCCGATACCTTTCCCCACAGTTATTTGTTCGCCTGTTCTAATAGCAAGATCAACAGTTCTTATAAGTCCTGCTGAATCTCTCCATCTCCAGATATCCTCTGGAGATAAATGTACCTTTGTGTCGGGCTTAAAGATTGTTCCTGTATTTAATGCATCTTCGTGTGTTCTTTTATCTTGATCAAGCCCACCAAAGTCAACGGCTAATGCTATTACTTTTCCCGAATTATTATATGTCTTTTTCTCAAGAGCGTGCATATTTTCAATTAATTTAGGATAATCTTTGTATATTGTAGCCATATTTTTGCGAATTTGCCTTCTTCCTAAATGAATAAATCTTCCCTCAGTCAAATCCAAATGTTCTTCAATTTTGGGAATTGCATTATTCATAAGCGTCATAAGTCCATCAATTTCTTTTGGTGGTCTTGACCAGTTATCAGTTGAGAATCCCCATGCAATAGCTGTTTGTGTGGGGATATCCGTATTAGACAATGTTTTTAAGTGGAGTAGCAAATTATCTGCCCCCATTTGGTATGCCCTAGAGGTTTCTATTTTGGCATCGTTACCAAACCTTCTTTGACCATCTGGAATGATAAGAACTGAAGTTGGAAATTCCTCATCCTTAAGGTTTCTTAGCTCTGGGGAATGCCTAAAGTTTATCTTATAGGCAAGGTCTATCCACTTTTTTTTATCCAGATCGCGTTTCAGCAAATTGTATGAGTATATTTCTCGAAAATTCATGGGAGAAACAATAGTACTACCTTAGTAGATTGAAATCAACAAGAAATGGTCAGAAACTTTAGAAGTTACTGTGATGCATTTTATATTGTTTATCATAATATGTAAGCGATTATTTTGTGCCTGTTGAGCTTTGCATTTGGTCTATGTTTGTTATAAAATACTTATCACCCTTTAAAGAAGGGATTTTGTGTATGGCAGAACTAGAACATAGTTTATATAGACCTAATTTTTTCAGAGCTACATCTGGAAGATCTACTCAATCGGAAGATCCTGGAAAAAAGCAGGAATCCAAAGAGGTTTCACGAAAAGTTGAAGAGAGGCATACCTGGGATGTTTCAGAGATGGCACCTTACCATTTATCAGGCGTTGTCAATCTATTCAAGGACTATGATCGACCGGTTGAAACACCAGATGGTATGCTTGAAAGAGATTCGCTTCATGTTCATCATGAGAACTTAACGCTTTATACTCCCCGAAACTGGAAAGATCAAGAGGCTGTTTCCAGATTTGAAAGTGTTGCAAGAAAATTTTATTTTCCGAATGGAGAATTTGAAGTAATAGCTCCTAAAACAGGAGAGTCTGTTAAGGTTGAAAGGAAATCTTGGGTTGCAATGAGGGATGGAGAGGTGGTAGGTGTATATAGTGCTTTAAATGATGATCCTTATGCTCCAAAAAGTGACAGAGAAAGAGCTGAAAGACCTTTGGATCCTGAAAAACCTAATGAGCAACCTTTAAAAATGGCATACGGTCATGTAATGATGATAAAACGCAGTGCAAGACGAACAGAAATTGGATCTTATCTTTTTGCAAAGTCAAACGATGAGATATTTGCTGCTGGATATGACCAGGTTACTGCCTGTATTGACCAGGCAGGCAACTGGTCAGCAAATGTTGATTTTTTATTAAGTTTGGGGTTTAGGGATGATTTTAGGAAAAGTAGCGCGTACTCATACATTGATGGAGAGGGAAACAGGGTTATTGGAAGAAGAGAGATATTGACTGCTGATGCATGGAAAAAATGTAGATCTGATGTCTACACTAGGATCGGCAAGAAATGGAATGTTAGCCCAGTGGAATTGGCTGCCGTATAGAATTGGAATAGGAATCAAGAATTGTTTATGATACAATAGCCACATGAAGGTAAAGGATGTTATGACTACATCTCCTCTTTGGGTTGAAGAGGACTTTTCGATTAAGAAACTTACTCGCCTCATTTTTACTACCAATAGACCAGGTTTTCCAGTCGTAAAGAACGGAAAAGTTATCGGATTTATTGCAGAAGAAGATATCTTTTATAAAATTTACAATATTCACAGTAAAAAGCTGAATGGAAAGAATATGCTGAATGACATCCTTGATAAGAAGGTAAAAGATTATATGGTTAAAGATGCAGTTACTATTCGCCCAGATGATTCAATTGTTGATGCTCAGACGCTATTGTATAAACACAATTTTTTTCAGCTCCCTGTTGTAGATGAAAGAGGTATGCTTGTTGGGATTCTTGGTAGAGGAGATGTCTTTAGGTATGTAATCGAGAAAGAAATGCCTAGTCTTGAAGAGAGTGAGTTTAAATCATTTATTGCAACAAATTATGATCATATGATTGATTGGGAGAAGAGGTTTGATTTCGAATTCCCCACGTTATTCAGAATATTCAAGAGACATGACGTAAATCATGTTTTGGACGTTGGTAGTTGGACTGGTCAGTACTCAATAGGGCTTGCGAAAGAGGGAATGATGGTAACTGGTATAGATGATACTCCTCAATTGATTAATTTTTCTAAATCAAAAGCTTCAAAATTGCCAGATAACATTAAGAAGAAAGTTAATTTTGAGTTATGCGATAAAGAATTTAAGAATTTAGACAAAAAATTTACAAAAGGATCATTTGATGGGGCGATTTGTATAGGTGGTGTATTTCCCTATCTCTCAAAGAATTCGGTCGATGTCTTAAAGCAGGTAAGGAGTGTTATTAAGAAAGATGGAGTCTTGGTTTTACAGCTCCTAAACCTTGAAAGAGTAATAGAGCAAAAGCACAGATTTTTATATTCAAAAATTAAAAAGGCGAAATCTCCGAAAGAAAAAGAAGAGCTGTATGTAGAGTTTTTTGACAAAAAAAACGAAAAAACACTAACCCAGCATATAGTAAGTCTTACTTCTGATGGGAAAATATGGGCTTATAAAGGAATAAACTCAATTGATATAAACTATATAAAAAACAAAGAAGTTCTTCCCATTTTGAAAACTGCTGGTTTTACAGACATTTCAATTAGCGGGAATAAGGGTGAGGAAGATGGGCAGTATGGTCAAATGTCCCTAGTAAAACCTTTCGATTCAGTTTCCTCAGAATGGATGACAATTGTTGCTCGAGCTTAATCTAGAATTAAGGGAGGGGGAATTTTATTACGAATTCTTTAACCTCAAGTCCTATTTTTTGTAAATTGTTATTATTCATTATTTCGCGTCTTTTCTCTTTCCACCATTCAGACCTTTTCTCTTTCTCTTTTGGTACTTCTTGTCCTAATACTTCATTTATTGCTTCATTTATCCATTTCGCAACTTTTTTCATATCCCGCTCTTTGAGTCCGCGTGTGGTTATGGCAGGAGTTCCCATTCTAATTCCGGAAGGGTAAAAAGGTGGGTTAGTATCAAATGGAACACCGTTTTTATTTAAAACTATACCTGCCTGTTCTAAAGCTAATGCTGCCACATTTCCACTAACTTTTTTGTTTCTCAAATCAATGAGTATTAAGTGGTTATCTGACCCACCACTTACTAAATTAAACCCATACTTAGTAAGTTCTGCTGCAAGGGCTTGAGAGTTTTTAACAATCTGGTCTGCGTATTTTTTAAATGCCGGTTTGCTTGCTTCCTCTAAAGCTACTGCAATGGCTGCTGTTTGGTTATCATGTGGTCCGCCTTGAAGTCCAGGGATTATTGCTTTATCAATTTTTGAACCCAAATCTGGATCTTTTTTAAGCCCTTTTTCAGTTACCATGATAAGCGCACCCCTTGGTCCTCTTAACGTTTTGTGAGTTGTAGTTGTGATAATATCTGCGTAAGGAGCAGGAGATGGGTGTGTTCCCCCCACAACAAGCCCTGCAATATGTGAAATATCCGCGAGCAAATATGCGTTTACTTTTTTTGCAATTTTTGCAAATTTTTCAAAATCGATAACTCGGGGATATGCGGTAAATCCGCATACTATAACATCCGGTTTTTCAGCAATTGCCCTTTTTTCAATAGCTGCGTAATCAAGTTTTCCGTCTTTATCTAATTCATACTGTACAGACTTAAAAAATTTACTTGATGCAGTTAGCGGAGCGCCATGTGTTAAGTGTCCACCAAATGCAAGTGATAGACCCATTATTTTCCCTTTCATAGGTTCAAGAATTGCAAAGTATACAGCTAAATTCATGACACTTCCTGAAAGGGCTTGAACGTTGACATAGGGTACACCAAACAGTTTTTTTGCTCTATCAATCGCTAGCTGTTCAACACTGTCTACAACTGCGTTTCCCTGATAGTATCTTTTTTTAGGATAACCTTCAGAATATTTGTTATTCAGTACTGTTCCAAGCGTTTCTAAAACAGCGGTGGAAGTATAGTTTTCTGAGGGAACCATCTCTAAAACTTCTTTCTGACGTTTCTCCTCAGCCTTTATAAGTTTAAAAATTTCAGGATCTTGTTGCTTTAGATTCATACTGTTCAATATACTAAAAAAAACCTTTACAAACAACTCGTATTTGACAGAGGGATAAAGCTTTGAAATACTGTAAGTATATGAGCCAGAAGAAAATATTAATAATCGTTATTGGTATATTAATTCTTTCGGGAGTAGTTGCTTTTTTTCTAGTGAGAGATTCAAGGTTACAAAAAAATGAGACATCTGTAGGATCCTTGACAGAGTTAAGTAGTAACAATTTGGATAAAAGTAATTTTGAATCTACTAATTTAGCGCAATTTTCTATCTCTTTTCCCAAGTCTTTCATCGCTTCAGAGCAATTACTATCAGGTGGTGAAGGTGTAGTGCTTACTTTAAATTCTGAGGAGCTTGAGAAGAATAAGGGGTCGTTTATTGTGGAAAAATACCCTGTAGATAAGGTGGGGCTACCTTCTCTAAAGGAGTATTTTAGTGACTCTAAACTATCGCAAAAAGATATTATCTTAGGTCAGAATAGAATTCGGGCAACTTACTTTACGGGAGCAATTCCATCATTGCAGGGGGTAATACAACAAAATGTAATTCTTCTAAGTCATAATGGATATGCCTATAAAATACAAATGTCGTATGTCTCTGAGGAAAGGAAAGAACTATTAGACGAAGAATTCAGGAATGTTTCCTCAACCATCAAATTTCTTTAGGGTAATTCATCTCCTATTACTCCTCCCCATTCAACTGCTGTGAACCCATTTCTTTTAGGTGCAGGAGTGATGGTGAGTGGTGTAATGCTTTCTAGGTTTGTGAGGGGGGCAAAATAAGCGATAAACTCTATAAAGGTATCAGGTTTAGGTGTTATCAAAACGCTATCCAAACGTTCCTTTTCTTCTTCTTCCAAAACAGAAAAGAAGATGTAGGGGGTATCAATTTTTATTAGTCGTGGAATCCAAAACTCCAAAAATTCATCCTGTTCATCTTTTTTTGTAAGACCTAATAATATGATTTTTTCTCTTAAGTTATTACTTAAATTGTTTTTTGAAAGCACGATTCCTTTTTTAGGGCGGCTAACTTTTCCTGATTCAATTTCATAAAATAATTCTTTGTATGTTTTCCCCATATATTCAAGTTTTCCGTTAGGATGAGCCAGTACATTTTTCCATCCATCAGATGGATAAAGAGGATCGCTTATAACAATTTTTCCTTGTGTTTTAATAGTTACATCCACATATGTGTCAGTAGTTGGATATAGATATATAACGGGTTTTCCTACGCAGTATGTTCCGTCTCCATGATCTAGAGAAGTTTCGCAGAGGATATATTGATTGCAAAAATCAGCCAAGGCTTGTGTGTCAAAGGGGTTCTTGACTACACATTTCCTGTTTTGACATGTGAATATGCCCTGGTGCCCTTTGCATACACATGGGAGAGTAATTGGTTTTGCCGAGTCAATAGGGCAGAGAGGTATATTGCCAGGAGTAGGTCTTGATTCAGTGATTGTAGGAGCAGTGGTTTGTGTAAGCTTAGGGTTGAAGGCATCTATTTGTATATTTGCGCGTGAGGTATTTGATGCAATTTTTGAATCTTTAGGAGTTTTTGAAACTAGTATTGCTGCAAAAACTACGCATATTATAAGAAGCAAAACTCCTATTTTAATAAATGATATTCTATGCGCTTTTTGATTGAAGTTTTTTTTCCTTTTCATTTACTTTGTATTAATTTCCAGATTCACTTTTCCCAGGACTACATTTTTGGTTTGTGGTGAAGATGCAAAGGATGTTTGATCTATCTTTATTATAGCGGAAGTTGTTCCGGGAGTAAGTTTACCTGTTACTTTTGCAATTACTCCTTTTCCTTTTGGATATGGTATTGTCGTTGGAATAATATACAATTGACTAATTGTTCCCTGTTTCTGATTGCTCTGTTTAACTCCTGCAGTAAGATTAAGTGCATAGGACAGGGCTGATGAGGGATCATTTACTGACATAATTTTAACAGTAGTTATTTGAAGTGGATCGTATGACAGATCAATTTTTATTTTCGAAACAGGGACACCATAGGTATCAAGTGTTATGTCTGAGCTGAACGTGGATTGTTGTTTTGCGCTGATAATATTAGGTGAAAATGAAACCATCATGGTAGGGTTTTCTAGTTTGGTAGTGGGAGTAGGTAATACATTTTGAGAAACAAAATCAGGAGTTGCGTTTTTATTAAGGAGAAGAAGAAAAGAAGGAAGAATAACAAGAATTACAAATACTCCAAAGAAAATAAGCACCCATTTTTTCTTAAATACTTTAGTCATATTTTATATCTTATATCATCTGCACATTCCTACACCAGGATTATTTGTAAACACACAAGCGGTACCTATTTTTGTCTGTATGCATTGACTATTTCTAGTGCAACTCATGACACTTACTTCAGAATCGGTAGACGCGGTATTACTTGTCGTACCAGTGCAGCAGATGTTGCCTTTTCCTGATTTTTGACAGGAGTAATTATGTCCTAAAGGAGACGCAGGGTTTCCTGATTTGCATGTGTTTCCTGACTCGCAGTGGTATGTGCCAGAGTTACAGTACGCGCCAGACTCTGAAGGGTCTTTGTATACACAATATGATGTTGCAGTTCCCGTACTGCTTGTACACTTAAATTCAGGAGCACAGTCGCTATGCCCATTATAGCAGTGATCGTTTTCTCTTCCTGAGCCTCCCGTATTATTTCCTCCTCCACCAGATGAGGGTGCAACGCAATTAGATTTACTAGCCATACACTTTCCTTGTGCCTCGCAATACCGTTCGGTAAATCTACAACAGTATGTTTGATTTGAGGAATTATTTGCATCTTTCCATCCGGGGTAGCATGCGTTATCAGAGCTTCCACCGCAAGAGCTTCCCTGATTTGTGCAGGATTGACCTGTTTGGTCAATATTGTTTTTTTTATCTCCTGTATCCGTAGAAGGGTTTTCTCTTTTTGTGTCTCCATTTTTAGGAGGACTATTATTCCCTGTATTTTCAAGGCAGCAAACAGAACGAGAACTGCCATACGCGTTTGCGCATGCTAAATTTGCCTCCTCTTGCGTAGCATTTGTATCAGGACTAAATCCGGAACCACATTTGCTAGCCTGACAGGTATTCACTTTTGCAGACGGACCTATATTGTTGCATGCATCCGGACGGAACGTGCACTTATCCCCATCCCAATAAGGAGTAGGGTCTTTACATGTTTTCCCCGCAGGAGGTTGAGGAAGGGTATTTGAACTGTCTTGTACCCAGGGATATTTACTGCATACATCCTTAATGCCGTCTTTAGGAACAAACTCATATGTGTTTTGTTTTACGCATAGATATACATCGTAATACTTTCCATTTGCATACGGATTTGGGTTTGATTTTGCTTTTCGATCTACAAATTGACCCATGCTGTAATTCTCATTTGTAGGTGGTGTTGTCATGCATATGGGTGCAAAATATCCGTTGGGGTAAGCCTCTGTATTAACCCCTTGTCCTTCTTTACAGATGACTTTAGTAAAGGATTTACCGGTGCCTGGATTTTGTTGAAAATTATTACCTTCTCCTTCAAAATATGCACTTTTTTTAAGTATACTTTTTTCTCTCAGGTTAAAAGTCCCTTCCGGGAAAATACCCTGATTACCCATTATGGAATTTTTATATTCTGGGGAGTTGACGGGATATCCTACAGCATCCGGATGTGAAAGTCCAAAGGCGTGTCCGAGTTCATGTGCAATGGCCCCAGTTCCTTGTCTAGTTGAAGGCATACTTTCATTAGTGCACCTATCAAGTGAATTAATAGGATCATCCTTGTAATAGTATTTTTTTACCCTACTGCAGTTTTTATCTAACTCTGGATAAATAGAGACATCGCCAATAACAGCTGTAGCCAACTCATTATTTCCACCCGCTATTCCTCCTCCTCCCATAAATACAACAACATTAATTATTCCAAATTGAGGTCGTCCTAGTTCATTTATGATATTGTTAAAACTATCTTTCTGAGAACATCCTGTTTCTCCATCATTACACCAGTACCAAGTTGCCTTATTTGTTCCAATAACTGTTTTTACAGGCTGCAAGGCAAATGTCTTCCCATCTAATTGTTTGCCATAGTACGCGCGTATTTCGTTCATTTTTTGATCGAAATGGTTGATTACAGCACCATCTATTGGGTAGTCATTTGGGAAAAAAACTATTGGTTGAATAGAAAAACTTGTGTCTGCTATGCGAGAAGCAGTACTTTTAGTTTGATTTAAATCTTCAGAAATTTTTTTTGAAAAGGAAGTCTTCCAAGTGGAACAAGAATTGCCGTAGCAATAATAATAAGAGTAACCAGAGACAGGAAGCCGTAAGACCTATTTGTAGATTTTGAGAAAATATATTTAAAAACTAATCTAGGTATAAATTTTCCATGAGCGGTAGGTATATTAGTAAATGTTAAGTAGAGTTTTTTCATTTTTTTACAATACTCAAATAAATCTTATAAGACAACATATTATTACATTACCATGTGTAGTGCATAAGTCAACAGATTTTAGGTGCAGTTTGTTTTTTCAAACTCCTTTTCTGCTCTTTGGGTTCCCCCCGTCAAATCATTTCCTGTTAGTGTTCCTCCTTCAAAAAGTACTGCCCGCCAGGATTTGGTATTAAATCCATCAGTGTTGTCCAAAACTAAATCATTTACCTGAATATTTTGCTGATTTGGTTCAAACTTGTTGTAAGTGTTAGTATTCAAGGTAACAGGCGTGAAAACTTCTCCGTTTTTGACTTCTATTTTGTAATATCCTGGGGCAGTGCCATGAAATGCAAGGCTAACGTTTGAGGTATTATTTGTGTTATCACACAGTACGTCAGAGGGAAGTTCTATTTTCCAGCTGTCAGCAGGTGGTGTCTTTGGAGAGGTGGTATTATTTGCATTACTATTCTTATTGTTGTCTGCTTGAAACAGAAATTGCCCACCTATTAGTAAGAAAGCTCCTACAATAATTACAAATATTATAATAAATTCAGCTTCGCCTTTCGTGATTTTTAATAATTGCTTCATGGGGTGGGAGTGATATTTGTACCGCCTCCTGTTTCTTCGCATATTTTGTCCGCTATTTGCCCATAAATTGATTTAATATCTTCAGGTTTTGTTGTCTTATAAAATGAATTAGGTGAGGCAATAGCCTGCATCATGGTAGTAAGTTTACTTTCAAATGGTCCATCTGTTGCAGGATCAAATACAAGGATGGAGAATATTCTAATATTCTTTCCATTTATATTTTTTAGTGCTTGTATTTGTTGGGCAATTTGAGGGTTAAACGTAGGATCTTGATTCGAGTCAAAACATCTACAGACATTACGGTCTTGATTATATGGTGCGCAAACTGGAAATTCAGGGCTTACATGTTCTTGACAGTCTCCACTACTTGGTGGAAAAGCTTTTCCTTCTGGAATACCGTCTGAAATAAATACTAAGTTAAATGAGTTATCTTTAAATTTAGGATCGGTTACTGCCTGGGTTAAATCCTCAAGTTCTGCTGCAAATGCTGTGCGAGTATTAGTACCACCGCTTGCGACCAATCTGCTTACTGCAGTATTAAATTGTGTTTTGTTATTCTTATAAAAATCAATTCCTACAGGTCTGGAGGTTGCCGTTGTGCCCGTATCGTTTGAGCTATAACGTCTAAGACCTGTAATAGAATCATTTGTGAAATTGCCTGCAAAGTCCATGAGAGCGGATTTAATTATTTGAATTTTGTTGCCTTTTTCCATTGACCCTGATGTGTCAACCAGAAAATCAACGGCAGCACGATTACTGCAAGCTGCAAATCTTATAGTTTTTAACTGTAGAGCATCTTTTTGTGTTGAGTTTTCGCGAATAGGCTCACCTATCGCCTCTTCTCCAGATTCAGATAGTTTAAATTGAGGACCACCAGAAGCCAGAAGAAAAGCTCCAAAAATTATAATTCCAAGCAGTAAATAGAGTGCAATTTCTCCACGTTGCCAGAAGAGAAAACTTTTTTTTGTCTTGCGCCTTGATGATGTAGGGGATGTTTTTTTCTTTGAAGCATTACGGTTAAAGGATTTTTTCTTCACATTTTATTGTATATATATGTAGTTTTATTAGTCAATAATTAGTTTCAAGGTAAAAAGGGAATTATTGTAATTTGTAAGCTTGTTTGCTATAATGCATTATTCGGGAAATAAACCGAAAATTCACACATTCGGGATGAATATAGTTCTGAGGAATCCTCAGACCCGAATGGAGGATCAACCATCTCAGAATAAGCATGGTTGATAAAAAGAACTATGAAAGATATAACCCTTGAAGAATTACTTACAGCAGGTTGCCATTTTGGTCACCAAGTAAATCGCCGCAATCCAAAAGCAGACGAATATATATTTGAAGCCCGTTCAAATGTGCATATTATAAACCTTGAGAAGACTCGTGAAGGACTCCTTGCAGCAGCAAAATATATAAAAGAATTATCGGCTCGTGATGGGTCATTAATTATTGTTGGAACAAAACGACAAGCAAAACAAATTGTTAAAGAGGAAGTTGAAAGAGCTAGGAAAGAAGCTCCTGGTAAATTGTATACAATAACCGCAAGATGGGTTGGTGGAACACTTACTAACTTTACTGAAGTTGCAAAGAATATTAAAAAACTGAAAAATCTTGAGGAGTTACTTTCAACAAGTAAGAAAGATGCATATACTAAGCGCGAACAGGTACTTTTTGAGCGTGAACGTCAAAAACTATCAGATTTTTATGGTGGAATTTCTGAAATGACTGACATTCCTGACGCATTGTTTATTGTGGGTACTCAATCGGAAGGGATAGCAGTGAACGAGGCCAGGAGAATGGATTCAGAGATTGTGGGAATAGTTGATACAAATGCTGACCCATCCGTAATAGATTACCCAATTCCTGCAAATGATGATGCTGTGGGCTCAATAAAACTTATCACAAGCTATATTATGGACGCGTGGATAGAGGGGAAGAAGAATGCAGCAAAGAAGCACGCAGATGAGTTAAGTGAGGAAAAGAAAAAAGAAGAGATAGCAGTAGAAGATTCTGAAAAAGAAGTAAAAGTTAAAAAAACCACTAAGAAATCAAAAGAATAATCATTTTATACCTATACTATGGCTGTTGATACAAAACTTATAAAAGAATTACGTGAAAAAACAGGCGCAGGCATTGCGGACTGTAGAGAGGCTATTGAGGAGTCCAAGGGAGATCTGAAAAAAGCAGAAGAGATTCTTCAGAAAAAAGGTTTTGAAAAGGCAGCAAAAAAAGGTGATCGTGCAACCAATTCAGGACTGATAGATTCTTATGTACATGCAGGAAGAATTGGAGTTTTAGTGGAACTTCTTTGCGAGACTGACTTTGTTGCACGCACTGATGAATTTAAGACATTGTCACATGAGATTGCCCTTCAAATATCTTCCATGAATCCGAAGAACACGAATGAATTACTTGAGCAGGAGTATATAAGAGATTCCTCAAAAACTATAGAAGTTCTAATAAAAGAGGCTGTAGCAAAATTAGGCGAAAATATTATTCTTGGTCGTTTCTCTCGCGTAGAGTTGGGGAGGGAATAGATATATGGGAAAGCGCAACGAACAAATTAGTTCATACATGGGTTTTAAAAGTGAACTTAGTGCTTCTCACAGTAAAGGTGTAATTGAAGAAATGAAGAGAAACAGGAAGTTAATTAAGATGCAACAGAAGAGAATTGGAAAAAAACCTGAGCAGTCAAAAGAAGCTCAACCACATGAAATCCTGTTAGATGTTCCAGAATTTACCATTCAGCCAAACGGTAAGATTGATTTTACCAACAATCATTAATACCTCTTCTTTACGTTTTATTTCTTGTGTATAATATTTCAATAATGCTAATTACTATCATTGCGTTTGTTATTATTCTTTCAATTCTAGTGCTCATCCATGAGCTCGGTCATTTTTTAACTGCGAAAAAGTTTGGAATTAAGGTTGAGGAGTTTGGATTTGGATTTCCACCAAGAGTTTTTGGAATAAAAAAAGGAGAGACTATGTATTCCATAAATCTTCTTCCTGTTGGAGGATTTGTGAAGTTATACGGTGAAGATGCTGCAGGTGGTGGAAGTGTAAAAAAGGCTACAGGGAAAGACTTGCTAACAAAAGATATAGGGCGTGCGTTTTATGCGCGTCCTGTATGGCAGCGATTTTTGGTAGTTGTTGCGGGTGTAGTCATGAATTTTGTTTTAGCTGTAGTGCTTATTTCCTATGTCTTTAGTACTACCGGAGTTGCAATTCCTTCCTCAACTGTCAGAATTACTGAGGTCCTAAAAAATAGTCCCGCAGCATCTAGCGGGCTTTTATCTGGAGATGTGGTGGAAGCAGTAAATAATGAAAGGATTTTATCTACAAAAGAATTTATCCAAACAATTCAAAAAAACGAAGGGAAAGAAGTCGCGCTTACAATAAAGAGGGGTGAAATGTTACGAGATATTCAATTGACCCCAAGAAGTAAGTATCCAAAGGGTCAAGGTCCAGTGGGAGTTGGAATAACGGATATAGAAGTTAAAAAATATCCATGGTATCAAGCTCCTTTTTTTGGAACAATTGAAGCGTTTAAATTTTCATGGATGATAGTTGCGGGTTTAGGTCAAATGGTATCCACGCTTGTTTTTGAAGGGCACAAGCCTGAAGGAGTTGCAGGACCAATTGGCGTTGCTCAGCTTACAGGTAAAGCAGTTTCATATGGTGTTACAGCAACTTTATGGTTTACCGCGTTATTATCTATAAATCTTGCGGTTTTAAATGTTTTACCCATTCCGGCACTAGATGGAGGAAGGCTTTTCTTTATCATAATAGAGGCTATAACTCGCAAGAAAGTAAATCCAAAGTATGAATCATATGCGCACGCTGCAGGACTTGTGGTGCTTTTAGGTCTTATGCTTGTAATCACGCTCTTTGATATTATCCGTATCGCATCTGGGCAAAGTCTACTTCCTAAATAAATACAAAAAACTTATTATTTTTCGTTCTCAGCAGCTATTTCTAGATCATATATTTATGGATTTGCTATGAACGCTTAAAATTCGGTATAAATTCATTATCGACTTAGAATAATTTCAGTATAATAACTAATATCCAAATATTTATCATTTTTTCCATTCCAAACCGTGGACTAGTCCACGGACACTAATGAAAAGATATAAAGACATATCACAAGACGATATTTTTTCAGCTTGGAATAAGCTGAGGGATGCTTTGCTTGCTGCAAAGGATGGGCATGAGGTTGAGGAAATCATGAAATCTTTATTTACTGATGAAGAGAAATTTCAATTAGGAAGAAGGATAATGATTGCTGAATGCATCAAAGATTCGATGACAAATATTGAGATATGCGATCTGTTAAAAGTAGGTAGGAGTACGGTTACTCACATACTGAGAAGAGTAGAGAAGTATCCAAATGGATTTATGCTCATTGAAAGAAGGGGAAAAAGGGTTAAGACAGAGTATGAAAAAAAGAAATATAAAGAGGTGGGTGGATCTACGCTAATTTGGAAGAAAAAGGTATATACAGGGATTACAAAAAAAGACATAGAAAGATAATTCTTGCACTATGTCGTATGTGCCTATTGACTAGTCTACATCAGGAGGGTAGCCAAATATGCTTGAATAGGGAAGTGATGATTGATTATTAGATGATGTTTTGTTATCCTCATAGATATTATTATGGATATAATTACCCCCGAGGTGAAGCAAAAAATGCAAAAAGCATTGGATTCCGTCAGGATGGATTTTGCTAGCGTTAGAACGGGAAAGGCGTCTCCATCTCTTGTTGAGAATATAATTATTAAAGCATATGGCGGAGCGACGCCTCTTAGAGTGATGGAGCTTGCAACAATTCATGTACAGGATGCACATACACTCGTACTTACACCTTTTGATCACAGTGTTATCGGTGAGATTGAACACGGGATACAAGACGCAAAGATTGGAATAAATCCAATAATAGATGGAAATTTTCTTCGGATAAATCTACCTCCATTGTCTGAGGATAGGCGACGTGAATTTGTCAAAATGATAAAACAAAAAGGAGAGCAGGGGAAAGTCATGATGAGGCAAATAAGACATGACGGTATGGAAGACGCAAAAAAACTGGAGAAACAAGAGATTTCAGAGGACGAGATAGTACGTGTTGAAAAAGAGATACAGCGCTTAACTGACCACTATATAAAAGAAATTGATGATCTCGCATTTCAAAAAGAAGAAGAGCTTATGAAAGTATAATTTTTCCCCTCGTTAATCTCCTATATTTGCCTATTAATTTCATAAATGTCCGTGGACTAGTCCACGGTTTCAAGGGGAGGGAAGTGATGAGTTTTTAGGAATGTGAGTTTGTGAACTCTTGATTTAATTTTAATGGAATATATGTGTTGGTTATTTGTTATATAATGGTTACCGTTATGAGACTACCTAAAGCTCTTTCGCGCGTTATAGAAGATTTTGAGCGCCTGCCTGGCGTTGGACCAAAATCTGCCCAAAGACTCGCGTTTTATTTGCTTCATGTTCCCCAGAGCAACTTGGAACAGTTTGCTAATGATTTAGTACATCTAAAGAAAGAAACAGTTTTATGTTCATTGTGCTATAACATTGGAGATATAGACCCGTGTTTTATTTGTTCCGATCCGGGACGGGATAAAGGAACTATTTGTGTAGTTGAGGACGCACTGGACGTCTTGGCAATTGAACGAAGCGGAAAATATAGAGGTGTGTATCACGTTCTCCATGGTGTTGTAGATCCGCTCAACAGTATAGGTCCGGATGACATATACATCCCGCAGTTATTAAGCAGAGTAAAAACATTAGGAAATGAGCTTGAGGAGATTATTTTTGCAACAAATCCCACCATGGAAGGAGAAGCCACTGCCATGTATATAGTAAGAAAATTAAAGGAAAGGGTTGACGGGATAAAACTCACGCGCATAGGTCACGGACTTCCTATAGGAGCGGATATAGAATATGCTGACGAGACAACGCTTGACCGCGCACTTGAAGGAAGAAGAGAGTATTAGTCCAACTTTCAGTAAGGTAGTTATCGGTTAGCTCTAATAACATTAAATATTGACAAAAGTTAACAATTCAGTATAATCACAAATGAAACCCGCCCAAAAAAGTAAAGAAAAAATGGCAACCTCTGAAAGACTACCAGGACTCTATATTCCACCATCTCCGCATGTAGATCAGATTCCTGACAATAAATTATTCGCCCTGTCAACGGTTGATGGGCGGGATCGTCGTTTAACCAAATCAATAGCTCCTTATTTTTCAGAGTTTGCTACATTCACCACTAGGGCAGAAATATCAGGGAAATATCTTATTGCGTTAGATAAATTGGGCGGAGTGCTTCCTCGCGCATTAACAGCGGAAGAAATAGAAACGCTAAATACTTTTGGCGAGAAGATGACTGAGGCTGATGTGGAAGATGTTAAGGCTTTTGAAAGGAAGACTAATCATGACGTTGTGGCACTGCGCTTACATATGAAGAAAAAATTCAGTAAGACCTCACTAGCGGATCTTTCAGAATTTAATGATATTTTTTTGACCTCAGATGATAAAAATAATCTCACTTTCAGACTTAACTTGATGCGGGCAACCCATGCAGTCATTCTTCCAATCTTGGATAATCTTGACTCTAACATTGGGAACGTGAGACAAGAGCACGCAGAAACTGTTGAGGAGGCACGAACGCATGGTCAGGCTGCCGGACCTACTACAGCTGGAAAAGAGTTTGGTGTTTTCCAAGAACGGCTAAGGAAGCAGGTGAAAAAGTTAGCAGAGCAACGTTTGACTGGAAAGCTGAATGGTGCAGTGGGGAATTGGAGTTCTATGAGGTATGTTCATCCTGAAAAAGACTGGATTAACTTTTCAAGGGATTTTGTAGAGTCTCTTGGGCTTACTCCAAATGACATGACAACGCAGATAAACCCCTATGATGATGTTGCAGAGTATCTGCAAAACTATACTAGAATTAATAACATACTTGTAGGTTTAGACGATGATATGTGGCACTACATTTCGGATAATTGGATTGTTCAGATACCAAAATCAGGCGAGGCAGGATCTTCTGCAATGCCACAAAAAGTTAATCCAATTGATTTTGAAAAGAGTGAGGGAAATTTGGAGGAGGCAACTGACCTCATGGAGGGATTCGCGCGTAGACTTCCTAGATCCCGATTTCAAAGAGATTTGAGAGATAGTACTCAGATAAGAAACGTTGGTTTGGCTTTAGGGCTTGCAACTGTAGGTTATGCTTCAATACTTGAAGGCTTTCCAAAAACTGCGATAAACGCTTCGGTAATGAAAGATGTTCTTAAAAATGATTGGACCATATTGAGCGAGCCAGTGCAGGTTTATTTACGAGCATTTACTGATGTTGCAGATCCTTATGAATTAATGAAGCAATTAGTGAGAGGTAATCATATGGGGCAAGAGCAATGGCATGAATTAATTGATAATCTACCAGTTAGTAAGGATCATAAGGATTACTTGAAAAAACTAACACCGGAGACTTATCTTGGTTATGCTGTAGAGTTGGCAAAGGGTGTTCCAAAAAAAATATAAAAGTTTGTGTATCAAATTGCTCCACAACAAATACATGAGGTATTGAAGTGACATTTTTTCAGCCTCAATTGAGGTTGAACCTCAATTAGCTTTCTTAATCCTGAAAACTATACTGGTTTTGCAGTTAGTATTGTTTTTTTCTCTTGACAAGGAATAGATGGAATTGTATTATCAGCATATCTTGCCCCAAAGATATGTCAGAAAAACCAAAACATACGCAAGAGCAAGTATTTCTTCTTGAAGCGGCTCGTAAAAAGAAACAGGAGCAATTTGATTTAAAAGCGAGTATTGATGAAGCTCGTACCCATATCCCTGAATTAAAAGTAAGAGTTGAAGATCTCTTGGGTATTCCCCCTGTTCAACCAAAAGTTAATAGGACACAGGAACAGATAGAGAAAGCGTTTAAAACCGACCCAATCAATCTTGACATGGGGAAGATTATGAATGAGATGAGGCTTGATATGAAGGATGATTCGGTTTATTTCTACAACCGTTATGTTATCCCAGGTTCTTCAGCTGATAATTCTGTTACGGTGCAGGTGTGTAAAGGATTAGGCAGGGAACAAGGTTATAAAAATGATGATCTCACAGTAATAATTCCTGTTTTAGGAATACAATTAATTTTACCTGATAGATCAAATAATGCTCGTGTAGAATCTATAGAAAGAAGTAGCAGGTCACGTTTGATATACGATTCAGATGGTGTACCGGCAAAGTCTTGGGCAGAATGGAGGAGGGAAGTGACCATGGAGGACTATAGACACTTCGATGCATTATTAGATAGGTTAACTCGACCAGATGTTGAGAAGAAAGAAGTGTCACGACCTACGAGGCGGGTTAGATAATTTTCTCCAAATTTGGGATATGATTAGATTATTGTCTGGGTTAAAATAGAGCTGGCAGTTTTTTCTGAGATTACCCTTACTTCAATTTTTTTACCATCATATTTAAACCCAAGCTTAATTGTGTCTGGTTCGTTGTTTTTCACATACAAGTTTTGTTGAGAGTTAGCCTCAGGATTTCCAGGCATAGAATAGATAGAAACACCGTATTCGCGTGGAATTTCAGGTATAGCCATAAAATCATGGTTGGTAGGAGCTGTAGATTTAAGACCTGCGTCTTTTGCGGTCCAGTAGATAAGTGATGCCAAATGACACACTCCGTCCCCCATAAGATACCCGTCATGCTTATAGCCATCTTGCTCTGCAAAGTTAACATCAATAGTTTTTGCTACGGAGTTTTTATACTCGGGAAGTGAATCTTTTTGGAAAGCGTAGGTCTCCCCAGGTTTAAGCTCAAAACTAAAATCAAAAGGCTTACGCACGGCTTCCCAGTCTGGTGAAGCTGAAACAGGCATTCCACGCATGTAAGAAAGAGTAAGCAAAATATTATCCTTCATAACCTCATTCATGAGGGATTTAGGAGCAGCTCTATTTTCAAGGCTTATACTACGACTAGCAACAGCCTCAGCCTTAAGCGGTTCTAGCGCAGGCACGCTTGTAAACAGGGTGTTACCCACAAAGAGAAAGGCAGTAAGTATAGTTAGTGCATTTTTCATATATTTCAAACGTTGTAAGAAGTATTCTCACACCGGTTGGAATATACGATATATATGAGGCTGAAAAAGCCTCAAGTGAGGCTAGATAGTAGACCTATAATATAGCATAAAATTGAGCGAAAGTCAAGTTGTGGTTACGTTAAAAATTGCATCTTTACAATCCTAGTGTTTTTTCCATATTATAAATTATGTCTAAAAAATCCTCTCACAAAAAAACAATCCATAAATCTAAGAAAAAAATTTTAAGAACTCGAAAAGTGATTGTTTTGTTTTTAGGAGGGGCACTTGTACTGTTGTTTGGTGTTTTAAGTCTCACTTTTTTTACTCAGGAAAAATTTTGTGCTAACTCCATTTCCTGCATTCATGATTTATCGGGAAAATATGATAAAAATGCTACGACAGGAGTTTTTTCTGGTAGAAAATTTATGGTTCCGGTTCAAGTTGCCCTTGCCTACACAAATCCCTCAAAAAACGTATTGGGTGAGACAAGTGGAGAGAAAAAGATTAAAGTTGATCTGTCAAGTCAGCGATTGTATGCGTATGAAGGAGATCAGATCATCATGGATTTTCCTGTTTCGACAGGAAAATGGAATAAAACACCAACAGGCACATTTAATATTTGGGTGAAATTATTATACACGCGGATGGCGGGAGGTAGTGGAGCAGATTACTATAATTTGCCAAATGTTCCCTATACCATGTTTTATTCAAACGCAGAAGTTCCGCGGGGAGCAGGCTATAGTATCCATGGGGCATATTGGCATAACAATTTTGGACACCCAATGAGTCACGGTTGTGTAAATATGAGAATCGCTGATGCAGGACAACTATTTGCATGGGCAGATCCACAAACAACAGGATGGAATTCAAAGACTACAGAGGCAAATCAAGGTACAGAAGTTGAAGTATATGGAGAAACTCCTGCAGAGTAATTATCGTGATTTAGCAAGGTAGGGTACAAGATTCCCCAAAGTGCTTGTTAGTTTTTTCCCTAATTCTTCCAACGGTTTATTATTGGTTTTTATAGTAAGCGTAGTAATTTCATTTCCACGTTGCCCTACAGTTTTGTAATCGTCTATTTCCGTAAAATCTTCTGTATTTTCAAGTTTTCCATGGATACGAAGTGAGAGTACAGATTGATCTTTTTGTATAGCAACTCCTACTCGAATAAACGTATTTGGATGAAAGAGAGAAAATGGTGCATCAGAGTTTTGATAAGCTAATTTGTAGGTCTTATCATTTGTGTTTTTATCAATGTCTATGTAAAATGCCTTTTCCTGTATCCCTCTTTTTTTTACGTCCTGTTTTTCGATAATATTAATTCTTTCCTTAATTCCATCTGGAAGTTCATCAAAAAAATCATACACCGTGTCTTTTAATAAGTGCACTAAAGGAGCGTGTTTAGGTGGAGCGTTTTCAAATGGAGTTGGTTTAAAATATATTTTTTGATAGTTTTCAGCCATAAGTATATTATACCAGTGGATCGAATATAAAAAAACATGATACAATATTTTCTTCATGAAAAAAGTGCTTATTCTTTTCCCTGCATTTAAAAGTAAAAATTACAGATACTATTTTATAGGACAGTTAATATCTCTTGCTGGAACATGGCTTCAGGTTGTGGCGGAGGGGTGGCTCGTATTAACTCTTACCAACTCCGCCTTTCTCATAGGAGTTGTAGCAGCCTGTGCAACACTTCCAACCCTTTTCTTTTCTCTATTTGGTGGGGTGATAATTGATAGATTTTCAACCAAAAAAATTTTACTGATAACACAATTTGCGGCAATGGTTTTAGCTGGTATATATGGAGTATTAACGGTACTTCATATTATTGATATTTGGTCAATTATGCTTCTAGCATTTTTATTGGGAGTTGTTTCTGCAATTGATTTTCCAGCAAGACAGGCATTTACAGTAGAACTAGTTGAGCGTGAGAATTTATCTTCAGCAATTGCGTTAAATGCAGGTATTTTTAATGCAGCTAGAATAATAGGTCCAGGAGTTGCGGGAGTTCTTATAGCGCTCTTTGGATCAGGTGGAGCATTCCTGGTAAATTCAATCACATACATAGCAGCAATTATTAGTACTTATTTGATAAAAACAGAGGCTAAGAAAAAAATTGAACATCCTCATCCTATTCAAGCAATCAAAGAAGGACTTTTTTATACATTTTCTCATCCAACGATACGAACACTTATCACCTTAGCAGCTATAATTTCTATATTCGGATGGTCATATACAACTATTATGCCGTATATTGCAAAAAACACATTGCATGCAAACGCAGCAACATTGGGATATTTATATGCAGTTGCAGGGGTAGGAGCGCTAATAGCTACATTCTTAATTTCAGCGTTGAGTAAAAAGATAAGCGGAACAGCATTTATTGTGGGGGGGACACTATTGTATGCGGTATCAATTTTTGGCTTCACCTTTGCTAAAAGTTTTTTGTTTGCATTACCATTTCTTTTTTTATCAGGAGTAGGGTTGTTATCCGCTTTTGCGAATATAAATGCTTCGGTTCAGCACTCAGTTGAGGATAAATTTAGAGGACGCGTATTGAGTATCTACATTCTTTCATTTATTGGATTATTACCTTTTGGAAATTTCCAAATAGGATTTGTATCAGAATATTTAGGTCCCGAAAACGCAATAAGAATAGGAGCGGCAATTGTTTTTTTTGCAGCTGTTTGGTTCTATTTTTCTCGTAAGCAAAGAAATTTTCATCAGGAAAAATATAATAAGTCCCGACTTCAGGAGGTTCCGGAGCCTATACTTGCTCAGGCTGAGGCATAATCTACTTGACTTTTTTTTAAAAATTCAGCTACACTAGAATTGTAAGAAATTATATAAGGAGGTGAATATATATTAATCACAGAGCATTAAGAATAGCTACATACGTTTTGGTAATTATTGGAGCGTTAAACTGGGGAATAATCGGAATATTAGGTGTAAATTTTATAAACGTTTTACTTGCAGGATCACCTGTAGTTGAAAAAATTATTTATATCCTAGTGGGAGCATCTGCAATTTATGACATTATGATAGCACGTGGGGTGGGAAGGTCTTATTCCAAAAAGAAAAAGTAGTAATTCATAAATTAATTTTATTTTAGCATACGATCAATTTCTAAAATTGTGTCTTTTCCCGTATGAAGTTCCATAAGTCTTTGTCTCATTTCGGAAGCACCTTCAAATCCGGCAAGATATGCCTTGTAAAACTTTTTCATAATCTCAAAATTTTTAGTGTCTTTCCATGTGACATCAAAAAGTGAAATGTGCTTTTTTAGAAGGTTTAATCTGTCAGAGATAGAGATATCTTCAGTTTTTTTACCTGAAAATACCCATGGGTTGTGTAACATTCCACGACCAATCATTATCCCATCAACACCGTAAGTTTTTACAATTTGTTTTCCCATATCTTTATTTAAAATATCTCCATTCGCCACTATAGTTGTTTTTTTATTAATCTTATTTCTTAAAAGTACTGCTTTTCCGAGTTCCTCAAAGTGGGCTGGAACTTTAGACATCTCAGAGGCAGTTCTTGCGTGAACCGTTATGGCTGCAGGTTTAAGAGTGAGTAAAAAGCCGATCCATTCCTCAGTTGCGATTTTGTTATATCCAATTCTTGTTTTCACGGATACAGGCATACTGTTTTCTGCGCCTTCTTTTGCGGCAAGATAAAGTTCCTGAGCAAGTTTGGGGTTATTAATAAGACCCGCACAGCATCCATTTTTCACTATTTTTCTATCTGGACACCCCATATTTATGTCAATTCCATCATAGTTTAAGTCTTTTAGTATTTTTGCTGCCTTAAAATAGTGATCCGGATTTTTTCCCCAAATTTGAGCAATCAAAGGGCGTTCAAAATCTGTATATTTAAGGCGTTGGTGAATATACCTTTCTCCACCTTTTATTATCCCATCAGCGTTTGTAAATTCAGTAAAGTATAAATCAGGTTTTCCTACAGAGGCGAGTACCTGTCTGAAGACGGTATCAGTCACATCTTCCATGGGCGCTTGAACAAAGAATGGAGAAATAAGTTTTTCCCAAACAGTTTTCATATCATGGAATTATACCATTTGTGTAATAAAAAAATGGAAATTTAGAGAAAATACTGAGTAAATATTTAACTATTTTGTTTGACATTTGAAAGAGCAGGTATTATAGTTAGCTAGTGGAAGAGAAAACGGACAAGAGAATATTAATAGTAGACGATGATACTGAATTTGTAAAAGAGTTTTCACATAAGATTGAAGCACAGGGATTGCGTGTTCATAGTGCATTTACGCCAAAAGAAGCACTTGACTATATTACTCAAAACGAAGTTGATTTTTTAATACTTGATTTTGTTATGCCTGAAATGGATGGATACTCTGTGCACCACATTATAAATAGGGACATGAGAAAAAATATTCCTACAATAATTTTAACCAATTTTCCAAATGCAAAAAATATGCCACAAGATCTTGATATATTTGTAAAGTCTGAAACAAATCTTGATACGTTAATTGAGAAAATTAAAGCAAAACTAAGCTTAAGCTAATATGAATGACGACACAAAGAAAAAAATTCTTATCGTAGATGATGATGTAGAGTTTACAAATCGCTTTTCAGAGCGTGTAGAAGCAGCGGGTTTGCATGCTATAGTCGCAGTTACAGGCAAGGAAGCACTTGATTATCTAACGGAACATGAAGTTTCCTTTATTGTGCTTGATTTTGTTATGCCTGAAATGGATGGATACACTTTTTATCATATACTGAAACATGATATGAGAAAAAATATTCCTACAGTAATACTTACAAATATGGCAGGAACTCAGGATGCAGACGATCTTGAGGTATTTATAAAGTCTGAAACAAATCTTGATGAGTTGATAGGTAAAATTAAAAGCCGCGTAGATGAGTTATCTGATGCTAAATAATTTTTATACTTCATTACAAAATCAGAAAAACCCCGATAGAGCAAGTGCATCTTCCCGTTTTTTCAAGACCGGAAAAGGAGAATATGGTGAAGGAGACATATTCATAGGTCTTACAGTACCAGCTTCAAGAAAGTTAGCTATAGAATATTCAGATTTGCCAATTGCTGATATTACTATACTATTACAGTCAAAAAATCACGAAGAACGATTAATCGCATTACTTATGTTAGTTAATAATTTTCAAAAGGGTGACGAAAACGTAAGGCAAGAGATTTACGCATATTATTTGAACAACAGACAGTACGTCAATAATTGGGATCTAGTAGATTTATCAGCACCTAAAATAGTAGGTGAGTATTTGAGGAGTCAAAAAGATAAATCTATTCTTATAAAATTAGCAAAATCTGAAAACATGTGGGATAAGCGCATTGCTATGCTTGCAACTTTTCAGTTTATAATAAAGGACAGTAATTGTGTTACTACATTTGAAATTGCTACGATTTTAATATCAGACAAGAATGATCTTATTCAAAAGGCAGTAGGGTGGATGTTGCGAGAAGTAGGAAAGCGAATATCTGAAAAAAGAGAGAAGGAATATTTAAAGAAGTACTATAAAAGCATGGGGAGAACTGCTCTGCGCTATGCAATCGAAAGATTTGATGAGGATGTAAGGAGAAAATATTTATATGGCAAAATATAAAAAAGCGCTGATTGTAGGAAGATTTCAGCCATTTCATTTGGGACATAAATACTTAATTGATAAAGCGCTTGAGTTTGCCGATACGGTCATAATAGCCGTAGGAAGTTCAAATATTAAAGATGATAAAAATCCATATAGTTTTAAGACAAGAAAGAGCTTTGTGCAAGAGTTTATAATACATGAAAAATTAAATTCAAAAGTTCTAGATATTATTTCAATTGAAGATGTTCCAGATGATGATGAATGGTTTGGGATTATTGAGAAAAAAGTAAAAGATATAGATGTTGTGGTAGGTGATAATGATTGGGTAAATGGAATTTTTGAGAAAAGGAAGATTCCGGTTGTCAACATTGGATATTTAAAAAGAAACATACTAACAGGTACTGAAATAAGGAAGAATATAAAGGAAAAAAAATCTTGGGAGGAGAGAGTTCCATGGTATTTAGTTACTTACATTAGGAAAGGAACATAGCTATTTTGTTTAGAAAAAAATAATTGGTATAGTTATTACATGGTAATACTATTTTTTCTAGAGCTACTATTTCTTTTTTTTATTTCCCAAAAAACAACTCAAAGCATTGCCTATGCCTTTTACAAAATCACAAGAAATCAAAAAATAACAATATTTTTCTTTGCATTTTTGTTTCTTCCTGGAACAATCATACACGAATTGTCACATGCTATCGCAGCCTCTATTTTAGGGGTTCGAGTCGGAAAAATGGAATTAATGCCAGAATATATCCAGGGTGGGTTAAGACTAGGTAGTGTTCAAGTGGGCAAGACAGATATTATACGCAATTTTTTTATTGGTATAGCACCATTTATAAGCGGAACAATACTTCTTTTAATTATAATCTATCTGATATTATCATTTTCGCTAATCGCGTCGTTTGGAATAATAATTCTCAGTCTTTATTCTGTTTTTGCTATTGCAAATACCATGTTTTCATCAAAAAAGGATATGGAGGGGGCAATTGAGTTTTTTATACTGGTAACTGTTTTTCTACTAGTATTTTATATTCTTGGCTTACGATTTGATACAATCAACTGGAATTTTTTATCTCTATTTAACCACTTATTTAAAATTGGATCCTACTACTTACTAGTACCTATAGGAATTGATCTTTTTATAATCATCGTAACTAAGATGTTATATAGAAATCGTTAACGTATCTATCTCCAGAAATAATAAAATGGCGTGCTTTTTGATTTGTTGACGATGATTTCATCTGCCGCTGAGTTATTATTCTGATCATATGCGACTACTTTGATTTTATGTTCACCCTTAGATAGGTTTTTTGTATTCCAGGAGTAAGTATATGGATATTGAGCATCAATTCTGTTTAATTTTCCATCTATATAAAACTCAACTGCTGAAACTTTTCTATTATCCGTAGCCTCTGTTTGGATTGTAGTTGTATTTTTAGATATTAAAAAGTTGTTTCCTGGGTTCAGAATTACTACATTAGGTGCTTGTATATCAACTGCGATAACAGTTGGTGTCACAGTTGGTATTGGGGGTTTGGCTGTTGCTGTAGGTGGTCTAGGCGTTACAGTTGGAGTTGGGGTAGAAGCCGCCTGGGGAGTTTTCGTGATGGTAGGAGAAGGAGTTTGTATGGTTACCGTTGGGATATTTGTAGCCGTGGGAGACGGGAACAATAAATTGAGCGTAAACGGTCTTCTATACATTGTGTGATAGGCTGCGTTATGTTGTCCTTTTGAATAATATAAATATCCAGTTTGGTTAGTTTCCCACGCGCCGGGTGCATTCGGAGAGATGAGGGTAGCATAGTAATACCATACATCTCCCGTAGTCAAATTCCCAAGATTTCTAGGAAATGTAATTGGAATCATTTGAGGCGTATCAAAAAAAATTCCATCAGTAGATAGTGCTGTATAGAAACCGTTTGATGCCTGAAATAAAAGTAGGTATCTATTTAGGTACGTATTAAAACTGATGTTTGCAAGAGAAACAAATACACTTTCAGAAACAGGTTCAGGACGAGATATTATAGGAGTACTTTCCCCTCCTAAACCAGGAGTAGAGAAGGTACCGTTGTGCCATTTTTTGTAACTTCCAGGTGTAGTAGCTAAATTGAAAGACGCGCGGGCAAGATAAATTTGATCTGGATAACCAGCGCTCCAATCAGTGTAATATACATAGAGATAATCTCCTATTTTTATAGCTGAAGGTTGTCCTGCACCGCTTACCCGCGGTTTATCGCAGCTTGTATCATGTGTTCTTCCTGTAATTATTGCGCCTTTTCGATTCCATGATATTCCTCCGTCTGTTGATGTTGCTACCCCTATGGTTGCTGTATATGGATTATTTGGTTTTCCTGGACAGTGATGTTCTGCATGGTAAATTCCGATGAGTTCTCCAGGATTTGACCCCGGGAGAACGCTTCCGAATCCCACATAATCTGCGTCAAACTCAGTACCTCCTGGATTACTCGGTAGAAAAACAGGAATAGGGTTCCCCCCTGATGTTCTTGCTTGGGGGGATAAATTATTTAAATCTTGCCCGCTATATCTATAAGATCTTACTTCCGAAGTAAGCCATAGTTTTATTCCATTTGGATCTCTTACCATTGAAAGAGTTGTGTCCGGCCAGCTTCCAAGTAATTCATTTGGAATGTTTGGAAGACCAGCTTCCTCTGTTCCTAAGGTCATTGTGTATGGTATGCTGCTTTGTGCTGGAGCTCGAAAGTCAAAGAGATGATTCGTTTTTAAGAGAGCATATGCTCCTATACCTAAAATTGCTAAGGCGATGATAGGGAAGTAGGGATTGCGAATAAGCGGGTGAAATAAGAATTTTTTCTTTTTCTTTTGGATAACTTTCACCATGAATTAAGCGTATGATTTGTCAGGGTTATTTGTCAAGTGTACATTTAAAATGTCTATTGACAAGTAACTTAAAGATTGGCAATAATGAAGATATGCCAAAAACCGCAACACACGAAACTTTACGTCATCACCATAATTTATTACTTCTTTGCATACTTGCTTTATTTGTAATTCTTGGAATTTTAGCTTTTAAATATTTAACTGTAAAAAAAGAATGGCGTGGTCATGCTGTTCAACTTCAAGGAGGAATTCAAAAATATCAAGACTTGGAATCCATAGAAGAGGCAAATATTATTGGTACTACTGTAACTTCATTCCCGCCTGTTATCCCGCTTATTAAAATTCCTGGTCAATTGCAATCATACATAGAGTCAATTGGTGAAAAAACAGGAAGAGACATAGTTGTAGTAGATAAAAATAAAAAAATAATTGCCGATACTAATCCTGCTGAAGTTGGACAAACGTATAATTTTGATACTAGCGGAGAAATTGCAAAAACCATGTTTGATGGTACACCACGTTCTTTCATAGAGAAGAGTACTGCTTATCCAGATGGAATTATATTGGAGATAGTTCAGCTGAAAGATTCCAAAGGAACTATTATAGGAGCAATTCTTATTTCCCCATCTAACGTATTCAGTAAATAATTTTCCTCTATACTTAACTAGTTTGCCTGTGATACAATCCTTCACATGATAAGGGCAATTTTACCAGCGGAAAAAATGGATTTACTTATATCTGCGTATATCTTCTGTATTGTCGCGTCTGAATTAATGGGAGCAAAAACATTTCCCCTTATAAACATTTTGGGATATCAACTCAATGCAAGTATTGCAATCTTTTTATTTCCTTTTGTTTTTACAATAAATGATATGGTTGCAGAGGTTTATGGAAGAGCGCGTGCAAGAAGCGTAGTAAGATCAGGAATTATTGTTGTATTTATTCTCTTTCTTTTTACAATCCTTGCGACATCTCTCCCTCCTTCTATGAGATTTACAAAGAGTGAGAATGCGTATGATACAATTTTTGGCTTCTCAACAAGGCTCGCAGCAGCATCGCTTATTGCGCTTATAATTTCTGAATTTGCAGACATATATGTGTTTTTAAAAATCAAGAAAAAACTAGGAAGCAAAGCGCTCTGGTTTCGAAATAACTTATCAAATGGTATAGCTCAATTATTTGATACGATTTTATTTATAACTTTAGCTTTTTACGCATTAGATAAGCCAGTTTATGATAATCTGATATTTCTCTCAAGCGTAATACTCCCATACTGGTTATTAAAATGTTTCGCATCAGCAATTGAGACTCCATTTGTTTATCTGGGTGTTAAATGGTTAAGGGGAAAAAAGTAAACTCACCGTGCATGAATATTATTCTACTAGCTGTTTCCAGTATAAACGGAAAAATAACATCTGGAGTAAGCCCCAATATTTATACGTGGACTAGTAAAGAAGATCAACAAATATTTTTTTCACATATTGATAGAGCCAAATTAATATTCATGGGATCAAAAACTTATGATATAGCAAAACATATTATGGTACACAAGAAAGGGCGAGTGAGAGTTATTTTTACGAAGAACGAAAAACGATATGAAAAAGAAAAAATTCCTGGAGTGCTTGAATTCACCTCTGAAGCGCCTGGAAAGATTATTGCAAAATATAGAAAAAAAGGAGTAAAACAGGCGTTACTTGTTGGAGGAGGAGAGATCAATTCTTTATTTTTAGAAAAAAAATTAATTTCTGAGATTCATCTCACAATAGAGCCCGTTGTATTCGGTAAGGGAAAGACACTCATGGAAGAAATTGGAGCGTATAGCAGGTTGAGGCTTGAGAGTGTGAAAAAATTAAATAATAATGGCACGGTCCAATTAGTATATAAAGTGGTCTAGTTTAGCGACTTCATTTTTGATTAAATATATTGAGATGAAGAACCTCATTCAACTATTTGGGATCACTTTGGTTTTACTTCCTTTCTATTTCTTTCTTTATAAAATTTTCTCAGTAAGAGCCTTATCATTTGGGTGTTTTGATGACTGTGGGAATTATATGGCTGGATATTTCATGAATCAGGGTAAAACCTTGTATTCGGAAATATTCTATAACCATATTATGGGAGCAGCGTGGTTATCATATTTTATTCAAAAATTTCATAATTCAATAAATATTTATGATCTAGTTCTCGTTCATCGTCAGGTGATACTTTTTATTTCCTTTTTGTTTAGTATTTTTTTTATAAAAAGATTTGGATGGTTGGGATTATTTTTTGTCGTCGTTTATGAATTGAGTAAATTTTATTTTTTTGGCGATAGATTTCTAGCTGAATCGATAGTTGTATTTGCAGCGTCATATTTACTAGGCGTACTATTTTATAAATATCAGTATAATAAGCAAACCACATTTGATTTAATTTTTTCTGGTTTTTTAACGTTTCTTATTATATTTTTACGTGAACCTTATATCCCGCTAGCACTGTTTTTGTACTTGGCAATCTTATTCGGGAAACAATATAAGAGAGAAAAGACTATGTCTATTCTGATATTTTTATTTCTGATCCTTGCTGTTTTAGTGAACACGCAACTTGCCGATTTTATTTTCAATGATTTTACTGTAAACATGCAGACAGCGATTAAGGGAGAAATCGGTAAGAATAATACGTTTGGGATAGGAATCATTCAGGTTTTTACATACCCCGTATTTACATTTTTTTATGGTAAACTTAACGCTTTGCGTTTTTTTGAAATTGCGTTAAGTATAACGTTTCTTTTTGGAATTGCTTTTACATATTTTAAAAAACGGAAAAAATTGTTAGTTTTCCTCCTAGTATTCTCACTGGCACTTGCGAATATACGGGTAACACCTCCTGGAACAGCATACTACGAAGCGTATCATATGCTTGTTTGGTATGGCATGTTTACCTTTATTACATTTGCACTTCTTAAGGACTTATTTATTAAATATAAAAGATTGAGTATTGGACTTTCTGTCATGGTTTTTGCTTCATGGTTGTATCTAGTTTTTTTTCCGGGATCATATCTATACAATAAAATAGATCTTCAGGAGCAGCTGCTTACGAATTTTGGGAATGATATGAACATAGGAAACGTTATTAATCATTTATCAGAATCATCTGACACGTTATTTTTAGATGGGGGAGATGATATGATTTATTGGGTTTCTAAAAGAAATTCGCCGTATAGATACAGTCTGTATACAGGAGTGATGCCGCAGATACCATTATATAAAAATGCAAGGATCGCTATGTTTAGATCTGATCCTCCTGACTTTTTCTATGACTTTTGTTCACCCAATGCCCCTTACAATAGTCAAATTCCGTCTTTTATAAAACCTTCATATGTCCAGCTTCTTTATAACGGGAAACCTAGCTGTCTTTATGTCAGAGAAGAAAAAATGAAAAAAATAAGTCCTGCCCAATGGAAAACAGCAAATGATGGCTTTTTTAGTTTACCTCCAAGCAAAGAAAATAAAAATGAATAAATTAGAACCGTACATCATTAAATTAATAAATTAGTCCTTGAACTTTTTTTTACGGTATATAGAATAATTATATGGCAAAGATAATTGATGGAATTTGGGATAAGAAAATTATACCATTTATATCTTCATGGTATCTTTTTTTTGCAAGAGTTTCCTTTTTTATTATTTATTTTTATTTCGGACTCGTTAAGTTAATTGGGAATTCGTCAGCAGGACCACTTGTATACGCGCTCGAACGTCAGACTCTTCCGTTTATTCCATTCAATACATTTTACTTATCTTTTTCGCTTTTTGAGATGTTGATTGGAGTGTTATTCCTATTTCCCCGAGCAACTAAGTTAGTGTTTATTTTATTTATTGTCCATATTGCAACCACAATGATGCCGCTTTTTGTTTTGCCTGCGTATTCATGGCAAAGTGTATTTATACCTACCATAGAGGGTCAATATATGATTAAGAACCTTGTATTAATTGCACTTGCGTGTAGTATTTTAGTTAATACAAAGTCAAAGAAAAGTAGGAGGTTAATTTAGCGTTTTTTTACAAAGAGTTTCCCTTTTTGCCAGGGGGTTCCCAGAAGAGGAAGAATAAACCTATCAAGTCCATAAAATCCTGCAATACGCCAAGCAAGAATTAAAAATAATTGAAGCAGAAATAGAAGGGGGTTTATGCTTATTGTACCTGCAAATAAATAATTCATATTCATGAAGGCTCCAAAAAACGCAGCAATTCCGGTAAATGCTCCTATTATAAGTGCTAGCCCCACAAGTAGTTCACCTACCGCTATTGTATTTGAAAATGCTACAGTGTTGGGAAGCACAATTACCTTGAGGAAGGAAGCATACCACTCGCTAACATCAGGGTGTATGCCAGATGCTTTGTCCAAAGACCCCATGAGGAATCCATTAAGGGGTTTTCCCGCTTGTTGACCAACCCATAAAGGACTATTTATTTTTGCCCAGCCTGCAAGGAACCATTCCCAACCTACATACACCCGAACAATAAACCAGACCCATGACATTTTTGTATCCGAGAATAGAAATTTAGAAAGCATTGGCTCCGGTATTGTAGTTGACATATTATTTAGTATTTCAGAACTAAAGCTTAGATTAAATGATCTATCTCACACTTTTTTTGTGAAAATTACCAGTTAGTTCTTAGATGATCCATAGCATAGGATAAGGTTCCGCCTATTTTTTTCCTTGGGTTAAAAATATTATGAGGGTCAAATATATTTTTTGTTTCGGAAAATAGGTTATATATTTTTTCTCCATACATTTGTTTTAAGTAGGGAGTTCTTACCAATCCATCATTATGTTCTCCTGTAATAGATCCGTGGTACGAAATTACGACATCATATACTTGTCGGGAGATCTCAGGAATTGCACGCCTTACTGATGGTTTTGTAATATCAACTAAAGGAATAATATGAAAATTACCATCTCCCACATGTCCTGCAACAGTAAAAACAAATTCTTTGTGTTTTTTTAAGATACTAACAACCTTTGGGATTACTTCTGCAATATATTCTGGACGAATTACGAAGTCGTCAATGAATGGTGCTGTATGTTTATTTTTTATTTTCTGTCGTAGGAGATTAAAGCTTTCACGTCTTATAAGCCAATACTTCTGTTCTTGATTTTCAATTGCTATTTTTGATTTAGGGTGAAGCGGCGCAAGCTTTTGTTTTAATGAGACAATTTTCTGCTTCAATTCTTCTGCATCATTTCCAGTAAAGTCAATTTGTAAAACTAATTTAGGAAGTCCTCCGCGGGCAACCATCATAAACTCCGGTAAAAATGCAATCCCCGTGCCCAGAATGCCTTTTGCTCCTAGTTTTTTTGCGAATTCCGGGAAATACTTTAATGCAAGTTTTAAAGTGTTGTCATCATACGACTCAAAACTTTCAGGATGCTCAGACATTACGATTTTTATAATCTCCCCTAGATGTGAAAGATCATGCAAGAAGATAATCATCATCTCTCGATGCATATGAAGAGGAACCAGATCAATTTTTGCTTCAAGCAACATTCCGAGCGTTCCTTGAGCGCCAACCCAAAGCTTGGAAAGATCAAATGTTTTCTCCACTTTATTGTAAACATCCCATAAATTATAGCCAGCAGAATTTTTTGAAACTCTAGGTTTTGCTTCTTCTATCTCTTTATAATTTTTATCTATCAAATGAAACATTTTTTTATATATCTCTCCCTCTAAATTTTTTTGTTGTATTTTCTTCTTGAGGACTTCTTCTGATATCTTGTGGAAGTTATAAATGTTTCCGTCTCTGAGAACTACTTTTACGTTGTGTACATATTTTTCAGTTTTTCCGTAATATAATGATTTTTCTCCACCAGAGTTATTATTTACTATACCCCCCATAGCGCAAATTTCACGGGATGCAGGATATGATGGGAAAATAAGCCCTTCCCTTATTGTCTCTTTTTCAAAGTCTCTATAAAAAACTCCTGGTTCTGTAATTGCCATTCTGTCATCTATTATAGGTGTGTGGTTAAAATATCTTCCAAATGCAACAATTATAGAATCATTTATGCTTCCTCCACCCATATCAGTTCCACCAGATCTTGCGGTCAGTGATAGAGTGGGATGATTTTTTTTATTACTCTCAGTAAATTTTACCAGGCTCGCAACATCCTTTTCATTTTTAGGAAAAACGACAATTTGCGGTTTTACCTCAAATAGACTTGCGTCATGTGAGTATTCAGCGAGAGTAGACGGATCATTTTCTATATCTCCACTGAAATTTTTTCTGAGCTCACTTATCAAGTTTTCATCCATATATTAATTTATACATAAAAACGTTATTGATGCAACGCTTTTATAATTTACTCTATGAAATATCATATCTTGTGTCTTCTTGATTATTTATTTACGTTTCATTTATGATCTATGTATGTCACAAGTAGTTGTTGAGGAGCGAAAGATAGAAGAAGATGTCGAGAATATAATAGATGAAAATAGAGTAGTTAATTTTTCCGATGCAGTATTTGCGTTTGCTGCAACACTCCTTGTATTAAAAATTGATATACCACAAATAAATTCTGGTTTCGTAGAGGCACAGCTTGCTAGTTCACTAATTAACTTATGGCCACAGTATCTTGCGAATATTATTTCATTTCTAATAATTGGGTATTATTGGCTAACCCATCACACTGTTTTTGGGTTATTAAAAAAATTTGATAGAACAGTAGTTTGGTTAAATATTGTATTTCTTATTCTTGTTTCCTTTGTTCCTTTTCCAGTTGACTTATATGGAGATTTTTATACCGTTCCTGCAGTGGTTGTTTTTTATTCAGCGAGTCTTGCTTTGGTTGGGTACATGCTTGCTATTATTTGGTGGTATGCCTCTATGAGTAACAGGCTAATAGCCCCTGAAATGACTAAGAGGAGAATATCATTTGTTACGGCAAAAATATTGGTTGCTCCTGTTGTCTTTACGTTATCTATCCCTCTTGTTTATTTTCATCCGATTATGGCTCAGGCATCATGGATATTTATTATTTTAGGCGTATTTTTTCTTAACAAGAAATTTTCCTATAAATCCTCAATAGGCACTGGAGTTTGAATTTACTGAATGAGAGAAATAGCGCGGGAGGCGACCATTCCAATAATAATAAGTGATATTGTTGCTTCCATCATCATAAGCATTTTCACGCGTTTTGTCAGTGGTAAAGTATCTGCAGGAGAGAATCCTGTACTTGTAAAAAACGAAAAAAATATATAATCTAAAAATTTTGGCTTAAAATTTTCCCAGCCGGGAATTTTTGACTGATACTGAGGGAAAAGAAGGTCATATCTTGTTTCATTTTGTGCTAATTCACGGGCAACGGGTCCGTTCCTATCTATAATCCAGTACCATAGCGAAAAAACCAGTAGGCTTGAAAGCCAAATAATTAATGCATCTAATAAAATTGCTTCCCCGTTTTGACTTATCTGCTTATCTAAGATAAGCTCAATTAAGTTTACAAAAATGTGGTATGTCATAAAGGCAAGAAGTCCCATAAAAATCCACCGCAGAAACTTACCTTTTTTAAAAATTATCCCGAAACAGCTAGTAATGATATAAAGAATATATACGCAAAAAGAAAGAGGGATACTAGTGAAGAAAGTATAAATGTTTTCACTTTTATCAGAAAGATTAGCAAGCAGTATGTTGTTAAGAATTGCAATTGTCAGAATTACAGCAAATATTTTAAATTCAACTGAAAGAATATTTTTCCCACCGATCTTTGGCATATATTAATAATTACAAAAATTTGAGAAAAAAGAAAGATGTATAATGGTAATATGTTTCTATGCCCAATGCATCCTGAAGTGATTTCAGATAAACCGGGAAATTGCCCCAAATGCGGAATGGAACTTATACAAAACCGTGGGAAAACAAAAACGGCAGGCAATGAGGTAGTAGAACGTTCTAGTTATAAACCTTTACTAATTATAATCGGAATAATATTTATTTCATCACTATTTACTACTTACCCCAATTTTGAAATTACATTTATCATTCAGAATTTTATGATTGGATTTTTTCTTGTATTTGCTTCATTTAAGCTAATTGATCTTAAGGGTTTTGCTCAAGGGTATAGGACATACGATCTTCTTGCTAAAAAGGTTAACTTTTATAGTTACTTATATCCCTTTATTGAATTTTCACTTGGGTTAGTGATGATTTTAGGATTTCTTGGGCGTGAAGTGCTAATATTTGAGATAATGATTATGACATTTTCAGGATTAGGAGTTGCTTTAAAACTTATTAAGCATGAAAAATTTAAGTGTGTATGTCTTGGTACTTTTTTAAAAGTACCTTTGACAAAAGTGTCCTTAGTTGAAAATTTTGGCATGGCATTTCTTGGGCTTGTATTATATACACTGTTTTACTTGTGATTACATACTTCTTACGCTTTTTTTATTCTCCTCTTACCTGCTTTCTATAGACTTTAAAAATCTAAAAAGTAAGGAGGTGACGTAAATTATGATGAAAGTGAATAAAAAAAGAAAGAGTACGGGAACAAATTCAGTAGCTGCTGCAGGAATTGGTGCAGTAATTGGTGCAAGTGTTGCGATTGCAGCCTCAGAAGCACTCAAAAATCCTAAAACAAAAGAGAAAGTGCTTCATACCCTTGAGATTGTTAAAAATCAGGCAATTGATAAGATACCACAAGTGGTATACGATGGGAAAAAGAGTGTAGCGTTAAAGAAGCAAGGAAAAAAAACAGTAAAGAAGGTGAGTAAAAGGGCAGTTGAAATAAAGAATGCTGCAAAAAATAATGCTAAAGTTCCTACTGCAATTAATTAAGACTCATTCTAGGAAATATTAAATTCTTTAAGTCTGTCTTTGGGTACAAAGCGAATCGAAAGAGAGTTGACACAGTGTCTAGTGTTCTGAGGTGTAAGATTTTCGCCTATAAAAACATGCCCCAAATGTGCGTTGCAGGCAGCGCATTGGATTTCTGTACGTATGTTATCCGAGTCGGGTACTTGCTTTACAGCTCCTGGGTAATTGTCATCAAAGGATGGCCATCCACAGCCTGCATTAAATTTGGATTTAGAAGAAAATAGTGGAGTATTACATTGGCGGCAAATAAACAATCCGTCTTTATAGAAATTGTCATACTCTCCGCTGAAAGGAGGCTCAGTGCCTTTATCGAGCATTATATGTTTCTCGTCGGATGTAAGGGCATTAAGTCTCATATGGTATAAGTATACCAGAGATATTTTTAACGTATCGAAGGAACAAAAATTGTCTTATAAAATTCTTTAAATTGAAGATTTTTAATAGGAATTCGTTGTACCATTTCATCAGGGATACCGTTATTTTGGCTATCTGATGGTAAAATAAATATAAGCGATAGGTCCTGTGAAGGCTTTAATATTAGATCATTTTCATGGAATTTTACACTTAAAAAATTGCGAGCTCGCTTAAATGGTTCATCATTTTCCGCAAGAAGTTTTGTGTTAACCTCTGTTATGTAGGAATCTGCATTCATAGATAGAGCTATTTTTTCAGGTCTAAGCTTTAAGCTATATTGGTATAATTTTTTTACTTCTGTTATTTTTTTATCACTTGAATGTTCAATAAGCATGCCACGAGGGTGCCATATTTTTTTCATACCTCTCGTAGGATTTTTAGACTTTGCCTCAGGATGAAGTGCTAAGAAGAATCTTGCTGTAGATTGAGGTGAGAGTATGGTTCTTAGATTTTGTTTTTCTTTAAGGAGCAAATAATTATATGCAAATATTTCAAAGACTTTTCCTAGTGCATATCCTGTTGTACCGTTTTCCTTTTCAGTTCCTAGGGAAGATTTAACGCTCTGTCTTACGCTATCCAGCGAATTCTCATACAGAGCTCTACGGAGTGCGTACATAACATGAGGATTCAGTTCAGCCATTAATTCATTTTGAGCTGTTGGTCTCTTTAGGTTTTCAGTAGATGTCATAAGTGGCAAATTATACCAAAAAATAAACAAAAATAAAAAAATTGATATATGCTTGCAACCTAGCAAGATAACATATACCCTTTATTTTTGGTGGAGTAGACTATGTCTAGGTCTATTTTCTTTCGTAATCTTCTTATCATTCCATTAAGTTTATTTATGTCATCTGTATTAGTTAATGAAATTAGCTCTTGATTGGGGATAGCACAATTTGTGTTTTGCGCTAGTACAAAGAGTATTTCAAATTCATTTTTGGTAACTGGAATAATTTGTCCATTGTTTTCGACTATTAATCTTTCAGAATCTATTTTTAGCCTATGTGTGTTTTTCACTGGCTTATGCACATCTGGATTGATCATTCTATTCTGTATAGATCGCATATGGGCAGATAATACTTCAGGTGATTGAGAAGTAATATGCACATGATCCGCGCCTTTATCTAGATATTCTGTAACTTTTCTATAGGCAAGCTGAGAAGAGGGTATTGCTACAATCGTTCCGCGTGGAAATACATTTTTTAAATCTTTTATACTAGACTCTGCGACAAGAAAGATATCATTCTTTTGGCGAAAGTTCATAGCCTCGGTAGCGTTTTGTGTATAAGTTACTTTATGACCCAATGATCGTAAATCATGAGTAAACAACATTTCTTCCTCCATCTTTGCATCGAGTGCTACCACCGAGGTCTTCTGTGAATGTAATATTTCTCGTAACATAAGTATATTTTGGTATTATACACCTGAAAAAACGATTTTCAAATATTTTTATTATTTTTAATTCTTGCTTTACAAATTAAGTTTCAGGTACTATTATTAGAAAAATGCCATCAAAAGAAAGATATAATAATTCTGAATATTCTTTAACAAATAGGGAGAAGGTTCAGTTGGCGCAAAAAAGATCGGTTCAGGATAAAAAATCGGGTAATTTGCCCACAGAAACTTCGGGACACAAAAAAAACAGATTTGCGTTTCAAGCAGATGTCAGAGTCATGGGAATGACTACGCAGGCAGAAGTTACAAAATTTATTCAGGAAGAAAAGACGGGTATTTCTGGTCAAGGTATGCACGTTTCTGATAGACTACGGACAATGGCTTCAAATGGAATCTTACCTCAATCCGACGGGACAACTGATGCATTAAGAAGAATTCTTCACAAAAAATAGTACTGTGATTGACTTCCTTGACATCGTATGGTTTCGTGTTACCATTACTGTATGAACGTAAGACTTTGGGTAATTATAGGTGTAGCAATTATAATATTTGCAGGTCTTTTTGGGTTCACGTATATGCAAAGCGTGACAAATAAGGCAGTGAGAGATACTATGATGAAGAAACCTTCATCAAAAGAATCCTCAGCTTTTTCATCACTCTCAGATATATTCACCAACAAATCTTTAAGTTTGACTTGTGAGTTTACAGATGGTGAAGGTAGGAAAACGAAAACTTATATTAAAAGCGGAAAAGTAAGAGCGGAGATAACAGGCAGGGAAGTTGCTGATTCAGGAACTATAATTGTAAAAGAGGACACAATGTATTTTTGGAATGGTGCACAGGGTATGATGATGAAATATGATACGAAAAAAATGTCAGGAAGTGATGCTCAAAACCTGAATGCAGCTCAGGGGCAGGCGACTCTTCAAGGGATAGAGCAATATAGGCAATCTTGTCGTTCTGCTGTTGTCTCAGATTCATTATTTACCCCACCTACAAATGTAAAGTTCCAAGATCTATCGGAAATGATGAGAATAATGCCAAGCGGTGTAGTTGTTCCGAGCGTTGATCCCTCACAGTACCAAGAATTGATGGAGCAGTATCAATAATAATCTTAACTTCTTGTAATTAGCCCGTAAGTCCGGTGATCATAGCAACTACATTGTTTTCCTCATCATCTAATCCGTCTATTTTTTTTACCTTTTTAGCATTTGCCATCTTTTTCCAATTTGAGAGTACTGAGCCTTTTATATAAGCATCTATAACATGAGGATGAATGTAATATTTTCTGCAAGTATTAGGTCTGTTTCTTAGGTGAGTTGCAACTTTTTTCACTATCTCAACTATGTTCTTCTTTGAGTCGTCTTCCTGAGAAGGAATTCCTGCTCTATCAAATGCTGTAGCTGCAAGAACCGTTCCTCCCCACGTTCTAAAGTCCTTTGCGGTAATTTCTACACCTGTAATTTCTCGAAGGTAAGTGTTTACGTCTTGGGAGGAGATAGTCTGGATAATTCCATCATCATCTTTGTATTCAAATAGATCTTGACCCGGAAGCTCTTTGCATCTTCTTACAATTTTTGCTACTTTTTTGTTCTTGATGCTTACATTGTGATAGACTCCTGATTTTCCTTTGAACTGAAAAACAATATTCGATTTATAAGAAATACTTGCGTGTCTATTTTTGAGTGTAGTAAGCCCATAGGATTTGTTTTCGCGTTCGTATTCCTCATTTCCAATTCTGATAAGGGTGTTTTCAAGAAGCCAGACAACTGCAGAAATTACTTTTTTTCTCTGAATGCCTATGAGTGTTAGGTCACGCTTGACTGTAGCTCTTATCTTAGGAAGATGCTGTGCAAATTCCAAAAGATGTGAGAATTTTTCCTGTTGTGATATTTGATTCCAAAGTGTGTGGTATCTATACTGTTTTCGTCCCTTAGCATCATATCCCGTTGCCTGAAGGTGTCCGTTTGCATACTTGCATATCCAGACATTTTTGTACGCGGGGGGAATAGCTAGTTTCTGTATTCTGTCAGTTATTTTTTGATCTGTAATTTTTTTCCCTTCAGTATCAAAATATTCAAACGAATTTTTAACTTTCTTTCTTGTGTATCCTGGTTTTTTATCCGTAGAGTATCGTAATTTTGTATCTTTTAAGAGGTCAATATCAGTCATCAACCTATTATAGAGTATTACTTGAATGATGAACAGGCTTTTTTGTAATATTTATATATGCGAACAAAAATAGGAATTATTTTACTCATTATTATTACTCTTCTGGTGAGTGTTGGAGGTTATGTGGTTGTTCAGAATTCACGAAAAATGTTTTTACCAGTAAATAACTCCTCTCAAGATGCCTTATTTACTTCACTTGAAGATATCCTCACAAAAAAAATGAGTATAAAATGTGACTATAAAGATAAGAGAGGAAGAAAAACACAAACATACATAAAAAACGGAAAAATATACACCCAAATTACTTCAATAAATCCAATAGAAAATGTCACTGTTTTATATAAGGATAATACGGTATATATCTGGAACAGTGAGAGCGCTACAAAAATTTCACTGTCGGATAGTTTTATCAAGACAGCTAGTTTAGGTATGCAAAAGCAAATTTCGCAAGGGATAGAAGAATACAGAGATAGTTGCATAGAGTCTCCTGTCTCAGATAATATTTTTATAGTTCCCGCAGATCAAGAATTTGTAGATATATCAAGCGTAAAAGAAAATGAAAATTTGCCAACCCAGACTTATGAGCAGGTGACTGATAAGTATGAAGGCTTCAAGTAGTTTTATTAAAGATAGAAAGAGTAGATTTAGAGTAAGTGTTTAAGCCTTTTCGTACTCGCCCATTTTTAACCATTGAATGTATGTGCAACCGGTTGCCATCCGTTTTTCTTTATCCCATCCGGCAGTTTGGCATTTTTTCATTCTCTTTCCAGTTGCAGTAGTGTATAGTACTAGTTTTTTGCCACACATAGGGCAATCTTCGTCTAAGTCCTCGCTTGATCCATTTATCCACTCTATATAGTCGCAGCCGGTTGCTTTTTTTGTTTCCTTATCCCATACGTTTGTACTGCATTTTTTCATTTTCTTTCCATTTTTCGTTGTAGATAAAACAAGCGGACTTCCGCATTTAGGACATGCTTCAGGAAGAGTTTCAGGTTCCACCTCTAACCATTTTATATAGTCACATCCGATATTTTTTCTTTCATCTTTATCCCATACTCCAGTGGAGCATCTTTGAAGTTTTTTGCCTGTTGTCGTAATGGTTACTGGAGATAATTCTGATCCGCACTTGGGGCATGTTGTATCAGTCATAGTATTTAATACTATGTGAGATGTTACTGCAAGTCAATACTTGACATTGGTGTGGGGAGTATTCCATAGTAGTAATATGGCAAATAAAAAAATAAAAACACATTCAAAAGAAAAAATATGGGATAAATACAAAATATTTATTATTCCCTCTGCAATTGGTGGACTTATTGCGTGGTTCTTTTCAGCAAGTTTTGAGTTAGGTGTTGTAGTTTTTATAGCAGTTTGGATTGGTAATTGGATTGGAATGCAAATGGGGTCAAAAAATAAGTAGCTTTTTTCAGCTTCTAAAAAAATCTTAGCGCCGAATCTTAGCGCCGTATAGATAAATCCTTATATTGTGTATTTTTTTGTATAGAATTTTGAAATAGTTAGTCAATATGGAAAATGACCATTCTAGAAGTTTCAAAGCATTATCTATGATTCTTGTAGTTTCAGTAATTGTTCTTTTTCTCTTTATACCTGTTGCGACATTTGGGCAATCATTTGAAAGTACAACAGATCAGGCAATAGACTTGGTAGACCATACAGATGGAAGGAACAATTTTATACCAGGAAAGATAAAAGGACAGAGTATATCACAAAAAATATTCACTTCATTTAGTGGAAAAAATTTGTAGAAATTTGTATGCATTTTTTCAAACACTAATCATATGAGATTTATTAAGTTTATAGTTGCACTATCTATTTGTTTTATTATTGCTGGACTTGGAAGTCTTGTAACATATCCTTCAATTCCAACATGGTATGCGTCACTTGAAAAGCCATTTTTTACTCCCCCAGGATTTGTATTTGCTCCAGTCTGGTCAATTCTATATCTTATGATGGGGACTGCGTTTTATATTATTTGGGACAAGAAAACAAAAAACAAGAAAATATATAATTTAGCAGTAAAGTTTTTTATGACGCAACTAATTTTAAATTTTCTTTGGTCTTATGTGTTTTTTTATCTTCATATGCCCTGGTTCTCAGTTTTCGTAATAATTTTTCTTTGGATAAGTATTTTTATGTGTATAAAGTTATTTTCAAAAGTTTCAAGAATTTCAGGTTACTTATTGTACCCTTATATTGTATGGGTTAGCTTTGCTTTATTGTTGAATATCTCAATCGCCATACTAAATTAACTTATTTAAAGTTTTATTTGCTACAATATACTCGTGATACCTGCAGTACGTCAAAAACTTGATATTTTTTTCTCTCAATATAGGCTTCAGGTTGTGAAGAAAGGTGAGATTATTATAAGAGCTGAAGAAGAGCCTACGGGTATCTTTTATTTAACATCTGGAGTTGTTAAAGAATATCTTATATCTAAAAAAGGAGAGGAGCTGGTAGTTAATGTTTTTAAGTCCTATTCTTTTTTCCCCATGTCATACGCATTAAATAATACATACAACAAATACTATTTTGAGGCTTTTACCGATTGTCAATTTAGAAGGGCACCCAAGGATGATGTTTTAGCATTTGTTAAGCAAAATACTGATGTAATGTTTGATCTCTTAGCACGCGTATACTCTGGAACTGACGGAATGATGGTGCGAATGGCATATCTTATGGGAGGGAGTGCATATGAGCGGCTTATTTCAGAGTTAGTAATTCAGTTGGAGCGGTTTGGTGAGAAAAATTCCTCCGGAGGAAGCGTTCTGTCTGTTTCAGAGAAAGATTTGGCAGCATTAACAGGTATGACTAGAGAGACTGTAAGTCGTGAGCTGAAAATTTTAAAAGATAAAAATTTGGTGAGTTTTAATAGAAATTTTTTAGTGGTAGAGAATATAGAACGCTTAAAAGCGGAAGTTTTAGGTGGAGTTTAAAATGAGCTTCTCGTAATTAGTTCTCTTGTGGGAATTATTCTTGCCCTTTTTTTCTTATCCCCTGGCATGTTATTAGGTAATAGATATCCTTGCCAATGACCTTCTCCTACAAATAGTTCTAAATGGGTCAAGTCGGTAAGATTAGGTTCGTTTATGACATCGTACATTCGGTAAGTTCCCCTAGAAAGTATGCAGTTTATTTCGTGTATATTTTTTGCTTGAACGAGTATTTTTCCAATACCTTCAGCAAATATGCAAGCGTAGGATTTAGTCTCATCCAAACATAGTATTTTTGTATCTGTTTTAGTTTCAAAAAGAACATAGTGTCCAATTTTAATTAATCTAATCACCATTATATGGTAATAACTGTACGGTTCCATGTCGTTGATTCTAATCAATGAAGTAGTAACTAAAAAGGTTTATAGTTTTGTAAGATGAAGTTAATAATAAGGATTACTATCTGTGAATTTAAAGATTACTTTAGGGATATAAAGATTTTATGGAGGTTTTATAAACATAGCATACGGTAGGGGAGGTGAAGCATGTTCAAAGAAGATATTTACAATCTTACGCAGAATAATACATATTTTCGGAAAGTTTTACATACGGGGAAAAAAGCTCAGCTTGTAATAATGAGTGTTCTTAAAGGGAGTGAAATTGGGGAAGAGGCGCATCCAAACACAGATCAGATTTTGGTTTTTGTTGATGGTAGAGCAAAAGCAATCCTAAATGGGGAAGAAAAAGATGTATCGAGGAACGATGTATTATTTGTCCCAGCAGGTACCGTTCATAATATAATAAATTTGGGAGACGGTGATTTAAAATTATACACAATTTACGCACCACCTGAGCATCTAGACGGAACTATACATAAAACTCGTGAAGATGCACTGCATGAGCATGATGTAAAGAAATAAAAGCTATTCTGAAAATTCCTGATTTTTGGTAGAATAGAAGTTGATATGCGTACGGAAATTTTGCGTATATAATTTATACACATGAACAGGAATTTATTAATAATTGCACTTATTGCGATGGTGAATATGCTTGGATACGGAATAATTATTCCGATCCTTTACGGTTATTCTAAAAAATTTGGCTTATCAGACTTTGAAAACGGTCTACTGTTTGCTATTTTTTCAATCTGTCAATTTGCGTCAACCCCAATTATAGGTCGTTTGTCTGATAAGTATGGAAGACGCCCTTTATTAGTTACTTCAATTTTGGGGACAGTAGCATCATTTTTTATTATGGCATTTGCTCCAAATGCGTTATTTTTGTTTCTTGCCCGAGCACTTGACGGATTAACTGCGGGAAATATTCCTGTCGTATTTGCTGTAATTTCAGATTCCACAAAACCTGAGGATCGTCCGCGCGCGTTTGGTTTAGTCGGAGCAGCTTTTAGTTTTGGATTTGTGTTTGGACCCGCAGTCGCTGCTTTTACCATAGGTTTTGGAGAGGGAGTACCCTTTATTATTGCTGGAGTAATTACGCTCATTGCGGCTATTTTAACCATGCTTTTTCTTCCTGAAACAAACAAGCATATGGGTGAAGTAAGACATGGAAAACTATTTGATTTTCCGCTAATGGTAAAAACGCTTGTAAATCCTGAAGTTGGTCCTACATTTCTCATCTCACTTATATTTTTTCTTGCCTTCTCGTGTTCAATTATTTATGGGTTTCAACCATTTGTTTTGAATGTGTTGCATCTATCATCATCCCAAAATGCTATGCTCTTTACTCTTTTTGGTGTCGTGGGTCTTATAACTCAAACATTATTAGTTCAAAGATTTTCTAAATGGTTAGGGGTTAAGCGTGCATTTATGGTATCAATAGTTTTTACAGCTCTTGCCATGCTTATTATGCCGTTATTTAATTCTGTCACTATTTTTGTTTTTGCTATGGTTATTCTCGGGTTATTTAATAGTATCGTACAGACTCTAATTCCTGCAATTTTATCTCAGGAGGCTGATGCAAAATCGCAAGGGTCTATAATGGGGTTAAATGCTTCATATCAAAGCATGGGGATGATCATAGGACCTATATTAGGTGGGCTTCTTGCTACAATTGCAATACCTTTACCTTTTATTGTGGGTGCTCTTTTGGTAGCCTTATGCTTCTTCCTTTCCTTCAATGTAATGCAAAAAGGTATGAAGAAAGATTCAGCTTTTTAGTCTCAATAAATCTATTTGAGCTAGCTCACATACTTTTTATTAACTGGTGATACACTTATAACATGAATAAGGTGCGTGATGTTTCCTTTGCTGTTTCACGGGGGTTATCTATTTTATACATCTGCTTTCTAGGAATTTTCGCAGCTGATGTATTTTCTCTTTCAAAATCTGGTTCTGAAGTTTTACTAAGTCTTGTGATACATTTAATTCCAAATATTATTTTCCTTATGGCATTAATTATTGCCTGGAGGCATGAGCGGCTAGGTGGAGGAATATTCTTTATTTTGGGTTTATTTGCTACAATTTTTTTCAGAACATATACTTCACCTATTAATTTTACGCTCGTATCTTTCCCTATATTCTTAATAGCAGTTTTATTTTTAACTCATAATGTATTAGAAAATAAGAAACCATAGTGGGTTTACTACTTGTCAAGTTATAAAACGCTTGATATTGTATATATAAGTGAGGGTTTTTTTATGTATACACCTCTTGCCTCGTTTTATCTTCTAGAAAAGCTATCCCTTTCTTTTTATATGATTTTTGAGAGGAGGTGAAGAAAATGAAAGTATTAACAATGGTTGCCTTCGTGCTTTTAATAGTAGGCGGTTTGAACTGGGGTTTAGTTGGACTATTTCAATTTGATCTAGTTGCCGCAATATTTGGAGTTGGATCGCTTATTTCAAATATAGTATATATTTTGGTAGGTCTTTCTGCAGTGTATGTTGCTGTAGTAGTGCTGCCAAAACAAATGAAGTAATTGTTACTTCAGTGGCACAAACAATCTTTGTGCCACTTTTAGCGATAACTACCTGATTACTTTATGACTGGTATAGGTATATGTTATTTTTGCATACTATACTTACCCATTTCGGAAATTGGTAATAATTTGTAAGTACTTGTGCTCCTGGTTTTAACTCATTCAATAATTTTTTTTCAAGAGGAAGCATTATATCAGGCATAGGATAAATTGTGACTATGTCAAATTTAGATAAATTAGTGCTCCAAAAATCTTTATTTAAAATATGTATGCTTTGATTTATCTTTGCTTGACTTATTAATATGTTTGATTTTTTGACTAACTCCGGATCTAATTCATATCCTGTTACAATTCCCCCTCTTTTTGCAAAAGCAATAGATATTCTTCCATCTCCTGAGCCTAGATCTGCAACTGTTTTACCATGTTTTATGGAAGACAATTCTACCATCGTTTCAACTTTGTATCTGGTGGTCTCAAAATACGGGATAAGAGGATAAGTATTTATATATTTATTTTACAATATTCGCAATCTGAGAAGCTCAGCAGTATAATAAACATAGCATGCAGGACAAAAGATATAAATTATCACCTTCTGATTTTGGTTATTTGTGGAATGACTGTAAGCACTGTTACTATCATAAGATTAAGTATGGGATAGCGTTACCTGGTATTTTCCCCTCAATGTTTACACGCATAAATAAATTGCTTCAGGATTCAATTATGGGTAACAACTTAAATTCTATTCACCCGGGGCTTCCGTCAGGAATCATTTCAGTGCAGGAAGGATTTCTCAGGTCAATACCAATTCCTGGAGCCACGAATTGTTACATTCAGGGAAGGTTTGATATTCTTACTCGACTAGAGGATGGTACGCATACGGTTATCGATTTTAAGATAACTCCACCCGATGAGGAAAAATTATTAGACAAATACTCAAGCCAATTACATGCATATAAATTCGCATTAGAAAATCCTGAGAAAGGGGAGCCAGTTCAGATCTCAAAATTAGGAATTGTAAGTGTAAATCCAGAAGAGATGAGACTACAAGACGGGAAAATAGTTTTCACGGCAATTCCCCGATATCATGAAGTTAAAACTAATATGGATAAATTTTATTCACTTATTGCAGATATTTCAAAAGTATTAGATGGAGATAAGCCACTTCCTTCTGATTCTTGTGGTCTTTGTAAATACAGGGCTTATTTTATAGATTCAGGTTCAGAAGATGATATTCCTTTTTAATTCGACTCACTATATGGTTGAAGTGAGTTTGGATTTTCTAAAGTTATAGACTGAGTACATGAATCATACGAACCAGTTACAAAATAGTCAGTATTATAAGACAAGGCAATTGCTGAAAAATGATTCTTAAATATAAGTTTCAGTACTGATCTATCTTCTTCTATAAGAACTGTTCTTTTTTCAGTTTTTCCTCCCGCAAAATCTTCTAAAAAAGGAAAATAGGAGAAAAGATTTGGCCTTAATGAATCTTCGTATGTGAGTGATGTAATTTTACCAATTCTAGTTTGAATACCTTTTTCACAGAAGGCGCGCGTTCCGCCCATTATTCCAAATGTGCCCAATACTACTGCAATTCCCATAATGCCAAGCGAGCCTTTCAGGGTAAATGAAAATGCTTTCTGCTGTTTGATATCTTCAAGTAGTTTTGTAATTTTACGCAGCGGATTTCCAATATGTATATCTATCAACTCATCATCCTGAGATTTTTTGACGCGAGAATTATCATGAATAAAAGACGTAAGAGGATTTGACCTTTTTTCAGCTCCAGCTCCTTGTAAATTATTTTTTCCGCTTGTAGATAATTCTTCAGTCATAAATTCTATCATACTTAGAATAATGTAAACAAAAAAAATATTCAACCCCGTGGGATAGGAATTCATACAGGCAAGCCGTTGCTGAACAGGTTAAGTAGATTTTTTTAGTTAAATAGGTTGGTATAAAGCTTAAAATAGACCTTGGGTAAGTTCAGATAAAGAAAATTCAACCTCAAAAGTAGTTCTGTCACCAACATTTACATACAAAGATAGCGTGTCTCTTTCCTCTTTTTTTATCAGTCCACCACAGGAATAAATAACACGCCTTTCCTCAGGGTGTAGTTCTTCTACAAGCGGAGAGCCGTTTTTATCTAGGAAATTATCTGGTGTGAGTATTGGGTCTGGTGCTACCGTAACCTGAAATTGATTTTCCTGTCGGGTTAATTTTGCACGTCCAATGCTGTATACATATTTTTCGCTACCGTCAATTATTTTTTTTGAAATTCCATGAATAATAAAAAGTGCTTCATGTGGTGTAATCCACAGTGGAGGCATGGTAGTTCCCATTCTCCAAGTTGCCCATGGTAAATTAACAGGGAAGACTATGTCTCCCAGTTTTTCCGGAACTTGTGAGTGAAGTGTGAATACTAATAGTTTATGGTAGTAGTCCTCAGATTCAGGGCGAAATAGGTATGTAGTGTTATCAATCGGAGTTAAATTTTTCCCAGGACCGAAGGTACCTATGAAAAGAAATGGGGGAAGTTCTTGTTTCCATGAAAGGAGGGAGTCTATTTTAACAATAGCTGGAAATGGAACTGGTTTTCCAGTTTTGCCTCTTAGAACTGATGTGAGTCCTATTAGTAAATTTCCATTGTCCAGAAGAAGTGCTCGTGGGTCTTCCAAGTTAATATTGTCGTATAACGGTTTCCATATAATGCGTTCGTGTATAGTTATACCGTTTTGATCTATCTCAAACAGTTTTAGAATTCCAGTATCAGGTTCACCATTTTCACCAGGTCTTGTTACCTCACGACCTATAAAACATACGGAATTATCATCTGTTTTTTGCCATACTGCCAGATTGTAGCGCGCTACATCTATATTTGGAAAAATATATTTAATTTGTTTAATTTTCATTTAATTGCGTGATTACAATACTTGACATTAAATACGATACTTGTGATTCTGCTCCTTGATTTAGGTTGACTCGGTCAGGGTGTAACCCATCATAACAACCACCGTTTGCATGATCATAAAGCGCTTTTTTTAAACTGTTATTGCCAAGAAACCAACTAAAGCATATATTAGCCAATTTTCTATAATTATCCTTTCCAGTGTAGCGATATGCGCAAGCTAACGCAAGAATCATTGAAGCGGGATCTTCTGGTTGTTGATCATAGCTGCTTCTTTTTTCCTTATTTTTATACCAATTTGTGTGTCCTATTGGTATGTATGTTTTAGAAAATGTTTTACTAATAAGAAATTGTAAGCTTAAAAGTCCTTGATTCGTATATTCATCATTTTTTAAAGTGTCACCCGCTATAAGTAAACTTTCAGGAAGGAGAGCATTGTTATAATTTAAGTCATGCTCAAACCATCTCCAAGATTTAATTGAGTTTTTGGTTAATGCGTAAAGAAGCGAATCTGCATATTCCTTTATTTTGGCGTTGAGCAGAAGTTTCATTTCTGGGAGTACTGGTAAAGCAAGGGAAAAAGATTTTATTGCCAACGCTTTTGCACGTAAATGTGTGAGATTTGTGTTTTGCTTCAGATTAAGTAGGAAAATTTGCTTTGCCTCGTTTCTTAAAGCTGAGGAAATTTTTATATTTGTCATTATTTCAGATAATCCCCATAGTGCACGCATTTGTGCATCTCCTAAGTCTTCTGAGTTATTTTGTTTTGTAGGCTTTTTATCATCATATCCTACATAATTTATGAAAGAGCCGTTTTCTTGCTGACAATATTTGGCAAATTTAAGATAGACCTTTAAGAGATGTTGCGTTTTATTTGTATATCCAATTTTAATGAGCCAGCTGCATACTATAAGAGCACGAATATTATCATCTAGTGTGTAACCAGAATCTTTATTTGGATTTGAATGACGTGCGAACTGAAATAATCCAAAATTATCAGTCATATGTATGAGGTGGTCAATTTTTATGGGTGGCACAGATAATTTACCAAGTAGGGAGAGGTATTCTCGTGCTACATTGCTCCACATCATGCTGCGCGTATTTTTATATGCATTTTTATGCATCTGTGAAAGCCCTTTTTTATCTCCCAATAGGCTGAGTATTGCACTTGTCAACGCTGGAGGATCTTTAATAGGTACTAACCTGCCATTTTCAGGCGTAATAATTTCCTTTGCTTGAGCAAATTCAGTACTTATTACCGCGCGTCCGGTGCCTAGTGCGTAAGAGAAGGTTCCACTTACTGCATGATTTGGGTCAGTTGAAGTTGCTATGTAGATATCAGTTGCTTTTAGGAAATCAAATAAATCAGGTAGGTTAAAGTATTGATCATAAAATTTTACATGGTTTTCAATCTTAAGTTTTGTTATAAGATTGGCAAGTTCCACTCTATATTTTTCTCCTTCGTTCCTTCTTACAACTGGGTGAGTTTCTCCGAGAATAAGATATAGCACGGAGGGATATTTTTTGATGACTTCTGGAAGCGCTTGAAGCACATATTCTATTCCTTTTCCTCTACCCAAAAGACCAAATGTGCTTAGAATAATACGGTTTTCTAAGTGTAATTTCATTTTGTGGCTTTTTGGATTTGATTGTGATACAGAGTGAATTCCGTGAGGAACCATAAAGACTTTGTTGCTAAATCTAGGGTAGAGAGTTTCTATAATTTTTTTTGAGTTGTTTGTGAGCACTACAACTGTATTAGCAAGGTTTATAATGCTTTCAGTAATTTCTCTCATTTTTGGGTTAGGGTTTGGAAGAACAGTGTGGAGTGTCACAAGCATTGGTTTACGACAATTTTGCATGAATGCAAGAAGTAATTCTCCTTCAGTTCCGCCAAATATTCCATATTCATGTTGGATTATTACTCCAGTTACATTTGTGTTTTTATTTATATTTTCCGCAAGCTTTAGGTAATCGTTAATGTTATTCTGATCTATTTTCCAATCCACCTCTTTAGGGTACTTATATGTGTCTAAAGGAGTTAAGTTAAGAGCAGCAACGCGGCATTCTACAAGAGATCCCAGAAGTTTTTGACTCGATTTTAGTAAATCTTGCGTAAATGTTGCTATCCCGCATTCACGGGGAGGATATGTGCTTAGAAAAATGATAGTTGGTCTAGATTCAGATATATCTCATTATACCTTTTTTTACCACTATAAGTCT
>CAYMYC010000004.1:0-69009 GCA_964394645.1 uncultured Gammaproteobacteria bacterium | reverse complement strand
ATGAGTTTTTAAATTTGTTACGAGAAGTTAAGTATGAAGGACTAATTACTCTTGAGGTAAATGCGGGGTTAAAAAAGCTTTGTGAGAGCGCACGGTTTGTGAGTAAATATCTCTAGCGCGTGATATAATTCTCAATATGAACCTATCAGTAGGGATCGTTGGTCTTCCAAATGTTGGAAAGTCTACATTATTTAATGCGCTTTTAAAAAAGCAGCAGGCTTTGGCTGCAAACTATCCTTTTGCAACCATTGAGCCGAATATTGGAGTGGTGCCAGTTCCTGACGAGCGTCTTGAGAAACTTGCAGAGATAATAAAGACTGAGTTAAGCATGTCAAGTCTTCCTCCAATAAAGCATGCGTTAATTGAGTTTATAGACATTGCGGGAATTGTAAAAGGAGCCTCAGAAGGAGCAGGGTTGGGCAATAAATTTCTTTCCCATATAAGGGAAGTAAAAGTAGTAGCTCATGTAGTGCGTGCTTTTGAAAATTCTGATGTTATAAAAGAAGGTGCAGTAGACCCAAAATCTGATTACGAAACTATTATCGCTGAGCTAGTCTTGGCTGATCTTCAAACGCTAGGTAAGATGAATGAAAAAACTCTTAAGGCAGAACCTGCAAAGAAAAAATTAGTTGACAAGTTGCTTGTGGAGATGAATTCTGGAAAACCTGCTCGATCCGTTACTCTTGAGGAGGAGGAGAAAGAGCTGATCCAAGAGCTTCAATTACTATCCTCCAAGCCAGAAGTTATAGTTTTAAATGTCTCCGAAGATATGTATTCTGACGAGCAAAATAAAGATACTATTCAAAAGTATTCAGAATTGTTAGGTGTTGATAGTCAACAACTTGTTGTAATTTGTGCACAGGTTGAATCGGAACTTGCAGAACTTGGTGAAGAGGATTCTAAAAATTATCTTGCAGAGCTTGGAGTGAAAAAATCAGGTCTTGAACGACTCATTCAAAAAGCATATGACAAGCTTGGACTCATATCATACCTTACATGTGGAGATGTTGAAGTGAAAGCATGGACAATTAAGAAGGGATCAAATGCTGTTGAGGCAGCAGGTGAGATTCATACTGATTTTATGCAGCGATTTATCAAGGCAGAAATTGTGTCTTACAATGATTTTTTATCACTTGGTGGATGGAAAGCTGCTCGAACATCAGGAAAAGCACGACTTGAAGGACGAGACTACATCATGCAAGACGGAGATGTTACTGAATTTAAAATAGGCAGGTAGTAAATATTGCATTCATCCTTTCTATTTGTTAGGGTTAATAATATATGTCAGACGGTAAGCTCAGAAAGTACATTGAGATTGTACGCGAGAAAGGGGCATCAGATGATCAGATCAGAGGCGCACTTATAAAGAGTGGTTGGCAAGAATCTACAATAAATTCTGCTTTAAACGAAAAAAGTATAGACACTATTTCTATTCCTCCTCCGCCTGCACCTCATTTTGGCATGTGGGTTGGTTTTTTATATGTAATGCTTTTTATAGCACTTTACGTTTGGGCAACAGCTTTGGGAGGAGTATTCCAGTTTGCGGTAGATGAATTTTTACCTGATAAGTTGGATAATTTAAAACCTGCTTATAGCACAGGTCAATACTTTATGCAATTTTACATAGCTAGTCTTATGGTAGCGTATCCAATATTTGCAGTGCTTTTTTTAATACTTAAAAGGCAAGCAATTAAAAACCCAGCAGTAAGGGGAATTAAAATTAGAAAATTCTTAATATATCTTACTCTTATTGGGACATTTATTATTATGATGGGTCATCTCATTGGAGCGGTATATCAGCTACTTGGAGGTTCAGTTACAGAGCGGAGCATTGCGCATCTTTTTGTAACGTTACTTGTAGCAGGATCTGTTTTTGCATACTTCTTCCTAGATGTCTGGGGAGATAGAAAACAATCATGAAAAAAAATATATTGGGAGTAATAATCCTTGGAGTAATTATTTTAGGCGCTATTATTTATGGATTTAACAGTAGCGGGAGTCCTGCTGCGGTTCGTGCCACGAAATTTGATATGGAAAGACAGAATGACCTTTCAAATATCAGGTATGGTATAAACAGTTATTTTGACAGATTTGGAAAACTACCATTAACCTTGGGTGAAGTTAATGAATATAATTTCTATACTCTTTCAAAAGAGCAAGTAACTGACCCAGAAACAAAAAAAGAATATGAATATATTCCCATGAATAATAACAACTATCAGCTATGCGCAGTTTTCTCAAGTTCTACAGAGGTAGGATCAAATAATAAGAAATCTTTCCCCCAAGGAAAAACAGCAATGAGAAGTGATCCTAATTTTGATACAGGTTTCATACACCCATCAGGAAGATTCTGTTTCAGCTTTAAGACTCCAACAGCCATTCCCCGGACAGAGGAAAAGTCGTCTTTGTAGTGCGTTAAGCAAATTAGCTTTTTTTACACGAAAATAGATGTAATCCCAGTGATTTTCATAGAAATGGAAGTCTGTGATAAAATAGTGGCATATGTCAGCGGAACTGAACCCCAGGAGGGTTGTGCACGATGTTGAGAAAATGGTCTCAGACCCCAAGTTTTATGCACATAATAAGCCGTATCGAGTAAAATTATCTTACCAAGATGTTTCCTTTTGGCAACGGAGACTTGAGGATAAGAAGCTTATTCAATCACTCAGACGCTATAGAGCAAGAGAGTTCCACGATTTTTCATATTTAAAACATAAAATAGATCTTGTGGAGTTGGTGAAGGAAAGATTTATTCCCATTCCTGGGCAAAGTCTAAACGCCCGAGTTGAAGTAGAGTTGTCGCGTCGCGAGATGGCTGTTTTAACACAGTTATTTAGTGTAGCCCAAGATGAAAAGCAATGCGGACACATAACAGAAGACCTACCTTATGCTTACATGACAGAATTAAAGCGAGCTTTTCACAAGGGCGTTCAGAAAAAAGATCATCCCTCAAGACTTAGAGATGCTATAAGCACTTTTTTTAAGAAGTAGATATGGTTGTAATCACTTTTTATGTCTTGTAAACTTAGCTAAGCATGAAAGATAAGTCTTGTGTTTTTTGCAAAATTGTATCCGGTGAAATTCCAAAAGAATTTACCTATGAAGACCCAGATATATTAGCATTTCCAGACATCAATCCATTATCTAAAATACATCTTCTCATAATTCCCAAGAAACACATTGAGGATTTTTTCCATGCGGATAGCAATATCATTTCAAAAATTTCCAATGGTGTAAGAAAGCTTATAGATCATGAAAAATTGATGGGGAAAGGATATAGGATTGTTGTAAATGGCGGCGGGGCACAAGACGTTTACCATCTTCATTTTCACCTTCGAGGTCCAGTGGGCTCAGAGTAAGAGTAAATGATGTAAAGCTTGCCAATATGTTCTGAAAGGAATATAATGAAGCCACATCTTGGAGTAAATTCAAGTGTATTCTAGGTATCAATTTTAGGATTGCATTCCTAGTAAAAAGGGGGTGTTTATTTTTATGGTATTTATAAAAAAGCAACCGGGAGATAGTAATGACTCAATGATAAGAAAATTTTCTCGAGGCGTAGCAGCATCAGGGATTATTTTAGAAATGAAGAAGCGTGAATTTTATCATAAACCATCTGTAAAAAGAAAATTTAAAAAAGAATTAACTCGTAAATTCGCAAAACAAATGGCTCAAAAGGCAGCCTAAATTTTTGCGCAGTAGGTTCATACTGTCCAAAGCACATGAGTGATATTACCACCCAAATTTTTGTAGAGAGCAGGTATAGAGTTGATAGAAAAAAAATTAAAGAAACGGTTAGGCGTGTAATATCTGATCGTGGGATCACGACCCCTGTTGAGGTGTCAATTGCTATAGTTGGTGATCGCAAGATGCGCGCTTTAAATAAAAAGTATAGGAATTTAGATAAGACAACAAATGTTTTATCGTTCTCGCAAACTGAAGGTGAGGGGATGGTCGTAAAGTCAGATAAATTGATGCTAGGAGATGTAATTATTTCATACCCAGTGATAATTAACGAAGCCTCATTTGAGAACAAATTGGTAGATGATAAAATTTGTTTTTGGGTTGCCCACGGTCTCCAACACTTATTAGGTGAGCACCACGAGTGATTCTCAATTATGGTTTACTATAGAAAATACCGTCCGCAATTAATCTCAGAGCTTGATCTTGTAGAAGTTCGCAACAGACTTTCGGCAATTCTTTCCTCAAAGTCAATTCCGCACGCATTTTTATTCGCGGGTCCAAAAGGACTTGGAAAAACATCTTCCGCAAGAATTTTAGCTAAGGCGATAAACTGTGAAAAAAGAAAGCAGAGTGACCCGTTTAGTATTGAGCCATGCAATAAATGTTCTGCATGTATTTCAATAACAAATGGCACAGCAGTAGATGTTTTAGAGATTGATGCTGCAAGCAATCGAGGGATAGATGAAATAAGAGAGCTTCGTGAGCGGATAAAATTTTCCCCATCAGTTCTTTCAAAAAAAGTATATATTATTGACGAAGTTCATATGCTGACTACTGAGGCATTTAACGCACTTTTAAAAACACTTGAAGAACCTCCAGGTCACGTAGTTTTTATTTTGGCGACAACCGAAACAGGAAAGTTGCCTGAAACAATTATTTCCCGTGTATTTTTAGTTCCTTTTGAGAAACCTAGCACGGATGAGTTGTCTCGAAGCATGCTGAGAATCGTTGATGGAGAGAGGTTAGAATTAGAGGATGGTGTCTTATTACGGGTTGCCCTGCTTTCTCAGGGTGCATTTCGGGATGCAGCAAAAATACTTGAGGAATTAAGCCTTCAGGCAAAAGGAAAGATTACGTTGAGCCTGGTTGAGTCACAGTTTAAAATCGGGTCAATAGATTCTTCAGCTAGGTCTATTATAAATTTTTGTTTTCAAAAAGATGCACACAAGGCATTATCAGAAATTGAATCTTTGTCTTCTGTGAATACAGATTTTGCAGTCATTATTGAAAGGATGGCAAGCATATTGCATGGCGAGTTGTTAAATTACGTATCACAGAAAAAAAATACAGATATCCAGCGGGTAGAGAGGTTGTTAAATCTTTTAGACGAGGCATATAAGGGATTGCGGGGAGCAGTTTTACCTCAGTTACCACTGGAGCTTGCTGTTATAGAGTTTTGCGTTTCAGAAAAAAACTATGCAGCTCCAGAGAGTAAAGAGAGTGCTGAACCTCACAAGAATATAGAAGCTCAAAAGACAACGAAAACTATACCGGAGGTAGAGGGAGAAGGCGAGTTGAAGAAAAAAAACCCTGAATTGGTTGAAGATCGCGTTTTCGATCTGTTCAAAAAACTTTTAGATTCAGTTAATAAAGAAAATAAAATTCTTGCAGGTTTATTACGAGGATGTAAAATTATGGAAGATGCGAGCGGGTTTGTTATTCAAGCTCCCTCCGCATTTCATTTGGGAAGATTAACGGAAAAGCAAAATTACGCAATAATCTTATCTCACATTCAAGAAATCTTACAAAAAGAAGTTGCAATTAGTATAAAAAATTAGGATAATTGACAAGCAAAGTTAGGAAGTTAATGATATACGAATTTGAATAAGAAGGGTGGTGTTTAAAAATATGTTTAATCCTATGAAAGGGCTTGGTGCCCTAGGAGATGTGAAAAAACTAAGAGACGAAGCAATAAAGATTCAAAAAGAACTGCAAACTATAGTAGTTACAGCATCCCGAGGTCGCGTATCAGTTGAGTTGACTGCAGACATGAAGGTTAAAAGTTTCAAAGTAAATGATGAAGATATGAGAGATGCTGTGGATGCATTAAACGAGGCTCTTGAGAAGGCTCAAAAAAAAGCAGCTTCAAAGATGCAGGAGATGGGAGGCGGACTTGGAGGATTGCTTGGAAAATAGTAACGTTTTTAAATTTGAGCACTATTCATTTAATAGAAATATATTATGGCTGTAGGCGCTGTGCGGTCAAATAATTATGTACTTCTGACTGGAAGATCTAACCCCGTTCTTGCTAAAAAAGTGGCAAGTCTTTTAAGGAAAGAATTATTTAGTCCTGTTAGTGTGTTTTCAGATGGTGAAATACGTATTAAGGTTCCTGAAAATGTGCGTCGTAGGCACGTTTTTATAATCCAACCAACATGTAAACCCGTAAATGATTCCCTTTTAGAGCTAGTCTTTATGATTGATGCAGCACGTAGGTCATCAGCGGATGAAATAACTGCGATCATTCCATATTTTGGTTATAGTAGGCAAGACAGGAAGGAAATGCCCCGAGTTCCAATTTCTGCATCTGTAGTCGCTAGTATTTTGGAAAACGTAGGCGTTAATAGAATTGTTACCCTTGATATTCATTCTGAGCAGCAGCAGGGTTTCATAAAAGGACCTTGGGACAACTTATATGGTTCATATTCCCTTATTCCTGAAATTAAAAAAAGAAATCTGAAAAATTTAGTAGTAGCAGCGCCTGATAAAGGCAGTATGGCTCGAGCTACTGGTTATGCACGGCTGTTAGGAGTGAATGAGATAGCATTGGTGTATAAGGAGCGGGATATTATGGTAAACAATACTTCAAGTGCGTTAGCTATGATTGGGAATGTAGCGGGGAAGAATATACTATTAGTGGATGACATGATAGATACGGGGGGGACAGTTATTCATGCGGCAGAATATTTAAAAAAGTCCGGAGCAAAAAAAGTTATTATTTGTGCAACTCATGGTTTGTTTTCTGGTAACGCACCGGAGAAATTCGCAAAAAGTATGGTGGATGAATTAATAATTACTGATACAATACCATTACACTCAGAAATGAAAAAAAACAAACGGGTTACAGTTGTGTCAGTCGCAAATCTTTTATCTTGCGCTATTGAAAAAATTGAATCTGGGGAATCATTAAGTCGCGAGTTGATTTTGTAATACCATCTTGATTATAGATGAGAATCCTTCGTACAATTGTTTCATGAAGATATTTTCAGGTAGCGCGAATAGACCATTAGCTGAGAAAATTGCTCAGAACATGGGTCTACCACTATCGGAAGTTGAGAACCATTTATTTCCGGATGGTGAACGGAGGATTATGCTAATGGAAGACGTAGTAGATGAAGATGTCCTTATTTGTCAGCCAACGTGTTCACCAGTTGACTCAAATTTGTTGGAGCTGTGTTTGCTGCTAGATGCAGCAAAAAGAAATGGAGCAAAAAATATTACTGCAGTAGTTCCCTATTTAGGATACCAGCGTCAGGACCATATTTTTAGAACAGGTGAGGCTCGTTCACTTGAGGTAGTCGTAAAGATGATTGAGGTTTCAGGGGCTAATTGTTTTGTTGGTGTTGATTTGCATTCTATAAAAATTCCTGAACTTTTTAGTATTGGAGTAGACCACCTTTCAGCACTTTCTTTATTTGCTGAAAAAGTGAAGCAGATTGAGTCTGACTTATCCAATGCTTGTCTTGTAACTCCTGATATGGGAGGAATAAGAAGAATTGAGTTGCTAAAGAATTTACTCGGAGGGATAGACTATGTAGCAGTTGAGAAAGATCGGGACATAGTAACTGGAAAAATAAAAGTCGCGAAAGTTACAGGAGAGGTAAAAGACACGTGTTTTATTGTAGATGATATGATTTCGTCTGGTGGGACAATTGTTCAGTGCGTGAACGAGTTATTTGATATGGGAGCGAAAAAAGTATTTGTTTTTGCAACGCACGCTGTTTTTTCAAATAAAGCTCCGGGTTTGCTTGAGGCTTGTAGAGCAGAGAAGATTTTTGTAACAGATACTATATATATTCCCGAAGAAAAATTCTTTAAAAAACTTGAAGTTCTCTCAATCGCGCCAACAGTTGCTTCATCATTTTCTGCGTGAGAATGTGGTAAGTAGAACAATCGCTCCGGATGTAACCTCAATTGCACCTTGCTGCGTGTAGCTTATTGTGCGGTCATCTTTTTCAATTTCTATATCGGATTTAGTAGAGAGTGCTAAGGCGCTAAGACCGTGAAGTATAATGCCGCCCCCTACAATGCATCCGACGACCCTCGATTTTTTCTTGTCAGGTCCATGTGGTTTATGACCCTCGACCATATTTGAAGCATACTGTGTTGTTAACTAGTTGTCAATACAGCATGAATTAATATTGCATTCTTTCTCTTATGTTCTTATACTACACATATGCGATATTCAAAACTTTTTGGGAAAACAACAAAAAATGTTTCAGCAGAAGAAACATCAATAAATGCGAAGCTCTTAACTCGTGGAGGGTATATCCGAAGGGAATTGGCTGGAGTTTATAATTACTTACCCTTAGGGCTTCGGGTAATTGAGAAAATTAATAAAGTTGTACGCGAGGAAATGGATGCAGCTGATGCTCAGGAGCTAGAATTATCCTCCTTGCAAAATAAAGATTCATGGATACAAACAAACCGTTGGGACTTGTTTGATGCTCTTTTTAAAGTAATATCTCAATATAAACATGAATATGCTCTTGGACCGACTCATGAGGAGGTAATTTCACCTCTTGCGTCACAATTTATCTCCTCATATAAAGATTTACCCGTGCATGTGTATCAAATTCAAACAAAGTTCAGGGATGAGGCGAGGGCAAAATCAGGAATTTTACGGGGGAGGGAATTTCTTATGAAGGATTTGTATTCATTCCATGCGACGGAAGAGGATTTTAAAGCTTACTATGAAATTATGAAGAAAACATACATGAAGGTATTTGAAAGAGTTGGACTTACGGCTATTGAGACACAAGCATCAGGAGGAGCATTTTCTGATGTATCTCATGAGTATCAGGTTATAACGCCTGCAGGTGAGGATGAGATTATTTATTGTCCTGGTGGTGATTTTTCAGCAAATACAGAAGTGTCTCCTGTTCAGGAAGGAAAGCAGTGTGAGCTTGGACACGGAGTACTTAAAAGAGCAAAAACTATTGAGGTTGGGAATATTTTTCCATTAGGAACCAAGTTTTCAGACGCATTTAATATAACCTATAAAGATGCGAACGGAGTAGAAAAGAAGGTATTGATGGGTTGTTACGGAATAGGCATCACACGTCTTATGGGTACCATTGTGGAGGTGCATCATGATGAGAGGGGGATAGTATGGCCTGATTCTGTTGCGCCATACAAAGTACACCTTTTAACACTTGCCAATCAAGACCCAGAAATTATGGACAAAGGAGAAGCACTATACCACAGTTTACACGATATGGGAGTGGAAATATTATGGGATGATAGAGACATATCTCCTGGTGAAAAATTTACTGACGCTGATTTATTAGGTATTCCTGTAAGACTTGTAATCTCAAAGAAATCAGAAGGAAAAATTGAATGGAAAAATAGACACGAGAGCAAGACAGATTTATTATCTTCCGATGAGATTTTCAAGGCTTTTTCGAAATAATATTTCCGACAAATTCTCCACGGTTATTTTAAGTATTTCTATAAATCCTCTAGCTTATATTTTGATGAAACCAAAAAACGCAAGCCAAAACAGTATCCAAACACACATAAACAGAAAGAAAAACACTAAGATTAACACGAGTGGGAACTTCTTTTTCTGATCGGCTTTTTTTGGATTAGTGGTAGGTGTGGGTATGGCATCTTTAGGTTTTTTATCTTCACCCTTCGGAGTTAGAGGCATAGTTACAGTTTCTACTTGTTTTGCTACTAAATCCTCTTTGTTGACAGGTGGTGGCGTAGGTGGAGGTGTATCTTTTTTAATATTTTGAGCATCGATTGTTTTTACATTCTCTACTGCCTTATCAGTTCCATCTATTATTATCTTCTTTTTTCCTGTGAAGACAAACATTTTATTTCCGATTCCTGTAGGCTTAGGAAGTGAGGAAAGAAATGATAGGCGGGCATCTTTTATTCCGGGTTGTGTAGCGGTTTTAGATGCTGTAGGTGTTGTTTGAGGCTTAGGAATTGCAGCAACACCCATGATTTGTTGATATTTTTTTATGTGTTCAGGCGTTACTGTGGGTTTATCAGGCATATACTCATGATATATGAATACAGAACAAAGAATCAAGAATCAGGGTTGTATATGATATACTTAGATAAGTAATTTATGCAAAAAATATGTCAAAAATCATAGTAACTCATAACTCTCCAGACCTTGATGCAGTAACATCTTCTTGGATTATTAAACGTTTTTTGTCAGGATGGGAAGGCGCGGAGGTTATAACAGTTCCTGCTGGGGGAAGATTAAACACCAATCGTGCATCAGAGGACGTTATTGAGCATTTAGACGGAAAAGAGGTAATACATGTAGATACTGGGATGGGACCTCTTGATCATCATCAGGTTGAAAATGAGAATACGTGTGCTGCAAAACTTACCTATGAATATGTTTTGCCTTTGTCGGAGGAGCTGAGAGTAAATAAGCACAAAGCAGATGCCCTTTCACGTTTGGTCGAATATGTGGTTGATGATGATCACTTTCAAGAAGTGTATTACCCGGATCCTGCCTCGGACATCTACGAGTTTTCACTTGTATCATTACTTTCAGGAATAAAATTCCAGTATCCACGAGATGATGCGACATGCCTTCGCTTTGGATTTGATCTGTTGGATGTTGCAATTCACAGATTTGAGAATAGATTGTGGGCAGAAGAGGAGATAGAGAAAAAAGGAATTCAATTTAATACAAAATGGGGAAAAGGAATTGCAATAGAAACGATAAATGACGAAGTGCTAAAACTCGCTCAACTTATGGGATATGTGATAACTGTCCGTAAGGATCCAAAAAATGGTGGGGTGAGAATTAAAGCAAGACCTCGGAAGAGGGAAAAGAGCGGGAATGGCGAGGGCATGACTAGTTATGAAAGTGTAGAAGTGGATTTTACTCCCGTATATGATAAGTTAAAAAAAATGGATCCTGATGCATCATGGTATTTACACGTTTCCAAGCGAATGCTTCTCAATGGTTCCTCTAAAAATCCTCAAATGAAAGGAACAAAATTAATATTGCCTGAGGTTGTTGAAGTTCTCCAAAACCTTTAGTACATATTTATGAAGATGTATTTTGGGATTATGTAGCAGCGTTTGTCTCGTCCTGGGATTTTTTAAGCATATCAATAAGATCGTTTATGTTCCCATCCATAAGAGATGGTAGATTATGGAACGACTCATTAATTCTATGATCCGTTAGTCTATCTTGTGGGAAATTATATGTTCTTATTTTTTCCGCTCTCATTCCTTTTCCGACTTGAGTGGATTTTAAAGATGAAATCATTTCAGCACGTTTCTCAAGTTCAAGTTCCCACAATTTTGCGCGCAAAATTTTCATAGCGTTTTCCCGATTTTGGTGTTGTTGTCGTTCATCTTGACATGTTACCACAATTCCTGATGGTGTGTGTTTGAGGCGTACAGCGGTTGAGACCTTGTTTACGTTTTGTCCCCCATGACCACCGGCTCGATAAGCCTCAAATTCTATATCATCTGGGTTTATGTGTAAGTCGACATCTTCAAGTTCTGGAAGAAGTGAAACGACTACTGTTGAGGTATGAACCCTGCCCCTCTTTTCTGTTTCGGGGACTCGTTGTACTCTGTGAACTCCAGCCTCAAATTTAAATGTTCCGAACGCATCCTTTCCTATAATCTTAACAGTAAACTCATCTAGCATTTGAGTCCGAAAGCCCTTTATTTCCGCAAATCGTTGGTACATTCTTAAAAGTTCATTTGCAAACAATTTTGATTCATCCCCTCCTGCTGCGCCTTTAATTTCTAAGATTGCATTTCTAAAGTCTAAATCATTTTCTGGAGTATTGGATGTTGAAGAATTATCATATCCTTGTGTTGCGCTCATTGCCTGTACTAATGCCTCTTTTTCTGCCCGTAATCGTATAAGCTCTTCAGATGCCAATGTTCCCATATCAGGATCTGCAATAAGTTCTTGTGCTTCTCTTATTTTTTTATCTAGTTCTATGATGTGAGATTCTATTTCGTCCATATGGGTTTTATTATACACAATTCAGTGGGACTAACCGTGTATGAGGGGAGAGGAAAATCTTATTTCTTCTTGAGAGCTGCAAGCATTTCCTTAAGTGACTTTGGACCATCATCTTCTTTTCTTTCAGTTTCCTTTTTAACAATAATTTTTTTAGCTTTCATTTTATCTTCAAACTTTTGAATTCTTGAAGCAGTATCAACAAACTTTTGCTGTCCCGTGTAAAAAGGATGGCAGTTATAGCAAAGCTCTACATGCATAGTTCCCTTAGTTGAGCCCACGTTAAATTGGTTGCCGCATGAGCAAATTACTGTTGCCGAATCATTATATTGTGGATGAATCTGTGCTCTCATAATGCAATATTATATCTTTTTCCTAGCATTTACGCAAGCATTGGTGCATACAGTGTGAAAGTAAGTATTTATTATCCATCTGCTAGCCTGCGTAGAGGATGCCAGTGGATTCTTTTCTCAGCGATAAATATTCCACCGAATACAAATAATGAACCAACAAGAAATAGTACATTCGGGTATTCACCAAGTAATGGACCCGCGATAAGAACAGTTACAATAGGATCTATATAAACAAAAATTCCTACATCTTCTGCCTGTAAATACTTTAATGCCCAGAAAGATAGAAGATATGCAATAAATGATGAAAGAACAGCCCCAAATAAGAGTCCAATTATTACGTTTATACTCATGTGTGGAATAAATCCTTGAACAACTCCTTCTTCATAGAAAAAAGGAATAAATCCAATTGTTCCAAAGAAAAAGCTCCAAAAAGTAATGGTTATTGGTTTTAGTCTTTTTATAATTTTTTTTGCAAGCAGTGTATGTGCGATAGATCCTAGCATTCCTACGAAAATAAGAGTGCTTCCAAGAATCGCTATATTTGGTTCCTTTGTAAACAAAGGCTTAAGAATTATGAGAAGAACACCTATAAATCCTATAAGAGCACCATAAAATAATTTTTTTTTAAATTTTTCATGCAGAAAAACAATTGATGAGAAAATTAATATGATTGGTCCGGCACTTCCAACAATAGAAGCGTTTATGCTAGGCGCGAATTCTAGCCCAAAAAAGAAAAAACTGATATTTATAGTAACTCCTGTTATACCAATAAATATGACGCTTAATAGATACTTTGGATTAAATGATAGATGTTTGTATACAAAAGGCAGAGTGATTAGCGTAGCCAGGAGAAAACGGTAAAATGCAAGTGAAAAGGGTCCAATATCATAAAGTGCCCATTTGAAGATAGGAGGTGCTGCGCCCCAAATTGTATTAGCTATAATGAGTGCTATAACAGCCTTTTTTGTTGTGGACAGTTTCATAGGAGAGTCACCCGATCATTTGGATTGCTTCGTCTAAAGTTACTGTCTTTTGGTCGCGTATATCTAGTGCTTTTATAGTTACCATGTTTTTTTCTTTCTCCTCAGGACCGATGATTAATAGATAAGGAATTTGTTTTTTAAGTGCATATTTTACTTGTTTTTCCATTTTTGAATTATCCTCAAGCCAGAGGTCGGTATTTACCCCACGCATTCTTAATTTTACCGCGGCGTTAATTGCGTCTTGTTTTAATTCTGGAGAGAAGATCGTTACGAGAACTTGTGCTACCGAAGGTGAAATTTTTAAAAGGTTTAGGCTAGTTAGCGCTGAAAAAAGTCGATCAAAGCCAAATGCAAAACCAACAGCAGGTTGACTTCTTCCGTTAAATATTCCTATTAATTCATTGTATCTTCCGCCTCCCCCTATGGATCCACCTTCATATCCGTCTATTTCTGCTTCAATAATGATACCAGTATAATAATCCAGTCCGCGAGCAAGTGTTGGTTCAAAAATAACTCGTTCGTCGTCTAACAGTGCTTTAACCTCCTGAATTCTTTGTGTTGGATTAGATTCTGATATTTTTGTGAGAATGTCACTATCAATTGCCTTCTCCTTAAGTTCTGATAAAACTCCATCTCTTCCGATTTTTTTCAGCTTGTCTATGACGGCAATTCCTTCCTTAGGGATATCAGCAAATACGGCACGGTCATTTAGTAGAATCTTAAAGCTTTTTACCCCTAATGATTCGAGTGTGGTGATTACCACTTTAATTATTTCAGAGTCAGAAAGGGCAGAATCAACACCTACTGTATCTATGTCGCATTGAAGAAATTCCCGGAATCGTCCGCGCTGTGTGTTCTCAGCTCTCCAAACATTTGAGACCTGGTAGCGTTTGAAAGGTAAGGGGAGAACGTTTTCGTATTGTGCTATAACTCGTGCAAGCGGGACAGTTTGGTCGTAGCGTAGTGAAACGCGGCGTTGACCGTTGTCTTCAAAGCGATACATTAGTTTATCACCCTCATCACCATATTTCCCTAAGAGTATATCTTCATATTCTAGAGATGGGGTTTCTAAAGGTTCAAAGCCATAGCGTTCAAAAACTTTTTTTAAAGCACCTATAAGATATTGTCTTTTTCTTGCTTCCTCTGGAAGAAAATCTCGAAAACCTTTTAATGTTTTAGGTGTAATTATCATATGAAGATATTGTAGCAGAAAAAAAATTGCCGAGGTAGATAGCTATTCAATATAAGGTATTTCAATTATTACTATCCTGCACCATGAAGCCGATCATTTCTTTTTTGTTGTACTACGAGTGGCTCTGGCTTTTTTTTTGGTGTCATGCTAGCAGACAGTTGATTATTTACTTGTGCGTTTTGATTTATCTGACCTTTTTCAGTTGTTGTTGCACCTTGTTGGATCCTTTTTTCTTCAGGAGGGGGGGATTTAAATTCTTGTTCCATAGCAATTCCACTTCTTACTTTGGCTAGCCTTGCTTTTTCCTCTGCCTTAAGTTGTTGTGTGCGTTCTTGTGTAGGAAGGGGTATAGGTTGTTCAAAACTTGCTTTCACTATATCAACAGGCATTTTGACTACCTCTTTTCCAATTGCTTTTCCTTGTTCTTTAAATTGTTCTAGTACATCTCCGAAAACTGTTCCGGGTTTTGGCATATAGTATTAAGTATACAGTACAAGGATCATTCAAATAAGTAGGAAATTCAAATATTTGGAGCCTATTTTATTGACAAAACGAAATTTAGGTACTAAACTATTTTTCCATGAAGAGGTTAGTAGTTCTTCTTGCTATTTTAATTGCTACGGTATTTATTTGGCGAAGTATTTCACCTATTTTGCAACAAAGTTCAATTTTCAATGAATCGAAAGATAGTGACTATGGAAAGGTGTTACGAGAGGAGAATTTTGTCACAGATGTTGTAAGAAGAGTGGGTCCCTCAGTTGTAACAATCGGAATAATACTTCCTCCCAAAAATTCTTCTGCCGAAAATGACCCGTTTTCGCTATTTTTTCACTCTGAATTACTACAAGAACGTCAAAACGAAACAACAAAAGAAGATTTTATAGGTTCTGGGTTTGTGTTAACACGGGAAGGATTAATTGCTACAAATAAGCATGTAGTGTCTGATGATAGCGCGTCATACATAGTAGTAGATGTAAAAGGGAAAAAGTATAAGGTGGTTAAGATTTATCGGGATCCTTCAAATGATTTCGCAATTTTAAAAACAGAAAAAACGCCAACAGGGGGATTTAAGGCAGCAGAATTGGGTGACTCAGCAAAACTTGAGGTTGGACAATTTGCAATAGCTATAGGAACTGCTTTGGGTGAATTTAGTAATACCGTTACAACAGGTGTCGTCTCAGGACTTGGTCGCGGGATTACTGCCGGGAGCGTATTTCAAGGGTTTGCAGAGAGGTTAGATAATGTAATTCAAACTGACGCCGCAATTAATCCTGGGAATAGTGGTGGACCACTCTTAAATTCTTACGGGCAGGTTATAGGAATTAATACAGCAGTTGCCCAAAACGGACAAAATATTGGATTTGCAATCCCTATAAATATAGTAAAAGAATCAATAGAAAACTTTAATAATACCGGGCAGTTTAATAGACCGTATCTTGGGATTTCCTATACTATGTTATCGCCTCAAGCAGCACTTTTAAACGATTTACCAGGGGGGGCGTACATTCAGGAAGTAATTCCAAGCTCATCTGCTGATAAGGCAGGTATCGAGTTAGGAGATATTATCACGCATGTTGATGGAAAGAAACTTAGTGATCAGGGTGGGGGATTGGCTGCTGTAATTTCAAGAAAAAAGATAGGAGACACTGTAGCGATTATTCTTTATAGAAAGGGAAAAACTCAGGAAGTAGAAGTAGTCTTGCATGCAGTTTCTCCCTAAATATTTCATCAAAAATTACATAAAAAAGTGTTGTTTTGTTTCCTCTTGATACCAACTATCTCTTTTGTGTATAATAACTCAACGTATGCGAAGCTATAAACTAGTATTATTATTAAAGTCTGATTTGAATAAGGAGAAGAAAAAAGCCGTTCTGACTCAGGTTGAGGGTTGGGCAAAGGCACAGGATGCTAAAGTTATAGAATTGGGTGAAAAAAAACTTGCTTATTCTATAAGACATGAAAAAAAAGGTGATTACGTTGCTCTAGAATTCAAATCCGAAAAGATAGATACAGGTTTTGAGAAACGTTTAGTAATAACAGATGACATTTTGCGTCACTTAATGATTAGAGTAAATTAAGAATAAGAGTAAACAAGTAAAAAATGGCACGCTCATTGAATAGAGTACAATTAATAGGAAATTTGACAAGAGATCCTGAATTAAGGTATACACCGCAGGGAACTGCTGTCTGCACATTTGGTCTTGCAACCAATAGGAGTTGGACAACTGATAACGGAGAAAAAAAAGAAGACGCAGAATTTCACAAAATAGTTGCATGGAATAAGCTAGCAGAGCTTTGCTCGCAGCTTTTAACAAAAGGAAGAAAAGTTTATGTTGAGGGGAGAATCTCAAATAGGAATTGGACAGGGCAAGATGGGGCACAGAGGAATACAACTGAAATAGTCATAGAAGATATGATCATTTTAGATAGCAGAAAAGCAGGTGAAGATGGTGCGTCTGAACATGTGGAAGAGCCTGTGCAGCACGATTCTGCGTCTAAGACTCAGGAACCCGAAAAGCCAAAGACAAAAAAAGAGGTGAAAGAACAAATTTCTGAGGATGTAAACCCAGATGATATACCTTTTTAAGAAAGATAAATAGGAAAAAATTACAAATATGGCAAATCAAAAAAAATTACATACAAAAAGAGAAGTGCCAAAAAATTGCATTTTTTGCAAAGAGAAAAAAAATCCTGATTTTTTGGAAATCGAAGTGTTGCGTAAATTTACAACTGATCGTGGGAAAATTCTTTCAGCATCTAAAACTGGAGTATGTATGAAGCATCAGAAGAAAATAACAATCGCAGTTAAGCGAGCACGGCATCTAGCACTCCTTCCATTTGTAGTAGTACCAGATTAGCAATCCATACATAAATAACTGTATTTTCCTATTGCTCTTGTGGGATAGCACAGGTTACAATATATTTCTATGCGAAAAAAACTTTCATTATCATTCTTTCATGTACTTCTTATAGTTCTTATTGCAGGCGGGATAGGGTATTTTCTTGGAACAAATAAAATTTCTACATCATGGAAGAGCTATACTCCTATTGTTTCGATTAATAAAAAAAATCCTCCAGCAAACCAAAATTTAGATATGGCGCCTTTCTATGAAGTACTAGATAAGGTGAATCGTGATTATTATGATAAATCTAAAATTAACTCACAAAAAATACTACATGGTGCAATTTCAGGAGCGCTACAAAGCTTAGATGATCCGTTTACTTCATTTTTTCCACCAAAACAAAATACTGATTTCAAAACCCAAATGGCTGGAGAATTTTCTGGAATTGGAGCAGAATTGGGGTTAAATAAAAATAATAAGGTATCAGTTGTGTCGCCAATTGACGGATCTCCAGCTGACAAGGCAGGTGTTGAGAGTGGAGACGAGATATTAGCAGTTGACGGACAGAGTACTAATGGATGGACTCTCCCTCAGACTGTTGAGAAGATAAGAGGTCCTAAGGGGACAACAGTAAAGCTTACCGTTTTACATGACAAGGAAACAAAATCCATAAACCTTTCGATAGTTAGAGACACAATTCAGGTAAAAAGTGTGACAGGTTGGGTGAAAAATTTTTCATGCACGAAAAGTGAATGTCAAGAGGAGAAGGATTGTGCAACATGTAATACTGTTTCATATATACGTTTGTCTCAGTTTGGAGATAAAACAAATCAAGAATGGACACAAATGATAAACAGTCTTTATCCTAAAATGATAGGATCTAAAAACTTTAAAGGTCTGGTTTTGGACTTAAGAAATAATCCAGGTGGATACTTACAGGATGCAGTATTTATCGCGTCTGAATTTGTAAAAAGTGGAAATATTGTATCTCAAGCTGACGGAAATGGAGAGAAGCTAGACATGCCCGTGTCTCGTAATGGGATATTGCTTGATATTCCAGTTGTAGTGCTAATCAACAAGGGTTCAGCGTCTGCCTCAGAAATAGTTTCAGGAGCGCTTCGTGACCATAAGCGGGCATTTTTAATCGGAGAAACATCATTTGGTAAGGGGACAATTCAGCAACCTGTAGATCTTGCTGATGGCTCATCAGTTCACCTGTCTGTTGGAAAATGGCTGACCCCAAATGGCACATGGGTTGATAAAAAAGGACTAACGCCTGATATAAAGATAGTCTTTGATAAAGAAAAATCTGCAAAGACACCCACCCTAGATAATCAACTTCAGCGGGCAATTCAAGAATTAACTAAGTAATAAATAGCGAAAAGCCTTCGGATACACATATTATTGAAATATTCCCATAGTATTGTATAATCCATATTTATGAGTATGGAGACCGAACGTAGAAGAGACTATACATATGCGCATATGCGCATGAAACATCAACTTGATACAGCTCTTGAAGGAAGAGTGAGAGATGCTATTACGGTAGCTCAGACGTTTGATAGTCTTTCAGGTTCTGTTATACGCAAAGCGAAATATTTTAGGAGGATGCGAGGATCGAGAAAAGAACTGGAAGCTATTGCAAAAGAAGCATCAGGAATAGCTTATGAAAAAGAATTATTAGATGATGTAGAGGGAATCAAGTATTTTAAAGGTAAGATACATAAAGGTTTGGAAGAGGTAACACATATAAAGGGTGAGTTAAAAGGTCATGTGATAGACATTCAAAGACATGTGTCAAATGATGGTAGTTCTGTCCTATTTTATGGGTATGTAGATGATAAAGATCTTTCATTGAATTCAGCTCCAGCGAGAGGAATTTTTGCAAGGTATGAGTGTTTGCTTGATGCACGTGAAAAAATTCACAGCCTTCTCCTAAATACTCGGTAAAGAAAACTGCTGTAATACGAGTGTAGATTTGGTACAATTGACCACATGAGACTTTATAACACCCTTACGCACACCATTTCAGAGTTTGAGCCATTAGATGGAAAGATAGTAAAAATGTATGCATGTGGTCCAACCGTATACGATTATGCACACATAGGACATCTTCGTAAATATATAGGGGATGATATTTTAAGAAGAACTTTGGAGCGTGAGTGGGAGGTTAAGCATGTCATGAACGTGACAGATGTTGGTCATCTTACATCAGATGCAGACTCAGGTGAGGATAAAATGGAAAAAGGAGCAAAAAAGTTTGGAAAGACCGTCTTGGAGGTGGCGCGATTATTTGAAGATGATTTTCTGAAGTCAATTTCTCTGGTAAATGTATTAAAGCCTACTGTGATTGCTCGCGCAACAGAGCATATTGCAGATCAAATTGCCCTCATTGAGGAGCTTGTGGTTAAAGGATTTACCTATAAAACTCCACAGGCAATATATTTTAATGTTTCCAAATTCCCTGACTACACAAAGCTTTCAAAACAGGATCTTGATGATAAGATTGCTGGGGTAAGACAAGAGGTAGTAGTCGATTCGCAGAAAAAGAATCCTGCAGACTTTGCTCTGTGGTTTTTTACTACCGGAAAATTCGCAAACCATGTTCTACGATGGAGCTCTCCTTGGGGTGAGGGATTTCCTGGATGGCATATAGAATGTAGTGCAATGGCAATGCGGTATCTTGGTCCTACAATAGACATACATACAGGTGGGGTAGATCATATAAGCGTTCATCACACAAATGAGATTGCTCAGTCGGAGTGCGCAACTGGACAGGAATTTGTCCGGTTTTTCATTCACCATGAATTTTTAAGAGTTGATGGTGAGAAAATGAGTAAGTCTCTTGGGAATATATATACGCTTAAAGACCTAAAAGATAAAGGTTTTAGTCCTTTGGCTTTTCGATATTTAACATTTCAAACTCATTATAGGGCAGAAATGAATTTTACATGGGAAGCGTTGGTATCCGCGACTAGTGCACTTACTAAAATCTATGAGGCGGCTTCAATTTTTACTGAAATTCATAAAGACGCAGATATCGAGTATGAGCGTGATTTTTTTGAAGCGCTTAATCATGACTTGAATATGCCAAAGGCACTTTCTATCCTTTGGGATTTACTAAGAACTCCTAAGGTTGCCTTGCCACACAAGGCAGCTACAATTCGGGAGATGGATAAAGTCTTAGGACTGGATATTTTTGAAAACGCAAAGCTCATGAATAAAATCCCTCCACGTGTCTTAAAGCTGGCTGAAGACAGAGACTTTTTACGTCACAATAGGCAGTACACTCAGGCAGACCATTTAAGAAATAGAATTGAGAAAATGGGGTATGTTGTAAAGGACGAGTTGATAGAGGGGAAAAAGAAAAAAACAATTATTATAAAAAAAATATAGCCTAATTATTGGGCGTTTTTTACATTTGGGCTTGGCTTTTGAGTTTCTTCAGGTTCTATTTTTCTTCCTTGATATTTTTTCATTTGCGCAGATAATGGTGTATCTTTAAGGAGAACGATTCTGGTTGACGCAATTTGATCCTTAATTTTTATGTCAGGAAAACCAGCTGCGAAAACCCGCTCACCCAAAATAGCCTTACTAAATCCTGCTTTTATCATTCCCTCAGATTTCGTATAAGAAAATATTTTTGTAGTTGTTTGAACGTCTAGAATTTTTTCATTTCCATTTTTATTCACTGCTGTTATTTGAAAGTTAGTCTTATTTATCGAAGTAATAACACCATCAAAGTATATGGGCAATGTATCCAACCTATCAACGGAGCGCGCCAAGATATGGTTTGAAACTTTATTTAGTATTCCAATAATACCTATAGTTTCCCCTGCCGTAATATCCGATATGCCAAAAGTTTTTGTGTCTGGGTCTGAGAACTTTGTTATCTCATCAATATCTATGATTCTGCTTGTGCCGTTAATGGTTTTAATATTAATAGAAGTGCTATTTGCTTCTTGAACAGTGCCGATAACTCCTGCCTTAGCAGTTGTTTTTTGCTCTGCTGAGCTACTTGCCACAAGATCAATAATTTTTTTTACATTTTTCATTTCAGATTCATCCAGTGGAGCAGTTGATGCTGATGATGTTGCTCCCTGGGAATAGGAGGTAGTAGGAAGAAAAGATAGAATTCCAAATAATATTACAAATACTATAAATAATTTTTTCATATTGCTAAAGTGTGTCTGATGAGAAAGAGATTGTTTGGATAACTTCTTCAGTTTCACCCGATGCATCAATTGCTCTTACTATAAGCTTATTCTCACCTGCATCTATGGTAATCGTAGCAGTAAAAGTTCCCTCACTTGTTGGGCTAACGACGACGTCTTCAGTATTAGATGAAATAATTACCGTGTTTTGAGAATCAGTTATGCCTTTGACCTGGATTGTTCTATTTGCTGAAACAGCCTCATCCTTAGGGGAAAGGATTGTTAATTTTGTTTTTTCATTCGGTTGAGGTTCAATTTTTTCCTTTTTTGTAATATCAGGTTTTATATCTTTATTTGGCTTCGATGTTTCATAAAGGAAAAATCCAATTGTTGTTACTAGAAGCCCTAGAGTTACAGCAATAAAAATAATAACAATCCGTTCTTTCATGTTTTATGGCAGGAGAGAATTTGTTTAGCAGAGGTTTTATGATAGGACAAATTGTATTACTTGTCAAGGAAGTGAGTTTTGTGATAGTATGAAAAACCAATGGAAATTTCAAAACTTTCAGAATCTACAATAAAAATAAAAGGGAAAAATGCATCAATTGTTATTGATCCAACGGTGAAGGTTGATGCAGAGATAATTCTTGTAACACAACCTGAAGACAATTTTAGCATTGATAAAGTGTCTGGTACAAGACTTATTGTGTCAGGTCCAGGAGAGTATGAAGTCGGCGGAATAGGCATAACAAGTAAAGAGGTGAAGGATGGTATACTTTACTATGTATACGAACAGAGTAGGATAGCTATTGCAACATCTATTAGTGTTGCCTCAATTCCTGATGATGAGGAGTTTGATTGTGTAATTGTAAAAATTATCGGTGAATTTAAAGACGATGTTCTAGGTCCTATCAATTCAAAATGTATTGTAATTTATGGAGATGTAGCCCTAGCAACTATCACATCAGGCAATCAAGAGACTACCACAAAAATAAATATTAAAAAAACAGCAGAAATATCAGGAAAAACATTTATTCTTAGCTAGTCCTTATCATGCCACAAAGAATTCCGCCTCATGACACAGATGCCGAGCAAGCCGTATTAGGCTGTATTCTCATTGACAAAGAGGCGGCCACACTAGGTTCAGAGCTTATTAAACCTGATTATTTCTATGACGATAATCATTCGGAAATATTTCAGGCTATGGTTGAGCTATATGAAGCCAGAAAACCTATAGATTTAGTTACTCTGACTAGTCAATTAAAGGCACGTAAAATGTATGAAAAAGTTGGAGGAGCATCTTATCTTACGATGCTTGTAAATGCAGTTCCGACAGCATCAAATATAGAGCACTACACAGGAATATTGAGAGAGAAATATGTGCGTAGAAGACTTATTACACTTGCTGGACATATGACTGAGCAGGCATTTTCTGAAGAAGGAGAAACCCCAGAGGTGCTTGACAGGGTTGAACAGGATGTTTTTAAAATCAGTCAAGAACGTATAAAACAGGGATTTATACATATAAAACATTCTCTAGCCGAGAGCTTTGATAGGCTTGATCAACTTCAAAAAGATGGTGGGCGTTTTCGTGGAGTAGAAACAGGATTTGTAGATTTAGATTTTTTACTTTCAGGTCTTCAGCCGTCTAACTTAATTGTTCTTGCTGCCCGCCCAGGACAAGGAAAAACTGCATTTGTTGTAAATATTGCGCAACACATTACTATCCATTCAAAGCTTCCTGTGGGAGTCTTTTCTTTGGAAATGAGTAAAGAGGAGCTTGTTGATAGGCTTCTTGTGTCGCAGTCAGACATAGATGCCTGGAGGCTAAAAACTGGAAGACTCTCTGAAGATGATTTTGAAAAACTTTCAACAGCTATGGGTGAGCTAGCAGAGGCTCCAATTTTTATTGATGACACACCGGGAATTTCAATTGCTGAAATACGGACGAAAGCAAGACGATTACAGGCTGAATCGGGGTTAAAACTGCTCATTGTAGACTATTTACAATTAGTGAATCCTGGTAGGAGGTTTGAAAATCGTGTACAGGAAGTATCATATGTTTCACAAAATTTAAAAAACTTGGCACGTGAGCTTAAGGTTCCAGTTATTGCAGTTTCTCAATTGTCCCGCGCAGTAGAGCACAGAGGAGAGCGAAAGCCACAGCTTGCCGATCTTCGTGAATCAGGAGCTATTGAGCAAGATGCTGACGTAGTCATGTTTCTGTATACAAAAGATGAAGAATTCTCTTCACAAAGAATTGTTTCCATAAATATTGCCAAACACAGAAACGGTCCAGTTGGGGAGAAGGACTTATTGTTTAGAGGAGACAGAATAAGATTCTATAATATAGAGGGTAATCGCGAAGATACCCCTTCACTTCAAAATTAAAGAGTGGACCGTGGGGGAATCGAACCCCCGTTTCCGCAATGCGAATGCGGTGCATTACCACTATGCAAACGGCCCAATAATTTTAAGAGATTAAAAATTGTAACAATTATACTATATAAGTTTTTCTTTTTATTTTTTACTTCAATTTGTTACAATAAGAGGCATGAGTAGAAAATTTACGAAAATATTACGTTCACTTCAGAAGGCACCTGAGCGGAAACATTATCTTGAATTTATAACCGCAGCGCTTTCTATCCCTGTTCTTTTAACAGTTATTCTACTGAATGTTAATTCATTGAACTCTTCCAAGAAAGAGGTGCAAGAAAAGCAACAGCTGCCAACTCCGCAAACAGTTATAATCCGTGAAGAAGTAGGAAATACTAGCAATAATGAAACGAACAATCCAGTAACGGTTATTCCTACAAATTCTGCCTGTAAAAAAGAAATTGGACCACTTTCTATTTCCTATCCTAAAGAAGGAGCAACAATTACAAATAATCCTGTGAATTTTATTATAAAATATGACGGTCTGATATATTGTTCAGTAGTTTGGTCGTACAGAATTAATGGTGGATCATGGTCTGAGTATTCATCTAATTCCCCATCAATTTATAATTTGCCAAACGGAAATGTTACTTTTGAGTTAAGAGTTCAAAGCACTGTTTCACAAGATCAGGATCAGGTTGAGCGTAAATTTATTTATCAGGGGGAATTAATTAATCCATCCCCAACAACTATACCAACTACAACCATATCTCAGTAATTTCCTCTTGCAAAGTTTTTTTCCATCTGTTACTCTTTTTACTGTTCGTTTTTAGGAAATGATAACAATTGTTACAGGTGGTTTTTATGGAGATGAGGGAAAAGGTAAAATAGTGGGTTACCTTTCTATGCATGATAAGGCAGACATAGTAGTACGTGCGGGTTCAGGACCTCAAGCAGGACATACTGTTACGCCAAATGTAAAAGTTACTCAAGTTCCTTCAGGGTTGATAAATCCAAAGGCAAGACTTTTAATTGCTCGTGGTACGCTTGTCTCACCAGAGGTCTTTTTAAAAGAGGTTAAGGAATATAATCTTGCAGGTAGGATATTTATTGACAAGGGTTGTACTATTATTGAAAAAAGACATATACAGGAGGAGAAAGATTTGGTAAAAAGAATTGGATCTGTAGGTACTGGGGTGGGTCCAGCGCGTGTAGAGCGAGTACTGAGGAGTGCAAAACTTGCTAAAGATGAGCCAAGACTCAAAGAATTTTTGACTGATGTGGCAGATGAAGTAAATGCTGCAGCAGGAAAGAAAAAGCGCATTTTAATAGAGGGAGTTCAGGGATATGGGTTGTCACTATTAGATTATAGGTATTATCCTTATGTTACGTCTCAGGATACTACAGCATCTCAGTTTGCAGCTGACACAGGAATTGGACCAAGGTTAGTTGATCATGTAGTGGTTATATTTAAAGCATATGTTTCAAGAGTAGGTGAAGATCCAAGATATAGATCCTGGAATCAGAAAAAATCAGATAAAATGGGAATAGTAGAGAGGGGGTCTGTCTCAGGACGGGTTAGAAAATTGTCAGATTTTAATATAGAAATGGCAGCAGAAGCTATTACGCGGAATACAGGTGACTATGCGGTTTTAACATGTATAGATAGATTATTCCCTGGAAATGAAAACGTTACTGAGTTTAAAAAGTTATCCTACCAGGCAAAAAATTTTATTCGTGAAACCGAGGCTAAACTAAAAAAGAAAAATCCACTTTTTACCAAATTTCATATTATTTCCACAGGTCCAGATATAATGGACGTTATAGACTTACGATAGAGAATTACTGATTCATAAAATGGCGTCAACAGAAATAATCTCAGGCAGTAAAAATTCTCAAGCAAACATAGAAAGACTTTCCCAAAAAGCCTTTGATGCATTTTTATATTCCAATATTGGGAGAAAAACGATCCATGCGATGGTTGACCGGATATACACGCATGTTCCTGAAAGATTATTTGAATGGGAAGGATTAGGTAATATAGGGAAAATGCATGAGAGAAGGCTTGAGGGGGAAAAAGTTCTTACCATCGTAACTCACAGAAGTCATGCTGACGGAGCGGTAACTCTTGCTCTAGTTGATAAGGTTAGGTCAGAATTTGAGGGTGAGTTTGGAGAGACAGTATATACGGTTGCAGGATCAATGAAAACAGGAGAGCAAGGTTTATTTATGAAGACTTTATGGGACTATGGAGTAGAGCCCTTTTTTAATAAAAGAAAAGTTACGCCTGATTTTGTAGTTTCAGATAATGATGTAGCAGAGCGTCACATGAAAAGACCCCAAGATAATGGACTCTACACAAAAGAGGCAATGAAAGATCCCAGTAAGCTTTCAGTAGTTCATATTGAAGGAGGCACAAGAGGAGGAAAAATAGACATTAAAACAGGAGAGTTAAATGGATTGCAGCGAATGGATAGGGGTTTTAACAGTGTTCTAATAAATCAAATAAGAAATAAGATTCCAACCATAATTCTACCTGTAGTAATAGAAGGTACAGAAAATTATTTTGATCCAAACAAAAGAAGTTTTAGTGCGGGTGGAATGAGGAGCATCATTGAAACGTTAATGCTTGGAGAAGGTACTCGCTTAGGTGCGCTAGATGATAAGCTTACAAAATTGTTGTTTGGGGATAGCTTACATTATAAGCCTGGGACTGTAAGGATTGGAGAGAGTCAGAAGCTACAAGATCTAAGCTTGTCAGTAAAGGAAATGCCTAATAATGTTATGAGAATGTTCGCTAAAATCAGCTCTCGAAAATACTTAGGAGAATATGGGAAATCCTTATAGGTATTTAATTTGGTGGGTGAGGAGGGACTCGAACCCTCATGGGGTTGCCCCCATTAGTTTTTGAGACTAACGCGTATACCATTCCGCCACTCACCCATGCGTTTGACGAATAAGTCTTTGTATTATATACTTTCGTAAGTCATGGCTGCAAATAAAAAAGAAGTTCGGCTTCCTCTTTATGTTTCTCCAGTGAAATATACAATTCACCTAGAGCCAGATTTGGAAAACTTTATTTTTACTGGCGAAGAGAAAATAGACCTACAGATAGATAAAGCGACTACAGAAATACGGCTTCACGCGGCAGACATTGAAATATTATCTGCACAGGTTTTTCAAAATGGGATGGAGCAGTCAGGAAGAACAAAGTATAAAAAAACTGATGAAGAAATTTGCATCATATTTAAGCGTTCTCTTAAAAAAGGACCTGCAACTTTAAAAATTATTTTTTCCGGAATTTTAAATGATAAGATGCGAGGTTTTTATAGGAGCAAGTATATACTTGAAGGAAAGACGTACCATATGGGCGTTACACAATTTGAGTCTACGGATGCAAGACGTGCTTTTCCTTGTTTTGATGAGCCATCCCAAAAAGCTGTTTTTGAATTAAGTCTTAAAATACCTGAAGATAGAACAGCAATCTCAAATACCCTAGAAGAGGAGGTAGTAGAGCATAAAGGCGGATACAAAATAATTCGTTTCTCAGAAAGTCCTAAGATGTCCTCCTACTTACTAGCATTTATTGTAGGTCATTTTGAGTATATTCAAGGGGAAACAAATGATAAAGTGTGCGTTCGGGTTTTTGTTACGCCAGGAAAGAAAAAACAAGCCGAGTTTGCGCTTACTACAGCTATAAGATGTTTGGAATTCTACACAGATTATTTTCGTATAAAATATCCCCTTAAAACATTGGATTTAATTGCGATTCCTGATTTTGCTGCTGGTGCTATGGAGAATTGGGGTGCAGTAACGTATCGGGAATCAGCACTTTTAGTTGATCCAGAAAATACATCAACGCATAACAAACAGTGGGTAGCTTTAGTTATAGCCCATGAATTAGCTCATCAATGGTTTGGAAACCTGGTAACTATGGAATGGTGGACACACTTGTGGCTTAATGAAGGGTTTGCTTCTTACATGGAGTATGTGGCAGTAAATAGCTTGTTTCCAGATTGGAATATTTGGACACAATTTGTTTATATGGACCATGCCCGTGCTCTAGAGCTAGACAGCCTAAAAAACACCCATGCGATAGAGGTTGATGTTTACCACCCAAGAGATATTTCCGAAATTTTTGATGAAGTGTCTTACTCTAAAGGAGCATCAGTTATTCGAATGCTTGCAGATTATTTAGGTGAAAAACACTTTAGGGAGGGGTTGCATTATTATCTTAAAATCCATTCATATAGTAACGCAAAAACTGAAGATCTTTGGAATTCTTTTGAGAGAGTATCTGGAAAGAGCGTTTTACAAATTATGAAGAATTGGACAAGCAAACCTGGGTATCCACTTATATCAGTTGAGGAGGAAAGGAATGGTTTACTGTTATCTCAAGATAGATTCTTTTCAAGCGTTGATTCGCAGAAAACAAAAGACGCAACATCCTGGATGGTACCTTTAAGTATTGTATCTGATGCCATAAAAAAGCAGGAGAATATATTATTAGATAAAAAAAGACTGTTATATCGCCTTGAGCCATTGAAATGGCTCAAGGTAAATAAAAATGAGACATCATTTGTGCGCGTAAAATACTCCAGTATGCTTTTAGCTCAGTTGATTCGCCCCCTTGAAAAGATAGATAAGAAATTATCAGAACAAGATAGATTTGGAGTTATACGTGATGTTTTTGTACTTTCTGAAGCAGGATACTCATCCACTCATGAAGCTTTGAGCCTAGCTCTAGCATTTAAAAACGATGAGAGTTATATTGTATGGTCAGAGATAGCTTCAGAGGTATCAAGAGTTAAGAATATATTATTTGGAACTAATTCATATGATGACTTTCAGAATTACATAGTCTCCCTGTTTACTCCAATCGGACAGAAAATAGGCTGGAATAAGAAAGATGGAGAAAGTCATGAGACAACGCTTTTAAGAAGCATTGTGTTAGGAACTCTTGGAAGAAATGGAGATAAAGATTCTATTAAAAAAGCAAAGGAATTATTTAAAAAAGATGTTTCAAAAATTCACTCTGATGTAAGGGGGTTAGTGTATATATTAGTTGCTGAGAACGGTGGGGAAAAGGAATTTGATATTATTTTGAAGATGTACAAAAAAGAAACTTTTCAGGAAGAAAAAGATAGATTGCTCCGTTCATTATGTGTTTTTAAGGAAGCACATATACTTGAAAAGACTCTGCAATTTGCTTTTTCTGAAGAAGTTAAGGCGCAGGATTCATTCAAGGTAGTTGCATTCATTTCAGCGAATCCGTATGGGCGCGATTTGGCTTTAAAAAAAGTACAAAAGGAATGGGGAAATATTGTTGAGAAGTATGGAGGCGGTCACTTATATAGCAGATTTATAAAGCCCTTTGCTAATTTTACTACAAAGAAAAATGCTGACGAGATTGAAAAATTTTTTAAAGTACACGAATCAAGGGGATTAGAGCGTACTATTGCTCAAGTTATTGAACAGATAAAAAATAACGCTGAATGGTTAAAACGTGATGGGGAATCAATACAGAGTTTTTTATTAAATTATGGCAAATCATGAATTTGAATCATCATTAACTGTTTCTCCTATGACCTCAGAATATAGGCAGGGAAGAGATCAGTATAAAAAAGATACATTATACACAGGACAAGTTGTGGGAGACCTCGTAAAAGCAAACCCTAATACGTTTATTGGGATATATGGAGAAAAGGTTGTGGCTATATCTCCCGATTTAGATGTGCTTATAGACATGATAAGAGCAAGTGGTGTAAATCCAAGCGCAGCTCACATTAGGTTTTTGAGCGATAAAAAACGTACTCAATTTCCAGGATAACTAATACTCTTTCAATTTCTTCGCACAATTTGTATAATATGTACCTATGGTAGTACAAGAATTAAAGGCTGGTGCAACGTTTGAGGAAGATGGAAATTTATTTCGCGTCTTGTCGTACGAACACATTAAAATGGGTCGGGGGAGTGCGACTATTAAAGTAAAATTAAGAAACGTACGATCAGGTGCAGTTGTAGAGAAAGGATTTACAAACGGTGCACAAGTGAATGCTGTATCGGTTGATAAGAAAGAGTACCAATATCTATATAAAGATGGGGAAAATGCTTTTTTTATGAATCCGAGTACATTTGAACAGGTTACTTCCTCATTGGATGTTTTAGATGGAGCAGAGTATCTTCAGGAAGGAACAAATGCCACATTAGAGTTTTATGGAGAAGAAGTTCTGGGTGTCGTTTTGCCTCCTAAAATTACTCTAAAGGTATCAGAAACCGATCCTGGAGTGAAAGGGAATAGTGCATCCAATATGTATAAGGATGCAGTTTTAGAAAACGGAATAAGAACCCGTGTACCACTATTTATAAATATAGGAGATCTAGTAGTCATTGATACAAGGGACGGATCATATACAAAACGCGCATAACGTAAACTTCCCTTCTTAAAAGCATATTACTTGCGGTATAATGTCAGTGAGATATGAAAAGTATGTTGCTGAAAATTTCTACTCACGATTTCGTTAAATTGATACTAGACAGACCTTATGCGTATTTCCTTCTTTCTGTTGTCTTTTCACAGGTAGCATTCAATATGATGAATGTGGTATTAATTTTTGTTGTTTTCAATCTAACCTCATCAAATTTTCTTGTTTCAATGATACTTCTTATATCTCTTGTTCCGCAGGTTTTCTTAAGCTTTATAGGAGGAATAGTGGCAGATACCAGAAATAAGAAAAAGATATTGGTTTTTGGAAATATAGGGCGTGCACTTTTTGTTCTTCCCTTATTTTTTTTCAATGATTCACTAGCTGCGGTTTATGTGTTGGCACTTCTTATATCTGTTGTGACACAATTTTACCTTCCGGCTGAAACACCGGTTATTCCACATATTGTTCCCGAAAAATTATTGGTGCCGGCAAACTCTTTATTTGGACTTGCTCTTTTTGGATCGATTCTTGTAGGATATGTCGTGGCTGGTCCAGCGCTATTATCTTTAGGACATGCATACGTTTTTCTTGTTATAGCAGTTTTTTTTCTATTGGCAGGTATGTTTGCATATCTTATTCCATACTCGGCATTTCAAAGTGGTAAAACGGTAAGAAAACGGATTACTGTTGAAGTAGAAGAAACACTGAGGTCATATTTAGTAAACACATATAAAATTCTTCATGAAACTGCAGGTGTAGCTTCTTCATTTGTTTTGCTGATTCTTTCTCAGGTTGTAATCATGATATTGGCAGTTATAGTTCCTGGATACGCTAAAGAAATCTTAAAAATTCAAGTTGAAAACGTATCCCTACTTTTATTTGCTCCTGCAGCATTCGGAATGATAGTGTCAGCATTTATTGTAGGTTCTATTTTAAAGAAAGCGAATAGAGCAAAGCTTATGAATGCGGGGGTTTTAATTTCAGGAATTATTTTATTGCTTCTTCCACTTATGTCAAAAGTTACATCCAGAGATTTTGTAACTGCTCTTAATTTGACATTACCATCATATTTAGAAATTACAGTTCTTCATATGGTTGTGTTTTTAGCTTTTTTTGCTGGTATTGGGAATGCTTTAATATTTATTCCTGCACAAACAACAATTCAAGAAAAAATACCCGATAATTTTAGAAGCAAAATTTACGGTTTGTTGTTTGCAGTAACAGGCTTATTTTCATTCTTGCCAATAGTATTAGTAGGAGGGTTGGCGGATAGTTTGGGTGTTAATTCAGTTTTAATTATTTTAGGAACTGTAATTATTATCGGTGAATCTATCCAACTTTTTCTTTCAAAGCTTCTTAAGAGCAAATAATATGTTTTATATTCTTTTTATTTTTTGTGTATTTGTTTCTCTGTTCATGCTGTATGTTCTAGTTAAGCACGACTTTGTATTAGCTCGTAAAAGTCTTTTGTTGCAAGAGATTTTTGATACTACCTTTTTTGCTTATATAGCCTTTATATTTTTAGGAAGACTGATGTTTGTATTGGGTGAACAGCGATACAACTTTTTTCATTTTGTTAAATTTTTTCACCTAGTAAGGTATCCAGGAATACTTATTATTGGTGGAGTATTAGGGTTTGGGATTGTTATTTATTATGTATTCAGAAAGAAAAAAATATTATTAAGAATATTTGATATATACTCATTATCTATGTACCCAATTTTTTTATTTGCTCTGTTTGTTTCGTATTTTGGAGGTTACTTTTTGTATTTTAATATTTTGCTTTTTATACTTTCATGCACCTTTTTTGGAATTGGTATTTACTCATATAAAAATTATACTCTGAAAGACGGAACCATTACATATTTATTTATATGTCTCATTTCAATATTTACTATAGTTTCAGAGTTTTCTGGAGGAAATCGTATTATCTTCTCATTTTTCACCATACCTCAAATTTTATGCATGATTACTTTCTTGGGAGCATCATTTATGCTTCTTGTACATGAAGGTATGATTTCCGGAAAGTAATATGAAAATAAATATAATTTTTGAAGATAACAATCTATTAGTAGTAGATAAGCCAGCTCAGATGATAGTTAATAGGGCAGATACAGTAAAAGGAAGCGTAACACTTCAAGATTGGGTAGAGGGGTACAGGGGGAAATTTAAAAATGAATTATCAGTTGAAGAAAAAGAAAAATACATGGTTAATGGGTACAATAAATTTGATGAATTTATTTCTAGATCTGGCATTGTGCACCGCTTAGATAAAGAAACTTCAGGAATTATTTTAATAGCAAAGAATGTAGAAACATTTATGATACTTCAGGAAAAATTTAAGACGCATGATGTAAACAAAACATATCTAGCATTAGTGCATGGTAAGCTTGACGCCCAAGAAGGGGAAATAAAAGAACCTATAGGTAGGCTTCCTTGGAATAGAACAAGATTTGGTATATTACAAGAGGGAAGAGATGCTTATACATGCTACAAAGTTTTGCAAGAAAAAAAATATATGGGAGAGTGTTTGACATTGGTCGAGGTGTATCCTAAGACAGGGCGCACACACCAGATAAGAGTTCATTTTCAGCACATAAATCATCCTATTTTTGCTGACATATTATATGCAGGTCGAAAAACAGCACGAAATGACAGAAAAGTTTTAGGTAGACACTTTCTTCACGCAGGAAAGATAGAATTTACAGATATTTTAACCTCGGAAAAAGTCGTATACGAAAGCATGCTACCTGAGGAGCTAGCTTCATTTTTAAACACACTCGAGTCTTTCTAGTTGAATAAATAGGTAAATATTGAGTACACTAAAAGAAATGACTGAATCTTTCTTACGGGATATTATATTTATTGCTACAGCTGCCTTTTTTGGCGGTTTTTTAGCCCGTACAATAAAACTTCCACCCGTTCTAGGATATATCTCAAGCGGTATTTTGTTTTCACTGATTGGTCGGCCATTCCTTTCTTCGTATGATGGGCTTTTAGCACTATCACAATTGGGAATTTCCCTTTTGTTGTTCACTCACGGGTTCGAGATTACGCTTGATGCGCTTAAAAAGATAGATAAAAGAATTTTAATAGTAGGTATACTTCAGGTAATTATTACATCATTCCTGCTTTATCCAATTTTGGTGTATGTAGGTCTTTCAATTCAAATTGCAATTCTATTTTCAATGCTTTTTTCCTTTTCTTCAACTACGATCGTCATAAAGATATTAGAGGAAAAAAGCATGCTTTATAATTTTCCGGGAAATGCAATTTTTTTATTACTTTTAGTTCAGGATTTATTTGTGGTGCCTATAATTATACTTTTTCCGATTTTATTTGGTGAGGCAACTGGATCTTTTTCTAGTATTTTGGGTTCACTGACCATATCTGCAATAAAGCCTATTACTATTTTTCTGCTTTTGCTTATTTTTAATAAATATTTTTTGTCTCGTGTTTTAGGAATTATTTTTAGATACCCATCTCATGAATTAACGATTTTAGCTACTATTTTTACTGCTGCTATTACAATAGCACTTTTGAAGTATGCTGGATTACCGGATGCAATTGCAGCATTTCTTGCGGGAGTTATTATATCAGAGCAGGGGAAAAATCTTGCACCACTTTCTGAAATTCGTCCTTTGAGAGATATATTTTTAGTCATTTTTTTTGTTTTAACTGGAATGCTTTTTTCAGTTCCATATTTTATCGAAAATTTTTGGATGATAATTCTTTTAACCTGCTCGGTACTAGTTGTAAAATTTATAGTAATATACTGCCTATTAAGAATCCAATTTTTCAATTTATCTCCAAGTCTTAAAATTTCATCCTACATAATTAACATAGGAGAATTTGCGGTTGTAATAGGTCAACTAGCACTTTTAGATCACCATATTTCAAACGATTCATATTATCTTTTGCTGTCTGTTTTTGTTTTATCTCTCGTTTTTATTCCATTTGAAAGTACAATTATTGAAAAAATACATATAAAAATAAATAAATCTAAGTTTCTAAAAAAGTTCTTTCCGGATACTCATGGTGCAACAGTGCATAGTGAAAAAAAAATTATAAACCACGTTATCATCTGCGGGCATGGTAGAGTAGGGAGAAATATGAGAACAGTTCTGGATGTTGCAGAGATTCCATACGTTGTAATTGATTACAATAGAAAAGCAATTTTGGATATACAAAATGTAGGTAAGCATGCACTTTTTGGAGACCCTACAGATCCGGACATCTTAGAACTTGCTCATGTGAAGTCAGCAAAGGCATTGGTAATTACTTTTTCGGATGTTTCAGAGAATAAAAAAATAATAAAAGTAGCTAAGTATTTACATAAAAACATTTTTATTATAAGCAGAATAAATAAAAAAGAAGATGAGGATGGGTTTTTAAAACTTGGTGCAGATGAAGTTATTTTTCCTGAGTCTGAAGCTGGGATAAGACTTGGTATACATCTTCTTGAAAACTTCCACGTATCAAAAGAGAAACAGGAAGAGTATATAAAAAGAATACAGGGTATATGAGGTTAAAATATAATAAAGTAGCCATTAATACATTTGATAAGCCAAAAAAAATAATGGGAGTACGAGAGGAGAAAAAAGAAAAAAATTCAATCTCTTATATGCTGTACTTCTTATTAGTGGTTGGAGTTTTTATTCTTTTGGCTCTTGCACTAAGATTTATTTTTATCTATCAAAAAAGCACATATAACACATCTTCATTTACTGTTCTTGTAGAAGCAAAGAAACCGTTTATTATCTCATATGATAAGGATATGAAAAAACTTACTTTTCTGAGATTGAAAAACGCAAACACAAGTAAATTAAAAGAAAGTATTCTGTTAAGGATACCCATAGATGCTAAGATGAAAACTGAAAATCTAACACCTGAAAAATTTTCAAGCTTTGGGACCATTATTAACCAATTGTTTACGCCGTGGAAATATGCATATACAGATATGACAATTTTGGATTCTATAAAACTCGTATCATTATCTTTATCAATTCCCAATAAGGATGTTTCCTTTCTAACACTTTCCTTAGACTCGGGTGGAGAGAGAGAAGGGGTTACTGGAGAACAGATCTACAATATATTTAAGGATTCGGACTTGCTTGACGAGCGATATAGTATAGAGATTATAAATGGTACAACCGTTACCGGTTTAGCTGGAATAATTGGGGAAGTATTAAGGAATGCTGGAGCGAACATAGTATCCATAAGGTCTTCTGATAACGTAGAAAGTTCAATTATAATTACTTCAAAGAGCTCAAAAACTATCGTTCGGATGGCTCACCTATTAGGAATGCCTGTGAAAATTGACGAAGGATTTATTGGTGTTTCTGACATTAGGGTTATTTTGGGATCTGATTTTGAAAAAAAACTAGAGTAAAGGGGTATAATGATATTATGATTTTGTGGATTTCAATTTTTGTACTTTTAGGGATATCATTTTTGTGGGCACTTTACAGTTTATTTTCAGAGTTGGCAAAGCCTAAAGAATTAGCAAAGATTAAAGAAAATCTTCACAAGGAAAAAATTTTATTTAAAAGAAAATAAAATTATTCGGTGTCTTGTGTGGTAAATGTAGAAGGAAATGATGCCTGATTTTTAAACTTGCTAGATTTTTTTATTTCTTTTACAAAAACGGAAATATTTTTTTCCTCAGCAGCCTTTATGCAGGCAATATATTCATTTCCTCCCTTAATAAAGGTGATTAGTCGCATAGAAATATTATCAGGTAGCATGCCTATGTATTTTTTATCTTGGGTTTGAACAAATATTTTCGAACGTTTAACTATCATAGAAACTGGATCTCCAGGTTCCACAAAAGAAAGAGTTTTTCTATCAGCCACGTTTTTCAGCTCAACTGTTTTTGTTTTTCCTGCCTCTTCAATATAGATATTGGTAAGAATTGTTGGGGAATTAGAATTATTTTCTGGCGCTATTTTCTTGGTGCCTTTTGATACAGTTTCTAATCTTTTTAGATTTTTAAGTGCGATTGGATTTGTTTTATCCAACGAAATTACTTGTTTATAAATATCGCGTGCTTTTGCATATTTCCCTTGCTTGATGCATGCAAAACCTAATCTATTGAGAGAATCAATATCGCGTGGATTTTCTAAAATAAGTTCTTCATTCGCCTGCTGTGCGGCTTTCCAGTTGTTAGCTAGTGCATATTGGATTGCGAGTGTCTTAAGGGCTGTACTCATGTATTATCGAGCAAATATTCAAAAACGTAATTGAGATATTTTATTTAGTTTCCTTGAAAATGTCAAGGAGCGAAGGTATAATGTTGTAGGAATTATTGAATTTAAGTATTTAAAAAATCAATCAATTCCTTTCAACATATGAGTGGACATTCAAAATGGGCAACTATTAAACGACAAAAAGGGGCGGCAGATATTAAGCGTGGACAGCAGTTTACAAAACTCGCAAATGCTATTGTAATAGCTGTTAAGCAAAATGGTGGAGTAGTAGATCCTGAGACAAATTTTAAACTTCGATTGGCTATTGATAAAGCTCGTTCTTACAATATGCCTAAGGAAAATATAGAACGTGCAATTCAAAAGGCAAAGGGTGGTGCTGACTCAGGTGATCTACAAGAGGCGCTATACGAAGGATTTGCGCCAGGAGGTGCTGCAATATTGATAGAGGCGGTTACTGACAATAAACAAAGAACAGTTGCTGAAGTGAAAAATGTTTTAGAAAAAAACGGTGGAACATTGGGAAATCAGGGGTCTGTCTCATATTTATTTAACAGAGTTGGAGAAATTGCAGCACAGATAAATGGAAAAAGTTCAGATGAGTTGTTAGAAATTGCAGTGGAGCTGGATAGCACTGATTTTTTAGAAGACTCGGGTGATGTGATTTTTTACGTCGATCCAAGTAGGCTTGCTATAGCAAAGAAGCTACTTGAGGAAAAGGGCATGGTGATCGCGAGTGCTGAGCTAGTATTCAAACCTATAAATGAAATGGAAATTTCAGGAGAAGTAAAACCAAAAATAATTTCACTTATCGAAAAATTAGAAGATCTAGGTGATGTGCAAAATACTTTCATAAATACCTCTGTTTATTAAGTATCCCATAGTATATATATTAAGATATTATCCCTTGAATCTAACTATAAGTATGGCTAGAATGTAATATGCGTATTTTGGGAATTGATCCGGGGACAGGAAGAACAGGGTGGGGTATTATACATCACAAGGAGGCGGATACAGTAGAGTATATAGCTCATGGCTGCATAGTTACTCCTTCCGAAGACCTCATGCAAAACAGATTGCTTGCGCTTTATAAAGAATTAGGGGTATTGATCAGTAAGTTTTCACCGGACTGCATTGTTGTGGAGCATATTTTTTTTGGTTTAAACGCAAGAACTGCAATTTCAGTTAGTCAGGCTAGGGGAGTAGTTATGCTTTCCTGTGCTGAGGTGAATTTGCCACTTTTTGAATACACAAGTCTTGCGGTAAAACATATCGTTGCGGGTAGTGGAAAGACTGATAAAAAAGAGATGCAAAGAGTTGTAAGAACTTTGTTGAAGCTTGACGATAAGGTGCTTGCGTTTTCAGCTAAGGATAAGGCATTTGATGATTCTGCAGATGCATTGGCGATTGCCATACATCATGTATGGAAGGTTTGTGGGAAAGATAAAGAAATTTTGGCATTGGAGAAAGAAAGGAAAAAAAATGAGAAGGAAACTTTTAGAAATTTAAAGATCGCAGAAAAAAAGAAAAAGAAAAGGAGAGGAGCGAAGTGAAGTCATTTAAGTTAAATACAAAGAACAAAATTTCTCTTACAAAACGTGGAAAATTTGTGTTATGTGTTTTTAGTCTTTCAGTAGCTGTATATTTTTCAGAACTTTTCTCAGGTGGAATTATTATTTTTTTGTCCTTAGTTTTGGCTACTCTAACTGTTTTTTTTCTCTATCTTATTTTACGTAAAGATATAAATAAGAAATCATATTTACTTCCGATTTTTATTCTTCCATTTTTTTACACCTTATCCTTCAGTTTATTCTATTCACTTATTCCTTCACGGTTTTTAACGCGCATACTTTTGACGCTTATTTTTTCATTTGGTGCCTATTCCTTATTTTTAACACAGAATATATTTGCTATTTCTACACTGCGAACAATAAATTTACTCAGATCAGCTCGTATTGTTTCTTTTGTAATAACCATTTTTGTATTATTCTTCATGTTTAGTATTATTTTTTCACTAAGATTGCCTTTGTATGTAACACCTTTTTTGGTAGGTTCAATTTCTTATTTAATGGCGACACAATTTTTGTGGTCATATTCTGAATCGAGAGAGGGGAATAGAGAGGTGCTTCTTTTTTCAGCGGGAATTTCAATAATGATGATTGAGCTTGCTTTCGCTTTATCTATATGGCCAGTTAGTGCATCTATTTATGCAATCTTTTTAACAGGCATATTTTATACATATTCAGGCTTATCGCACGCATGGCTTGAGAAACGACTCTTTAAGGGTATTTTATGGGAGTATGTTTGGGTTGGCGTATTGTCAGTTTTATTCCTATTGGTTTTCTCAAAATGGGGAGCCTAGTATGATTTAAATTTTTTTTATCGTAAACAGGAAGGTGGAATAGAGGAGTAATACTGATAATTAGCCTCAAATGATATAGTTTGATATATGTTAAATTATATCCTATAATAATTAAATGTGGATAAGTATAGCTTCTGTAAAAAACTTTTCACCCGCCTCAAAATAGCCGTGAATATATGATAAAACTATGAGCATGACTTTTCACGACTCTGCCTAGTTGTGTTGGTGAGCAAGTTTGACTGATAACCCAAGTTAGAATGAACTGAAACGAAAAAAATACGAAACCCTTTTTATGTATATAACCTCTGCCATAGAGTGGTGTTTTGAACCTAAAATGCTAAGAAAAGATTGATTTATTAACCCTTTTTCACCCTATTAGCAGTGGTGAAACTACTTATTTTCACGGAATTCAGGTAGTTTGTCTACTTCTCTTAGGGGGAGAGGTTAAAATAGCCTCAGCATTAAATTTATAGCAATTTTTTGTGGCTCTATTAGGTGTTATTTATAAGATGATATTTAGCTTATGCTCTCGCTTGGTACATAGTGACATTGTTATGTCGCACAATAATACTTTTACGACATAGATATCAAATGTGCGGAAGAGTACCTTACTATGTTTATACCTCACTTTATTTAATTATCTTATTAAGTTTTTACAATTTTTGAAGATTTGAATTGTTCTTATATCCCCTTCAAATGAAAGACGTAAAAATACTCTCACTATAGGTTCGTAAATATAAATTCATTTTTCACGTAGATTTTATAGAATGCTGTGTTGTATGTATAAAATGCAGATTACTCTATACACATCTCTTTCATAAAAAACCTCTAGAATCGCATTCTGGAAGGGCTAGTTTACAAGTGTCATAGTTGAGTATACAATCAAGGAATAACAAAGGAAGCATATGATCAGATGAGATTGGTTGCTGAAACATTCTCTGATCCAAGGAATAAAAAAAACGCAATTGCAGTTGCATATTTTATTTATCAAGCAATTGAAAACGATGAGGTGCCGCTACATGCTGAAACTGAATTTATTCATTCTTTATTTACATACTAATACTGATACATCTTTTTTTACTGCAGAAGCGTCTCGGAAAATATAGTGCTTTTGCAAAACTAAGCACCATCCAAATCAGTAATGTTATGAATGTTTATGTCGCATAATATTACTTTACTCGATGAAAATCAGAAATATTTTTTTAAGTTACATTTTTTCATAAATCTATAATCAAAAATTTTGAGGGGAATGGATAACCATTGACATACAGTTTTGTATGTCGCAAAATATAGTTTGTACCCTACTCTGCCGGTGAAAAGTGAATTAGAACAATACATAAATCAATTTCTTGAATATTTGGAGATAGAAAAAAATTCCTCAAAGCTGACTATACGTAATTATAAATTTTATCTTGAGCGTTTTCGGGTATGGTTTGAGAAGTATGAAAAAAAAGGAGATATCGCTAGCATCACAACAGATGTCGTGCGTAGATACCGGGTATATTTATCTAATTTGACGGATGAGAAAGGCTTAACGCTTAAGAGGATTACTCAAAGTTATCACATTATCGCTCTTAGATCGTGTTTACGGTATTTAGTACGAAATGACAAGAATACACTTGCCCCTGAAAGAATAGATCTTCCAAAGGCAGAATCTAGATCATTAAAGTTTTTAGATATAAACCATTTAAGAGAGTTATTTAATTCCGTTGATACAGGGTCGGAAAAAGGACTAAGGGATAGGACTATTTTAGAAATGCTTTTTTCAACCGGTTTACGCGTATCTGAACTAACACGTTTAAACAGAGATTCTGTGAATCTTAAGACGCGCGAGTTTGGGGTGATAGGAAAAGGGAATAGAGCTAGAATTGTGTTTTTGTCTGAATCAGCAGTATTTTGGATCACCAAGTACATAGAAGTACGAATGGATACCTTCAAGCCCTTATTTATTAGATACGCAAAATCGCCTAGTATAGAAAATAATGGTGAAAAAATGAGGTTAACTCCTCGGTCTATTGAGAGAATTGTTGAAAGGTATGTCAAATCATCCCGTATTCCTGTTAAGGCAACTCCGCATACAATGAGACACTCTTTTGCAACAGATCTGTTATCAAATGGTGCTGATTTGCGGTCCGTTCAGGAAATGTTGGGGCATAAAAATATCTCTACTACACAAATCTACACACATATAACAAACCCTCAACTCAAAGAAGTTCATAAAAAGTTTCATCAGAAAAACCGTTAAATTAAACTAATAATCATCATAATTCTGATTATATTTTGCTGAATGCATAAAATTGATGTAGAATAGTACTATGAATTTTAAAGAGAGGCAATTTGTTAGAAGACTAGCGTTAGGGGGCGTATCAGCAGTTGGTTTAGCTGCCGCGCTTTCGCCACTGGCTGCTGTTGGTACAGGACAGAAGGATTCAGTTCTCTTAACGGAAAAAAAGTCGACACCTGAATCCATAGAAACAAAAAAGGAAGTAATTTTTGACGCAACTCCTAATACTATTATTCATGACGCATCTATACCCAGATATCCCCATAGTGATTTCGGTTCATACGAAGAACACGAGAAGCCCCGAAAATAATAAAAAAAGCGTTAAAAGTTAAAAAAGAAGCTAATTTTTAATGTAGTAGGTAACTCCCATTTGAGAAGTAATTTCATTTTCTCCAGGTTGAAGTTGAGTATTTGTGTCAGAAACAGACTTATTCAAAGTCATTGATTCTGAAGAATCTGGTTGGTATTGCCAGTCGTTTGCTGCGTTTCTGACAGTCATAATTTTACCTAGCTTAAATCCTGCTGCATTTGCAATATTTTGTGCCTGTTCCTTGGCGTTTGCAATTGCCTTAATTTGTGCCTCATTTACATATTGTTGCTTATCTTTGTATTGATACTCTACCCCACCAACATTTATTCCTAGTGTTGTAAGTTTATCAATTGCTTTATTTATTTGGTCAACATTTTCTCCTTTAACTTGTGTTGTGACTGTTGCAATATAACCCTGTTGTACCTGCCTTGCAGGTAGTTGTAATGCTAGAGTCTTATCCTCATAGTATGGGTTAACAAAAAAGCCAGTTGTTTTTATATTTGATTTTGGAATGCCTAAGGCTATTAAGTCTTTTATTGCCAAGTTTTGTTTTGCATTTGCAGAATTCTTAGCTTGTTCTTGTGTCGTACCCTTTTCTTCTATAGTAAATATTGTTGTTGCTATATTTGGAGCAGTAGTTACCTTGCCAGTTCCAATTACTTCAAAAGTGTTGTAATTATTGCTTGAGCTCAAAGAAATATTAAAATATGAGAACTGGTTTAAAATGAAAAGAGTAAGTAGTATAAGTACAATATAGCAAATTGGGGCTAGTAAATAATTCTTAAAAAAGTTTTTGATCACTATACTAGCTTATATCAGAAAATAAATACTGTCAAGGTGAAATTGTAGAATGCAATGAATTGTATCTTGCCACTATACCCTTCTAATCTTTTTTCTTATAAGTTCTATAGAAAGATTTAGAAGGTATTTTGGATAGTTTAATACGAGATCTTGTGCGTGGAGATATTTAACATCCATTCCGCCAAATCCTCTTTTAAAAAGAGATAAATTTGAAAATCTGTGGCGTGTTGAAGGTGCAACTCCCCAAAAATTATACCGTGTGATCCCTCTTTTTTTGGCTTCTTGTATCGCGTGCCATTGAAGAAGATATGCACCAGGATACTCTCTTCCATTTTCAGTTGATGCCCCATAATGATACACTGCTTCTTTGCCATAGAAAATTACAAACGCTTGAGAGAGGAGTTTACCTTCAAAAAATGAAGAATATAAGACAGCGCTTTTTTCTTTCGCAAAAATTTTAAACTGAGTTTTTAGAAAATTTTTAGAGAAAGGAACAAAATCTTGGCGTTTTGCTGTCGAAATTTGTACCTGATAAAACATTTCTATATCATCTGGGTTTATACTTTCTGAAATTTCTATTCCTAATTTTTGTGCTTTTCTTATTTCATAGCGGGTGCCTTTTCTCATTGAGGAAAAAAGTTCGTTCTCTGTTTTTGTTATGTCAAGTTGATTTGTTAACTCAGCATGGAGGTGCATAGGGGCATTTTTGAAGCCTAATGCTTTAAAGAGCTGTATTGAGGTGAGGGTTGACAGTAGTTGTGGTCGTACTCTAATAAAAGCACAAGAATTCTCATTGCCTATTCGTTTAATTTCTTTTATAAACGCGTTTGCATATATCTTTTGACTAAGGTCAATGATGGGACCAGCGGGTATTGTAAGATATGTTCCCCGACGTGCACGCTCCGTAATTGAGAGCATGACACCACATAACAATCCTTTATCATAAAACCCAGAACGAAAAATTTTGTGTCCTAGTGACTTGTGAAATTCTCCCCAAGCAAAACTTTGAAGAAAATTTGCTTCTGGATGTTTTTCTAGGAAGCTTTCCCATTCTCCCCTATTTGTTATTTGTTTTGTTGTAACCATACAGTTATTAACCTAGATAATTCGCGAGCGTTTTTCTCAGAAATGTTTATGTTTGTTGGAAGATTCATGATTTTATCTGCAATTCTTTGAGATGTAGGACAAGTATCTTTTGGGTATCGGGCAAGTCCAAGGTATTTTTTAGGAGCAACGGGCGCATCATACCAAGTATCAGAAATATACACCCCTTTCGATTGAAGATACTTTGTAAGTTCGTTTCTGTTTTTAATAAAAATTGGGAATCTCAAGTTTGTTCCAATAGATATAAGCTTTGAAAGTTCATTTGACTGTACATATTCAGGAAGATATTCAGCGTAAATTTGTGCTATTTTTCTTTTGTGTTGAATTGTTTCAGTAAGCGAGTTAAAACCAGAAAGTATTAGACTCGCATGCCATGATGTTAACCCTGGATTAGTTGAGTATTTCATTGGATCAGATAGGAGCTTTAGTTTCTTGCTTGCGATGTGTAATAAAACCCCGAGCTTTATTGGATATGTTTTCCGTATAGCCCATGTTATAAGTGGGTATATTTTTTCGATAACATCCTCTTTGCCTTTTTTCTCTAAGGTACTTTTTATGCTTTGTTTTCTTGCTACCACCGCTCCCCCTGATATGCTATCAATAACTTTATCTTGGGAAAAAGATAAGACAGTAAAATCCCCCATAGTTCCTGCCTCCTTCCCGTTTTTGTAAATTGCACCTATGGAATGTGCAAGGTCTTCAATAAGTATAATATGGTGTTTCTTGCACACACTTTGAATTTTTTCTATGTCACAAGGATACCCTAAAGTGTTTTGTATAATAACAGCTTTAATGTTTTCCTTCATCACTGCTTTCTCAAGCTCCTTACCTGTAAAGTTTAATGTTTTCTCATCTATATCTAAATAATAGGGAGTTAGGTTCAATTTCTCAATTGACTCTATGACTGCGATACAGGTGAATCCAGTTACTGCTATCCTGCTTTCCGAAGGGAGGAAAAGTTCCTTGAGAGCAATTCCTATTGCATCTCTTCCCTTGTGTGTGAGAACAACTTCACCGCCATATTTTTTTTGAAGATAGTGTGAGAGTGTGTTTCGAGAGCTTGCGTCACTCTTTCTTAAACTTCTTAATACGAATGTGAGTGTATAGTTTGATCCAAGTGAATTGAAGATGTTCAAACCAGATTCTCCTTTATAATATTAACAACTTCGGATGTGTGGGTAAATTGTGGCGAGTGTGTACCTTCAGGGATGGTAAAAAGTTTTGAGTTTTGTATGCCTGATTTTAAAATAAGCGCGTCAGTATAAGGTGTCACCTGGTCGTTTTTCCCCCAGATTATGTATGTTTGAGTTTTTATTTCAGACAACTTTGGAAGTAGATCAACTGCAACAAGTTTTTTCATTGTTTCTTGCTGTATTAAATTAGCGTTTTTATAGTCTGACTCCTGTGCTAATTTATATAGTAAATTTTTAGCAGATGAGCTATTGGTGAACTTCTTTCCAAACTTAGAAATAGTTCGGAATGCATTTCGCTTCGTGCGTGATATAAAGTCATTATGGTATATTCCAGCGCTATCTAGTAAAAATAATTGGTTAATTTCTTCTGGGTATTTAATTGCGAAGGAAAGGGCAATTCTTCCTCCATTGGAATGTCCAAGGAGTGCAATTTTTGGCTCCTTGTTGACGATTTCATAGAGCCACTGAACATAATCATCAATATTCCATGGTCGATCAAGTGGTGCAGTGAGCCCAGGAATAGGAAGAAGAATCGGCGTAATTTTTAATTTTTTCAATTCAGCAAGAAAAGGATCCCAACGGGTAATGTCAGTTGTCCATCCATGTAATATGTATATTTTTTTCTCTAAAGCCCCCATTTTTTTCTCCGTTCCTCCCAAACTTTTTCTCTGCGAGCTAGCTTTGATTTCTCTTTCTTGTCAAGCAAGAGGTTCTCAATTACTCCCTCTAAAAACCTTGCTCCTTTAAAAAGAATAGTTTCTCCTCCTCGTATGTTTTCTTGAAGATGCACTAATACATCTTTAGGGTTCTCAAATACAGCAATTGGAGTATTTTTTGGAAGCTTTTCAAGCATTTTGGGATAGGTATATTTTTTCACCCTTGGTCCAAGGAGTACTATTCTTTTATAGTCCTGTTCAAGTAGTAGTTCTGCAAGTTTTTCGTGTTCTTCCATTTCTTCCTTGCCTTGTTCAAGCATGTCACCGATCACAATCCATTTTTGTTTTGCGGGATATGCGTTAAACATGGTAACGATTGCATACATAGAAGAAAAATTTGCATTGTATGTTGAATCAATTATGGTAATGTTTTTTATACCCCTGAAGAGCGAGCTTCTGGCCGGGGGAAGTTTAAGATCAGGGAAAGAAGGATCAAAAGCTGTCTGCAAGTAATCGCATAACATTTTTGTCATTTGAAGTGAGTAAAAGATTTCTTTTGGGAGCAGTGCTTTAAGTTTAACCCTTGTCCCTTTTAGGCTAAAAGCGGTACCGCCGTTTGAAACATAGTAATTATCAAGGTTTTTTATCGTGACTTTTTCAATTGTTGCGTTTGTTCTCTTAAGCTGCCTCTGCATAAGCTCTGAGTCGCCATTGACTATGGAAAGTGAAGATGTTTTTTCAATAAAATAGCCAAACTCATATGCGATTGCTTCCTCAACGTTTTTAAAAGTGTTTGGTACCAGTCTGTCAAAATTCATGCTGTGGGTTCTTGCGGATGATATCCATAGAGTTACCTCAGGTTGCAAGAGTTTTGCAAGAAATTTTCCTTCTCCAGGTCTATCAGCATCGCACTCGACAATATATAGTTTTTGTGAATAAGGTGATTTGAATGATTGAATAGGAGCTTTAAAAACAAGAGATACCCATTCTATAGGTTTTAGCGTTTTTCTGTGTAAATCTAGAATATCAAAAGGTATCCCTATTGCGGAATTTGCGTGGTGTGAGTAATGAGCAATGTTCCCCAGTTGCGATTCAACAAGTGCAAACAGTGTAGTTTTACCAGTTGATCCTGTAATTACTATTACTCTTGGGTGCCATTTTTTCAATCTTATAGCTGCAAAAAAGGCAAAGTAATGAGCGATTGGGAAGAAAAAAATATTTTTGATTCGTGGACCCATATTTCTTATTGTATAGTTTTGACAAGAAAAAATCGAGGCATGCAATTACTCTAGGATACTCATGCTTTGTTTTGTATTTCAGCTGCAGTTACTAGATTCTGAAAAAGGTATGAAAGGTTTAATGGTCCTACTCCGCCCGGTGTTGGTGTCCACATGCTCGCCACTTTTTTTATATCTTCAATGTTATAGTCTCCCGTGATTTCCCCATTTTCTTTATGTGTTCCCACACCAATAAGTACCACATCACGTTTTAGGCAGGTAGATTTTATTACTCCACTCTTTCCTACAGCACAAATTATAAGGTCAGCCTTTTTTAACTCTTGACAGGGGTTTTTTGTTTTGCTATCAATAATAGTATAAGCTACTCCTAGAGTGGATAGCCATTTTATTACTGGTTCTCCAGCAGTTTCCCCTTTCCCCACCACACAAACGGCTTTATTTATCAACACTTTTTTAAAGTCTGAGGCTGTTATCACTCCATATGCTTCTCTGATAAAATGTTGTACAGCAAGCAATACTGGAACAATATATAACGAATCGGATCTAAATCCATCAATATCTTTCACTTTTTCAATGCTGTTTACTATCCGTTCTCTGGTATGTGCATAAGGTATAGGGCGTTGAACTATAATGCCGTGAATGTTGGTGTTTTTATTTAGTTTTTGTATAGCATTTACCAGATCATCCTCGCTTTTTGAAGACAAATTTGTTAAAAAAGTTTTTATACCTAGACGCTCAGCCGTCTTTATTTTTTGAGAAACATAAGATAGCCATGCTTCTTCTGTTCCTACTGTAATAATTGCTAACTCTGGGATAATACCTTTTTGTGCAAGCTTTGCTACTTTTTCTTTTACTCCCTGCAAGACTTGTCCTGAAAGAACTCTGCCTGATAATTCCATACAGACATTATACATAAATTAAGATTTTTGTACGCAGGGCTTTTAATAGTTAAGTAAAATGTAGAGGCAAAAAAGGTGCAAGATTAGATTTTTAAAGTAACCCAAGTTTTTTAGCACAAGTGTTCCATGGACCCCAGCCTCGTTTTTCCTGAAGTATTTCTCCTCTCATTATTTGCTCGTCTTTTGATGCGTGTGCAGGATTTCCTGATCCGCCCGTGCTTTCCCAGGCTGACATATTGAATTGAAGCCCACCGTAATATCCATTTCCTGTATCAGCACTCCAATTTCCATGTGTTTCACATTGTGCTAGTTTTTCCCAAATATTGTTGTCAAAAGAGTTAATTTGTACTATCTTAGGAGATTGTGTAGGGGTTATCTGAGCTTCTGAAATTGTGTATTCTACTGATTTATATTCAGATTTCAGGGTTGGAAGCGTGACATTTTTTTGATACCAATTGCTGTCTGGCTTTACAAATTCTGCTTCCTCCTGTTTTGAGAATGCTTGAGTTGTAAAGCTAGTAAGTAAAAGTGTTGTTGCAAAAATTGCAAACAAGATAATAGCCAATCTCTCCCCAATAAAAATTATTAATTTCACTACCCTTTCCTCTACGGACGAAGATTTTTCTGGAAGCTGCATATATGTATTATTTAAGATATTTGTCAAAAAAGTCAACCGAACGCTCCATTGCTAGATTGAAGGACTGTGATATATTGTGGTCATTATTTTCATAATAAAAAGCTTCCACTGTTTTTCCTTTATCCTTGAGTACATCATAATACTTTTGGGAAAGTGAGTAAGGTACTGTTTCATCTGCTAGCCCATGATGAAGTTGTACCGGTGAGAGAACATCAGAAGTATAGGTAGTTGGCGAAATATCTATCCAAAAAGAATTGCCCTTGCTAGGTTGTCCGTATGTGTTTATAAAATTTTGACGAGTTGGTCTGTTGGATTGTTGCTCACGATTGTTAGGTGTTATTGTTGGAACTTGTCTTTTGTTCCACCATTCAGAAAAAATATCCTCATATGATCCGACTACTCCACCCCATATAACAGCTGCATGTATATCTTGGGGGTTTACGGTAAGTGCTCGTTGAGTGATGTTTCCTCCTAGTGAGTGTCCCCACATGCCTATATTATCTGTATCTACATCTGGTCGTTTCTTTATGCTTGAAAGGGCATTTAATACGTCAATTGTGTATGCTGGTGAGAAATAAGCTCCTTCAGGAGTTCCCTCTGAGTTTCCATGCCCTCTATAATCTGATTTAAAAGTAATATATCCGTTTCTTGCAAATGAGTCCTGATATGAAACATATCTTTCAGTTGTTTTGTACTCCTTAGGTGGTATGTAGCCATGGTTAAAAATGATTGCAGGATAGCCTTTTTCTGGTTTTTTTGTTGTAGGGATAGTAAGCAGACCATAAATCTTTAAATTATCAGAGAAATACGATGCTATGTATTGTTTGTAGTCTGTGCCGTCAGGCAATTCTTCTTCAATGACTAATTCTGATCCTGGGTACGAACGATTCCTCATAGCAACAATCGAAAGGGGGTTTTCCTGAGGAGCAAAATTTGATTTATTATCACTAGCCGGAAGTTCACCAGTTTTTTTATCTGAGAGTACAACATACAAAAGGACTATAAAAAAAAGAGAAAATAACAAAAGAATACTTGTTCTTACTAAAAATGATTGCATGTGTATTGTTTCTATTCTGCTTCAACTGCAGTTGCAGTCGCGACCTTATCTGAGGCATTTTTAAAACGCATAAGGATAACTCCTTGTGCGTTTCTTGAGAGAAGGGGTATAGATGTTAAATCAAGTTTTACAATAACACCTTTAAGGGAGGTAATGATTACCTCTTTTGCCGTGTCTGAGATAACCGTTGAAAATACTATTGCTCCTGTTTTCTCAGTGATATTTGCTACGCGAATTCCTTGACCACCCCTATTCTGATTTCTAAATTCTGAAACATGGGTTTTCTTTCCAATCCCATTTTCCGTTATAACAAGTAGATTTTTATTTGAATTTTTTTCAAGAACGTCAGCTGCTACCACCATGTCGCTTCCGACAAGTTTAATGCCCCGTACTCCCATCGAGGATCTTCCTGTTGCTCTGATTTGGGACTCATTAAAAGAGATAATTTTTCCACTTTTAGTAACAAGCAAGATATCATTGTCTCCATTTGTAAAATCAACAAAAGATAGCTCATCATTGGGTTGAATATTTATTGCAAGAATCCCTGATTTTCTGATATTTTTGAATTCATCAATTCCTGTTTTTTTTATTTCACCTTTTTTTGTAGCCATTAAAACAAATTTATTTGCAGCCTTCTCTTTTGGGTTATATGTGAGAATCGATTTTATAGTTTCACCAGATGGCATATCAATCAGGTTAACTATAGCCTGTCCTTTTGCAACGCGGGATGATTCAGGAATTTCAAATACTCGTGTTTGGTAGACTTTTCCAGTATTTGTATAAAATAAAACGAAGTCATGAGTTTCAGAATATAAAATATGTTCTATCGCGTCATCTTCCTTTGTTGTCATTCCTGACACCCCCTTGCCGCCCCTGTGCTGAGTTTTAAAAGACGTAATGCTTTGTCGTTTTATATAGCCTGATTGAGTTATGGTTATGACGGTAGGTTCGTTTTGAATAAGGTCTTCATCTGAAAACTCATCAACTTTAGATTTATATACTCTTGTGCGTCTTGGGTCTTGAAATTTTTCTTTTAATTTTTCAATTTCATCTTTAATAACTGAAAGCATTTTAACTGAGTCTCCAAGTATTGAGTTGAGATAGTCAATAAGTTCTTTGACCATTTTCCATTCGTCCTCAAGTTTTTCACGTTCGAGTGCAGCAAGACGTCGTAACTGCATATCCAAAATTGCGGTTGATTGAATTTCTGATAGTTTAAATTGCTCCATGAGTCTTCCTCTGGCGTGGTCTGCACTTTCTGATTCTCGAATAAGCTTGATTACTGCGTCTATGTTATTTACTGCGATGAGTAACCCATCCAGAATGTGAAGTCTAGCTTGGGCTTCTCTTAGTTCAAATTCTGACCTACGTGTTACCACTGAAAATCTATGTTTTACATACTCCTCAAGAATAATTTTAAGATTTACTGTTTTAGGTACTCCATCAACTAAAGCTACAAAATTTGCCGGAAATTGAGTTTGAAGATATGTAAGCTTGTAGAGGTTGTTTAAGATTTTTTTAGGAGTTGCATCTCTTTTTAGTTCAACAACCACGCGGACTCCATGCCTATCTGATTCGTCTCTAAGATCTGATATTCCCTCAATTCGTTTATCTTTTGCAAGTTCCGCAATTTTTGAAACTAATGCAGACTTATTTACTTGATAGGGAATTTCACGGATGATGATTGCACTTTTTCCTTGTCCTATATCTTCAATTTCAGCAATTCCGCGAATGATGATTTTTCCGCGTCCAGTTCTGTAAACATTTTTAATTTCATTAATATCAAATATGGCTCCTCCTGTAGGAAAGTCTGGACCCTTCACATAGTCAATTAATTCATCAATTGATACATCAGACGTAAGTGAAGCCACACCCCCCGTTTCTGATTTCTCAACTTTTGTTCTTCCTATTAGAAATATAGCGGCATCAACGACTTCAGTTAAATTGTGTGGAGGGATTTTTGTGGCCATTCCTACCGCAATTCCTTCAGATCCTGCAAGAAGTAGATTAGGAAGTAAGCTTGGTAGGTATACTGGTTCTTGAATTGTTGCGTCAAAATTTGGAGTAAAGTCAACCGTTTCTTTATCTATATCTCTGAGCATTTCTCCGGCGATTGCTGCTAACTTTGCTTCAGTGTAACGCATAGCAGCAGCACTATCCCCATCCATTGAGCCAAAATTTCCTTGTCCGTGAATAAGGGGGTACCGCATTGAAAAGTCTTGGGCAAGTCTTACTAACGTATCATAAATCGCCATATCTCCGTGAGGGTGATATTTACCCATAACTTCTCCAACAATAGTAGCTGATTTTTTAAATTTAGAGGTGGGGTTAAGACCCAATTCATTCATAGCAAAAAGTATCCTTCTATGAACTGGTTTTAAACCGTCTCTTACATCTGGAAGCGCACGAGAAACAATAACACTCATTGCGTAATCTAAGTACGCTTTCTGAGCCTCTACTCCTAATTCTACCTGTTCAAGTTTTCCAATATTATTGGTCATATTTTTATGATAATTATTTAATTCCTAATTAACCTAATTTTGCTACACTACGATCTTTATAAATCGACTTTGTGCAATTAGGTCAATTAGGAATTTGTAATTACTTACTCATTCCTTTTGTAATTTCCGCAAGTGCTTCCTCTTTTCCTTTCCAGTCTTTTATTTTAATCCACTTCCCAGGTTCAAGTGTTTTATAATTTTCAAAAAAGTGTTTAATTTTATTCCTCAATGCTTCAGGTATTTGATCAATAGATGTGAACGTACCATAAAATGGATCAATTTTTGTGGGTGGAACAGCAACTACTTTTGCGTCAACCCCTTCTTCATCCTCCATTTCCAAAAATCCAATAGGTATTGCCTTTATGGCACAGCCGGGTGCTATTGATTGTTCGGATAAAACTAAAACATCAACCGGATCTCCATCTGGAGCTTGTGTTCCCGGGATAAAACCATAGTTAAAAGGATAATACATTGCAGTGTGTAGAAACCTATCTACAAATACCACCTCGCTATCCTTATCAAGTTCATATTTTATTGATGACCCGGAAGGGATTTCAATAAGTACGTTTACTTGTTCTGGTGCTTTGTCTCCTGCTGTTAATTTCATAATATTTCTTTCACCTCCTAAAATTTAGCTAAATATCTAAATTTGCTAATTTCGCGTTTTCTTGAATAAAGTGTTTTCTTGGTGGAACCTCTTCCCCCATAAGCATAGTGAATACGCGGTCTACTTCCTCCGCATTTTCTATACCAATTTTTTTTAAAATTCTATTTTCAGGGTTCATAGTAGTTTCCCATAGTTGTTCAGGGTTCATTTCTCCTAAACCTTTATATCTTTGGATGGTGGGCGTTCTTCCTTTCATACCACTGATTGCTAAATCACGTTCTTCTTCCGAAAATGCATATACTACATCTTTTCCGCTTTGGACCTTAAATAGCGGAGGCTTTGCAATATATAAATATCCATTTGTGATAATTTGCGGCATATGCCTGTAGAAAAATGTAAGTAAAAGCGTTTCAATATGCTCTCCGTCTACGTCTGCATCAGTCATTATAATGATTCTGTGATATCTTAGCTTTTCCAAGTTTGTGGTATCCCCTATTCCCATTCCCAAAGCAATAATCATATCCTTAAGGCTCTCAAATTCAACAATTTTATCTAGTCGTGCGCGTTCTGTATTTAATATTTTCCCACCTAACGGTAAAATTGCTTGGAATTTTCGGTCACGTCCCATTTTTGCAGAACCTCCTGCTGAGTCTCCCTCAACAATATATAGTTCAGATACAGCTGGATCTTTTTCCTGACAGTCAGCTAATTTTCCTGGTAATGATCCTCCTTCAAATGCACCTTTTCGAAGAATAGCATCTTTTGCAGCTTTTGCTGCTAACCTTGCTTTTGCTGCTAGCATGACTTTTGCTAAAACGGCTTTTCCCTCAGATGGGTTTTCCTCAAAGAACATGTCCAAGCCTTCCTTTACAATTGCCTGAACAAGTGGTTGAATCTCAGAATTTCCTAACTTGCCCTTAGTTTGTCCTTCAAACTGAATGTTATTTTGTTCCATTCTGATTGCAACAACTGCAGCCAATCCTTCTCGGGTGTCCTCACCCTGGAGAGTATCTTCATTTTTTGCGCTTCCTACTTTTTTGCTATAATCATTTATTGCGCGGGTCAATGCCATCTTAAATCCTGTAACGTGCGTTCCTCCATTCACAGTATTTATGACGTTTACATAAGACTCTACATTTTCTGCTATGCCGTCATTATATTGGATCGCAACCTCAACTAGTACATCATCAACTTCCTTTTTGATATACACAGGGGTATGAAGTGATATTTTGTTCTCGTTCATTTTTTTAACGAGTGAAATAATCCCTCCCTCAAAGAAAAAATTCAGCTCTTTCGGTTGTTCTTGCCTAAGATCAATAAAATGAAAATAGAGCCCTGAAACAATAAAAGCACGTTCGCGGATCATCCGAAGTACTATATGTTCATCAAATTCTGTAGTTTGGAAAATACTTCCATCAGGATAGAACGTGGTAGTTGTGCCTGTTTTGTTCCCCTTTACTTTATTAAATACATAGGGAGTGTTGGTAAGGAGGGTGTCTGAAAGTTTTAATTCCTGCAGTTCTGTTTTAGGGATTCCTCTCTCATACTCTTGCCTGTATAATTTTCCACCGCGTCTTACTTCAACCCACATCTTGTTGGATAGTGCATTGACTACAGACGACCCTACCCCATGCAATCCACCGGATACTTTATATGCTCCGTCTCCGAATTTACCTCCGGCATGTAATACCGTCATGACAACCTCAAGGGCGCTTTTGTTTTGTCCTGCCATGGTATCTACAGGTATTCCACGTCCGTCATCTATGATAGTCGCAGAGCCGTCAGCATTTAAAACTACCCATACATTTTTTGCATGTCCGGCTAATGATTCATCAACTGAGTTATCAATTATCTCACGCAGTGATTCATGAAGTCCTATCGTATCAGTAGAACCAATATACATTGCGGGACGTTTCCTGACTGGTTCTAGTCCCTCTAAGACCTGGATTTGTTTAGCTGTGTATTCTGAAGATGCCATTATATGTGTAATCTATTTGAAAATCTCAACTTTGTGCATAAAAATTCAATTCTACTTCTTTTTGTGTATCTGAAATACTGTTTTTGAACTAGTTTCATTATATCAAAATTTTCTAGCTATCGACCAATTAAAAAAGCGATATAAACTATCGCTTGTGAAGTTAGTATAGTGAAAAAAAACAAACGTGTCAACTTGCATAACGTAAAATATTTTGTATAATGCCCTATAATAGCGTTCTTCACAAGAATTTGTAATATGTCACAGGAAAAACTAAACATCTTTATAGTGCCTACCCCCCTAGATGCCTCAGTTCATTCACCCTCCTCATTGAAAGTTTTAAATAATCATGGGATAACACGTATTTACTATTTAGACAATAATGGTTTGGGAAAGAAAAACGCTTCTGTTTTGGGAGGTGTAGTTGGTGGACCTACAGAGGAAATGAGAACATTCTCTCCAAGAGATCTCTCAAACGAGGGGATCTCTCATTTTAGAAAAAGATTGCATAGTGAGATGAAGAATGTTGCCAATCCTACGTTGGAAAAAATAAAAGACTGGAGAGCAAAGACTGGTAACTCAGACGGAACACAAAGTTCTATTTTAGCGATTGGGATAGTTTTACCAAAAGACGTTGTCTGTGATTTAGTTGATGTGTTCGTGCGAGGCATAAAAACTGAAAAAGATTCAAAACCTGCGTTAGTAAACACAGAAAAAATTCATTTTGTTACGTTGGATTCTGGTAAATTTTCTTATAAATCTTCTTTTGCTTTTCATCGGGAAGTTACTGAATTGAAGAAATAAGTCCATAGATTGGAGAGATAACTGAAATAATTAAAAACCCTACGGTTACACCCAGTACCACCAACAATATAGGTTCAATCGATGTTGTGAGCGTTTTTACTTTGAGTTCTAGGTCTCGTTCAAAATATTCAGCAACTTTATTTAAATTTTCATCAATCTTGCCAGTTGATTCTCCTACCTTTGTCATTTGAATAAAAATTGCAGGAAATATATTCTGTTGTTCAAATGCTGTTGAAAGAGTTAATCCTTTCTCTACTAAGGTTGCTGATGAAAGTACTCCTTGTTTGTATTTGTAGTTTCCTGCAACGTTTGCAGCTATATGAAGACTTTCCAAAATTGATGTACCAGAAGATATAAGAAGAGACAGCGTTCGAGCAATTTCGTCTTCTATGGATAAAACTAAAATTTTTCCGATAACGGGTATTTTTAGTTTGTAGGAGTCAATAAGTTCTTTCCCTGTTCCGCTTTTTGAAAACCGTTTATATAAAAAGACGCAAGCTATTATGAAAATTATCATGAGAGGAGAAAACGTTGTAAATAGTTTTGAAAATCCTAATACAATTCTTGTGGTAAGTGGTAGTTCTACGTTTAATCCCTCATAAAGCGTAGACAGTTGAGGAATAACAAAGACATTCATGACTACAATTACCAGAACTACACCTACAACAACTATAAGTGGATAGAAAAGTGCTGATCTTACTTTCCTTTTTAAATCCTGAGAACGTTCTAAATTATCTGCTAGGCGGGATAGTATTTTATCCATTACCCCTCCTGCTTCAGCTGCCCGAACCAGAGCGATATAAACATCAGAGAAAACATCTCTATGATAAGAAAGAGCCTCAGAGAATGAACTTCCTCCGGATATGTTTGCTATTAAATCAGCAAGAAGAGCTTTCAGCTGTGTCTTTTGAGCCTGGTCTTTTAAAATGGTAAGAGCTTCAATTAGGGTAAGACCGGTTTGGATCATTGATGCCAATTGTCGAGTAAAAATAACAATATCATCCTGCTTTACACGGTTTACGTAGTTTAAGAATGGAATATGGGTTTCATGTTCTTCTCTGATTAAGATAGGTGTAAGGTTGTTTTGTCTCAAGTAGTCTGTTACTTCCTTTTGGCTGTTTGCTTCTAGTAATCCTTTTTGTTTTGCCCCTGTATTGTTTACTGCTGTGTATGAATATCGCATAGTAAATTATGAAAGTAGTCTTAGGAAAGAATCCATATGAAGCGTATAGCTTTTTCCGGTATCAAGTGCAATAGCTCCGTCTTTTACTAGATTTGCCAAAGAGACATCAAGAGGTATCATGCCTTCATTTTGAGAGGTTTCAATGATTGAGTCTAGTAAGTGTGTTTTTCCATCTCTAATTGTAGCTCTAACCGCATTTGTTCCAAGTAAGACTTCTGTGGCCACTGCTCGACCGGCATCAATTCTTTCAATAAGTCTTTGAGAGACAATTCCCGCTAGAGTTCCTGCAAGTTGTACTCTAATTTGTGCCTGCTGCGCTTCAGGAAATGAATCTATTATGCGATCAATGCTTTGGGCAGCGGAATTGGTATGAAGAGTCGAAAAAACTAGATGACCTGTCTCCGCGATTGAGATAGCTGTTGCGATGCTTTCAGGGTCTCGCATTTCACCAATTAAGACTACATCAATATCTTCTCTTAATGCACTCTTAAGACCTTCATGCCATGAGAATGTGTCAGAACCTAACTCTCTTTGGGAGACAATGCTTTTTCCCTTGGGGTACATATATTCAATAGGATCTTCAATTGTTATAATATTTGACGAGCGCTCGCCGTTTATCTGATTAATAATTGCGGCAAGCGTTGTAGATTTTCCATGTCCCGTAGGTCCTGTTACGAGAACGAATCCCTGCCTCAACTTTGAGAATGTGCTACAGACCGGAGGAAGTCCTAATTCTTCGATTGTTCTGATTCTTGTTGGAAGAAGTCTAAAGGCAGCAGCAAGTGTTCCTCGTTGATAATAACAATTAACCCTAAATCTTCCTCTGTCTCCGAAATTTCCTCCACCATAAGCGTATGAAAAATCTAAACTTCTGTTATTTACTAAGAATTCTTTTTGGTGGGAGGTTAAGATGCTTGCAATCATTGTTTCCATTTCGGCTTTTTCTATCTGTGGGTAAGTGTTCAGAAATGTTAACCTTCCATCAATTCTTATAGCAGGCACGTCGCCCACTACTAAATGTAGGTCGGAAGCATTGTTTTGAACTGTTTTTTCCAGTAATTCTAAAATTTCCATATGTAATTGTTAGTCTTGGGCAACGCGTAATACTTCTTCAATAGTGGTTATGCCCTCTATAGCCTTAAGATACCCATCTTCTTTTATGGTAATCATGCCTTCTTTTTTTGCCTCTTGCTCTATGGAATTTGCGTCGGACCGTTCTAGAATCATTTTTGCGATCTGATTTGTTACAGTAAGCACTTCATAAATTCCTACTCTACCAAGATATCCAGACTGTCCGCATGACTCACAGCCGTTCCCTTTATATAAATGAATTTCTCCTTGAGGTGTTAATGAACCAAGTACATGTTTTATTTCTAAAACCACTTCGGGAGTGGGGATGTAGGATATTTTACAGTCTGGACAGATTTTTCTAGCTATTCTTTGTCCTACAATTGCTGTCATCGTAGATGCTAAAAGGAATGTTTCTGCGCCCATATCTATTAGTCTTGGAAGTGCTCCAGATGCATTTGATGTATGAAGCGTAGAGAAAACCAAATGTCCCGTTAATGCTGCTTGAATTGCGAGGTCTGTAGTTTCTTTATCACGAATCTCTCCAACTAAAATTATATTTGGATCTTGTCTTAAAAATGCTCTCAAGCCGCTTGCAAATGTAAGTCCTACATCTGGATTTATTTGTACTTGATTGGCTCCTGGTATTTGATATTCAACAGGGTCTTCAAGTGTTGAGATATTTACTTTTGTTGTATTTATTCTTGAAAGCACTGCGTATAGAGTTGTTGTTTTTCCACTTCCGGTTGGTCCACAAACAATAATTATTCCATGCGGTCTTGAAATAGCAGCTTCAAGTTCTTTTTGAGCTGTTCCACGTATTCCAAGTTCGGTTAAAGTAGGCACTCCTCCGCTTTTTCTTAGAAGACGCATTACAATTTTTTCCCCATATGTAGTAGGAAGAACAGATACACGAAGATCTACTTCTTGATCTAAATATTTAAAGTTAAATCTACCATCTTGTGGAGTCCTTCTCTCGTCTATTTTTAAGTCAGAAAGGATTTTAATTCTGGAAATTACAGCATCCTGGACAGCTTTTGGGAGAGCAAGTCTTTCATATAAAATTCCATCAATTCGGTACCGTACACGTACTCGATCTTCTTGAGGTTCTATGTGAACATCTGATGCACGGCTTTTAATTGCGTATTCTAAGATGGTCGAAACAATTTTGGCTATTGGCGCTTCTTTTATAACTTTTGCAATACTTTCCTGATCAAATGTTTTTACTTTAGAAATTTGTTCTGTTTCTTTTAAGGCTTCTTTAACTTCACCAATAAGCCCGATATTGTATTCGTTTTTTATTGCTTCAGCAATTTCTGAGGGGATCGCCTGATATGCAATAACCGTCATTCCAGTTTTTTGCTGAATAAAGTTAATTGCTTCAAAGTCAAGAGGGTCGGCCATTGCAAGAGAGATAGAGAGTTTTGTCTTATCATATGAAAAAGGTACCACCTGAAAGCGTTCTGCAACGTTTTTGGGAATAAAACTTAACGATTCAGGCGAAAATGGAAGTGTCGCAACAGAGACAAACGGTATTCCAGTAAGTTTGGCACGTGCCTCGTAATACTGTTCTTCGTTAATGATATTCGTTTCAAGCAGCAATTGTTCAACTGTTGTTCCACGCGCAGATGCTTCTTCCGTTAATCTTTTATATTGTTCAGGCGTAAGAAGCCCTTCCTCAATTAGTATGTCTGAAATATTTTTTTCAGGCTTAATATTTTGATTTGTTGACGGTTGATTTGTTTGGGCAGGATCCATAAAATGATATCCCAATTCGCGTGGGACACTTGTTTAATAGTATTAGAATCGTTATTATAATGTCAATAAAGAAGTATGCATACCTACGCACTTATTGGATCTTTAAATTTTCAAGAAGCATATATAAGTTCTTTTATAAAAGCACATAGTGTTCCACCCTACCATGTTATAAGACTTGAGAACTGTAAAATCTCACAGGTTCGTCTACTTCAGCATACGATCTCTCTAAAATTGAAGGAAGGTGAAATTAGGGTAATAATTATATCCAATCCAACATTAGAAGCTCAGAATTCACTTCTGAAAACAGTTGAAGATGTAACTGCACAAAATATTTTATTTTTTGTATCTGGTACAAAAGACGAATTGCTGCCAACCATTTTATCTAGGTGTCAAATTGTGAACTTAGATAACGAGAAAAAAGAAGTAGATATTGAGCTTTTCAATAAAATACAAAAAGTAGTTGTTACCTCTTCTAATCCCTTTGAAGTTTTAAGTTTATTGCCAATTGTTATAGAAACTGAAGATATCGAATCTGTGCTGTTAGTCCTGAGAAGTCTTCTTATAAAGGATTTGACTTTGGCGCCAGTAGTTTTGCCTGTGTTGCGGAAGTTGCATACTTCCTATAAGTTGACAAAGACAAATAATGTGAATAAAAAAATGGCATTGGAGATTTCACTTCTCTAAAGAAGCTCATGACAGTCATACTGCTTCAAATATATTTGTTTCTTTAAATATAATCTATCCTCTAATAATTTTCGAGTGCCATAAATTTGTTTATTTTACGACTTAAAAAAAATTATATAGACTTAAGTTTTATCCTGTAAGAAATTGCTTATTGACAAGCTATTATCTTTTTTGATTAGATAATTTTAACATGAAATTATTACCTGCCCAAATAAAAAATTCAAAAGGTTTTACTCTTATAGAACTTATAGTTGTTATTGCAATTTTAGGGGTTCTTGCAGCAGTTCTTATTACAACAATCGATCCACTAGATAAAATTAATGCAGCAAATGATTCAGGTGTCGTAACATCTTTGGCTCAATTCGGAAAAGCTAATGATACCTATGCTGCAACACATAACAACACATATGTAGGAGGAGCAACAGTTAACGCAGCGCTTACTGATTTGCAAACTGCTGGAGAATCAAAAATAGGATCTTATACACCTCCAACGGGATACACAGTTAGTTACGCTACCACTGCTTCTTGCACGACCGCAGGCGCAAACTGCAACAATTATGCTTTCTGGGTAACTGCGCTAAAATCTAAAAAATACGGTGGACCTACAACTGGACAAATATATGTATACGCAAACGGTCAAGGTTGCTTTAAGGCAAATGGAACATCTATAACAGCAACTACTACATGTCCATAACACACACAAACTAAATAAAAACTCCGAAAGGAGTTTTTTTGTGGGTAAAATCCCTACTTCTTGCTACTTCCTAGTAAACCCTGTACTATTAATATGTGGTATTATACTGGTTACTTTTATTCATAGTAGGAAGTTGTTTTGGTAGTTTTATAAATGTAGTTGCTGACAGAATTCCAAGAAATGAAAGTATATTTTTTGGTCATTCCCACTGTGATTTCTGCAAAAAAAAACTAAAGCCATATGATATGATCCCTATCCTTTCCTACCTTTTGCTTTTAGGTAAATGTAGAAAATGCGGAAAGAAAATACCTACACGCGTGTTTATTATAGAAGTTTTATCTGGACTTTTATTCGTGTTACTATTTATTTTTAGCTTCATAAACTGGATACAATACGCACTGTTTTGCGCTATTTGTCTGACTGCGGTGGCAATTGCTTTAATAGATATTGATTATAGAATAATTTCAGATAAACTGCTTTTGGTTTTAGGGATTTTTTCAATCATTTTAGTCTTAGGTGGATCCCCGAATGTTGTAGTGCATATTGTATCCGCGGTGGTTGCTTTTATCTTTTTTTTGGGAATTTTTCTAGTGACATCTGGAAGAGGTATAGGTTTTGGTGATGTAAAATACTCGCTAGTAATTGGTTTTTTACTTTCACCTGCAGGTTTAGTAATTGCTTTTTATACCACATTCTTGACAGGAGCAGCAATTTCCATAATACTAATTATCATAGGCAAAAAAAAACTTAAAGGGGGAAGTATTCCCTTTGGACCATTTTTAAGCCTGGGGGTTGTAGTTCCATTGCTCTTTGAGAATCAAATATTGCAGGTTTTACTGCCACTGATTGGAGTTTAATGTATGTCTAAGTTTGGCATTTTTTTAATATTTTTATCTTTTTGCATAGTAATTGGTGTAAGTTTGTATATCATAAATCCATTCAAAGAAATTCAGAATAAAAACGATGAAAAAAGAATTAAAGATTTGAAATTGATTTCTTTGGCGCTTGAAAAATATTTTGGGGATTACGGTCACTACCCACATTATGATCAGGTAAATTATATCATTGCAGATCGTGACGATGTATATGCGTGGGGGACACCTTGGATGCCCTATTTTGCATTTTTGCCAAAAGATGTAGGTATTAGCAGGAGATATGTATATTGGGCAGACAAAGATAATAATTTCCAGTCGTATAGGCTATATGCTTCCCTAGAGAATCCAAGCGCATGGAAAGAAGCATGTAGTGTAATTAGTGAGTGTAAGGGTGTGCCAGCACCTTTTCTGTGCGGAGCAGATAAGCCATGCAATTTTGGTATTACAAGCAACAACATTTCGCCTTAAATATGAAATATAAAAACAAGGGTTTTACTCTTATAGAGCTATTAACCGTTATTGCAATAATTGGAATATTAACTGCACTCCTCACTGTTTCATTTGGAAGCGTTAGAAAAAGAGGGAGGGATGTACAGAGGAAATCTGATATAAAGCAGATTCAGGCAGCTTTTGAATTTTATAGAACTGATAATGATGCTTATCCTGCATCATCTCCGGTTTCCCCTATTGCTAGCTGCGGGCAGCCTTACATGGGAGGAGCAGGTGGTTCCCAGCAATACATGTCAAGCATTCCTTGTGATCCACAGACGAGCGCAGCGTACTATTATTCTGTGGGCTCTCCTGCGTCTACCTATGTATTAGTCTCTTGCATGGAAAACATAAATGATAAAGATGCGTCTGCAGGGACTGTTGGGGGAAAGCCGACCTGGTGGCCGACATCAATTACATGGCCCCCGATAACATGTGCAACTGGATATTATTATGCCGTAAGTAATCCATAGTGCTAAATACTGCCTTGAAAAAGTATCTGTCCTTTCATATTCTTAAAAATAATAATGGGTTTACTCTTTTAGAGCTTCTTGTAGTCTTTTCAGTTATTGGACTACTAACTGGTATTGGTTTTGCATCATTTATTTCATATAGTAAAAAACAGGCATTTGATCAGGCCGCGGTAGATATAAAAAATGGGATTGATCAAGCCCGGGCAAATGCAACTTCCAGAGTAAAGCCCACTTCTTGTACGGGCGCACTTGATCGTTACCGCTTTATTACTTGCGCAAATGCTTCAGGTGAGACAAATCTGTGTACAGATCCCACAAATCTTTATCAAACTGATGCTGTGTGTTACGTTGCATCAACAAATTCGGGTTTTTATACGGTGTATACTAAAAAACGACCGTCAAATTTAGTTGTGAGTGTTGCAAATGGTGAGTGTGGATCAAACAAAATTTTACGCTTTTATATTATCGCAAACGGTTCCGATACAGATAGCTGTAGAATTGTTTTAACGACAACAGATAGTTCTATGAGTAAGACTATCTGTGTAGATAATGGCGGGAATGTGAATATAAAAGAAGGAACAGTAGCATGTACATAAAATTCAAAAAAAATTCAGGTCAAACATTAGTTGAGGCAATAATTGCTCTTTCATTGTTGGTTATTATTCTTAGTGCAACGGCAGTTGCAGTATTAACGAGTGTTAATAATTCAGTCTTTGTTAAACAACAAAATCAGGCAAATAAGCTTGCGCAACAAGGGCTAGAGTATATACGTGATCAAATATCAAATAATAATATGATTGCGACCTATCGTACTTACACTGATGTAAAATGCTTAGATGAACAAAATAATCTTCTAAATACTGCGTGTACCACAAATGACTATGTTTTTGAGCAATTTAAACGTGAGGTAACTTTTGAATCGGGGAATTGTGGATCGGGAAATACGTTTCAGAACGGCTTATACGTTACTGTTGCTGTTTCCTGGACAAGTAGTAAATGTACAGCAGCATTCTGCAATAAAAAGTCAGTTAGATCATGCTTTCTGGATGTTTCAAAGCAGTTTCCTACAACATTTCCAACAGCTTATCAGGGTATATGAAAAAATATAATAAAAAATTTGCAAATGGCTATACGCTTATAGAATTAATTATCGTCATGATGCTCCTCATAGTGACAGGGACAGTAGTGGTTGGGATATTAAATGCAACGTACAGGGGAACTTCCAAATCTAAAATAACAAGCGACATTGCACAGAATGGAAATTATGCACTTTCGACAATTTCAAATGTTCTCACAAACTCGCGGCAACTCATTTCCTTTACCCCCACAAATTCTTCTCCAGTTACAGATTGTGTGAATACACCACCCGCAGGACAATCTCTTACTGTACTAGGTTTTGATGGTGGGACTACTACATTTACCTGTAATGAGAATGAGCTTACGATTAGTTCAAGTAGCGCAATTTTTAGCGCTCTTCCACCTACTCCTACTCCCTATAAAATTACTCAATTAATTGATATATCTCGGGTAAAGCTTTCTCCTGCAACCTGTTCATTTACCTGTACTCAGCAGGATATATATTCTCCTCCTCGAATTGATGTAAAATTTCAATTAGTGAATTCCGCGGGAACCGCGTCAGATAAGACTGGGGTTGCTTCATTTAATACATCTGTGTCTTTGCGCAATCAAAGCTACTAAGCTTTTACTTGACAGCCTTGCGACTTTAAGTCTATCATGAATGAGATGGGAAAAATTCATGGATCTTCCGGTCAGGTATTGTTAATTGTTGTGATAACCATGGTTGTGGCGCTTACAGCAGCGTTAACATTGGCTTCACGCACTATTACTAATTTAAAAGTTTCAAAACAAAATGAAGATTCTCAGCGTGCATTCCAGGCAGCTAGTGCAGGAATTGAAAAGTCTATTACGACAGGTCAAAGTATTGGAAATTTAACAAATGCTAGTTTTACTACCAACATATCGGCTGCCTCAGGGAATAGCATTTTATTAAATAATGGAGATTCTATCCCGCAAGATAGGGGTATAGATATATGGCTCTCTAACTATCCGGACTTTTCTTCTCCCATGAATGGAGGTAGTATTTCGCTTTTGTGGGGGACAAAAAACGCGGCAAATTGTGCAGCAACAGATAAAGATTCAGTTCCAGCACTTGAGATAGTTTTATTATCTGGTTCAAAGTTAAATCCAACGGTTACAAAATACGCGTATGATGCTTGTGGAGGAACATACGGAAACAGAAGATCAAGCAATAATTTTTCCACACCTCTGGGCACAAGTACGTCTGGTGGGAATCCAACTCCAACTCCTATCGCCTGCCCCACAACAGGACTTGCTCATTATTGGTCAGCGAATGAATCAAGTGGAGCAACAGTAACTGATGTAGTAGGTGTGGGTGGAGTCGCAAATGGAACAATAGTAAACAATGTAACAAGAATTGTAGGGAAATTGGGGAATGCACTTCAATTTACAAATACAGCCTCTTCCCCCTCAGATGCTACCACGGGAGCAGTTAATATGGGTCAAGCAAGTACAAAGGGTTTGGATTTTTCCACTTCTCAAGAATATAGTGTTGCAGGATGGATAAAGGCATCTCCCGCAAGCTCCTTCCAGTTTCTAGTGGCTGATATGCATGGTGCAGGAAACGGGAATGGTTGGTCAATTTCAACTCAGCCTGATGGCACACTCCTTCTTTATAATGTAAATGACTATCACATTCCCTATCAAATTACTGTCGGTGGCACAGCAAATGTAAGAGACGGAAATTGGCATCATTTTGCAGTTACTTATGATGGTACAGTAGCCCCAGATCCGCTAGTTAAAATCTATGTAGACGGAGTACAATCTAACTCAGGAACTTTTAATAGCTTAGGTGGTCGTAACACAGCATCTGTAAATGCCCCATTTAGATTTGGAGCACGGGAATATGGAAATTACGCAGTCTACACTGGGGCGCTGGATGAAGTAGGTATTTGGAATCGCGCTCTTACTGGGGGGGAAGTACAAACGTTATATAACTCTGGAAATGGTTTGTCATGCGAAACGGCTGCCCCAACTCCTACTCCTACATCTACGCCATCTACCTATGATGGACAAGATGTAAATGGAAAAACGCTTTACTTTAAAACAAATCCGATTCCACTATCAAACGCGCTTATTTTAAAAGTTATTCCCTTATATAACTCAAGTGTTATAGGCGTTGTTGGAAGTTCAGGAGTGAGTCTTCCTTCACAAGGGAAAGTCATTGAGTCAGTTGGGACATCTGGTGAGACAACGCGTAAGATCCAATATTTTGAGTCTTATCCGCAGCTTCCAACTGAAGCAATGCAGTATTCAATACTCTCCCAATAAGTATATGAAAGTTAAATCGTTCGGTCTTGATATAGGCACTACGTCAATAAAATCAGTGTCTTTAAAAAATGAAGGAAATAAATTTTCAGTCGAAGCAATAGCTGTATCTCCTTTTACCGCAAAAAGTATTCTTTCAGAATCACAGTTAAATCAGCAAACCATTGCCTCCTCTATTCACGAAATGCTGGGGATTGCTCAGATAAAGACAAAAAGCGTGAACGTTTCCATTCCCGCAAGCCAGGTTTATACAAAAATAATAGAAACACCTGAATTATCAGAAAAAGAGTTGGCTGCTTCCCTTTCATTTGAAATGGAGCAATATATTCCTCTCCCACTTAACCAAGTTAAGACAGACTGGCAAATTTTAGACCATTTCATAAAGGATGGTCAAAAGACAATGTCTGTATTAATTATTGCTGCCTCTACTTCAGTTCTTGAAAAATATGAAAATATACTTACTCTTTCAGGGCTTGTTCCTTCAAGCGTTGAGACTGAAATGATTTCTGTGCAAAGAGCTTTATCCCCGCTTTTTACACCAAGTGAGACGTGTCTTGTCGTGCATCTAGGGTCTTCTTCTACAAACATAACCATTACTGCAGGTGGTGTTTTACGTTTTATCGCAACTATTGGATTAGGGGGGCTTGCTATAACTCGTGCAATATCTTCTGATTTAGGAATTGCCACATCACAAGCTGAAGAATTAAAGAAAACCTATGGATTGACTAATACCCTTGAGGGGAAAATTGGTTCAGCACTTAGACCGGTACTTGACGCGATCATAGCTGATATAAAACGCGCCATACTTACCTATAAAGAAAAAAACAAAAATGCTCTTGTAAACAAGGTTGTACTTTCAGGGGGGACCGCTCTTTTGCCCGGGATTGAGCAATTTTTCACAGAATCATTGGGTTTAACTACAACCGTAGGTAATACTTTTGTTCTTCATAGAATCTCGAATGTTCCTGAAGAGGTGTTGCAGGAAGCGCCCAGTTATAACGTTGTAGTAGGACTTGCTTTACGGGATATAGTAATATAGACATATGGCACAAGATACAGTAAATCTACTTAAAACAGACAAGCTGCAAGTAAAAAAGAAGGCATCCTTTTTTTACCTAAGCATACTAGTGCTTCTTATTGTTGTACTTATAACCGTTTTAATCCTTTTGTATTTGTTATTTCTCAAGTCTAGCATAGCAAGTACTATTAATTCTCAAAATAAGGAATTATCAATATTAAAATCTGAACAAGGCAAAAAAATAAAAATACTAACGACTAAAGAACGATTGGCTACCATTAAAAAAATTGTACCGGGTAATTCAATTCCAGAAGATCGTTTAAATATTGTACTTTCAAGCATTCCTGCATCTATTTCTATTGATAAATTAGAAATGATTGATACAGTTATGAATATTACCATTTCTTCAATTAGCCTTTCTGTATTAAATACTTTTTTAAACTCTGACCTTTCCGAGCTTCCAAAGAAAAAGGATTCACAAGTTAAAAAAATTGAAATTCAATCATTCGGATTAAACTCAAAGGGCACGAATTATAGTTCAGACATAAAAATTACATTTAACACATCTATTAATTAATGGAAGACTTTATATTTTTTTATAACAGACATAGGTCGTTGGTTTTGGCAGCTTTATTTTTGCTTGGGTCACTTTTTATTCTTTTGCAGGTAACAATTCCGCAAATTGGCGCAGTTATAGAAGCACAGAGTACTTTACGTGTTGAGCAAGAGAAGTTAGCATCATATAAAACTTCAGTTGCCACTGTTGGTCAAGTTTCTGAAAGTCAGGTTGAAAGTGATTTTATGACGACTACAAATGCTCTTCCGAGCACAAAGAGTGTGCAAAATATGTATCTAGCTTTAACTGCAAGTGCCTCAAACGCTCAGGTTTCAATTAATGGGTTTACGGTAAAAGTAGGAGGAGTATTTAAAAAAGGTGCAGCAGAAGAAGTGTCTGCAGCTGGAGTTCCATTTGTTACCGTAAATTTGTCTCTTGCGGGTTTAGATAGAAATGGCGTTCAGGCATTTGCTAAAGAGCTACTAGATGAAACACCACTTTCAAAAATTGTAAAAATTAGGATGAATCAAGGGTTAGCAGACGTAGATGTTATATTTTACTATAAGCCATATGATTTAAATATGCTTCAGTCTGACGTAGTTGTGCCATTTACAGCTGCTGAAGATAAACTGATACAAGAGTTACCGCAAGCTGAGGGTCAATAAAGATCCGGTCGTTTTTTGCTAGTTTCAGATTTTGCAGTTTTCTCTCTGAACTCACCTACAATCCGAGGATCGCCTGATAAAAGTTCTATAGGAATAACTTCACCATCATATTCATTTGGTCTCGTATAATGAAGCCCCTCAAGCCCTCTCTTCCCATTTTTAGATGTGAATGACTCATCCTGAAATGATTCCTCTTTTCCTAAAACTCCTGGGATAAGTCTTACTACCGCGTCAATTACTGCCATGGCAGGAATTTCTCCGCCTGTCAGAATAAAATCCCCCAAAGAAATTTCAGAATCTATGTATTTGTATGTTCGTGCATCAATCCCTTCGTAATGCCCGCAGATAAGCGTTATATCTTTTTCTCGAGTTAAAGTTTCTGCAACATTTTGGGAAAAAGGCGTACCTTTTGGACCTAGAAGTATAACTGTTGTGTCTGGATGAGTCGATTTTGTATGCATAATTGCCTTGTGAAGTACATCTACCCGTAAGAGCATACCCGCACCTCCACCATATGGCTTGTCATCTACACTCTTGTGTTTCCCTATTCCAAATTGTCGCAGATCTATTATTTCAATTGATATTTTTTTCTTTTCTTGTGCCCTCTTTAGAATTGATGAATCAATTACATTTGAAAACATTTGGGGGAATAATGTTATTACAGAAATATGCATAGGTGACTGAGGATTTTGATATAACCAGTGAATATTAGCCCTTTATTTATTCAGAAATTTGAATATCAATTTTTATGTTTTCTCGTACAGCGCGTACTTTAAGAAGTGTTTTTATTGCATGAATGGTTTTTCCATTTTTGCCTATAATTCTTCCAATTTGATCTTGAGGTGCGTTTATTTTATAGATAATGAATCCATTATCTTCCTCTTCTGTTATGGTGTACTCCCCTTCTATAATGGAATCTAGAATGTAGGTTAGTAAATCTTGCATATTATTAGTTCTTTTTATCTTCTAGTATCTTTTTTGCTCCAACAGATGGTTGTGCGCCTTGGGAAATCCAGTAGTTAACACGGTCTTGTTTTATCTTTTTTTCAATTATTCCTCCAACTCTTTTTTCATAATGACCCAATAATTCAATGGGTCTCCCGTCTCTTCTGGAGCGTTTTTCTGCAACAACAAGCTTATATTTGCGCTCTCCGCGTTTTCCGTCATTTGAAAATCGTATTACTAGTGCCATATAATTCATAGTTTACCATAAATTATGGCTATAAACAAGGATTTTCCTATGGCGCTACCTCTTTGAATGTCTTTAGGGTGGTTTTGTAAAAATCAGTCA
>CAYMYC010000003.1:0-103358 GCA_964394645.1 uncultured Gammaproteobacteria bacterium | reverse complement strand
TCCATCCCCAGCTTCGGCTAGGGATACCTTGTTACGACTTAAGCCTCATCATCGAACTCTATCTCCCCCTCACCTTTTCAACGAAACATCTAGGTTTTTTACCCAAATGCCTACCTTAAAAAGGTGAGGGGTTCGATAGCTTCCGACTTTGCTGCCTTGACGGGCGGTGTGTACAAGACCCGAGAACGTATTCACCGCGACCTGCTGATTCGCGATTACTACCAATTCCGACTTCATGGGGTCGAATTTCAGACCCCAATCTGAACTGAGGCGAAATTTAAGAGATTAGCTTGCCGTTACCGGCTTGCGACTCATTGTTTTTCGCCATTGTAGGGTGTGTGTAGCCCAAGGTATAAGGGCCATGCGGACTTGACGTCCGCCCCTCCTTCCTCCCCGATAAAATCGGGGCAGTCTCTTGTGAATATTTAACACAAGATAGGGGTTGCACTCGTTTCTTAACTTAATAAGACACCTCACGGCACGAGCTGACGACAGCCATGCAACACCTGTGTAACCATCCTTGCGGATTTCTCCTCATTTCTGAGGAAATGTACGGAAACATGTCAAATCTTGGTGAGGTTTTTTGCTTCGTCTCAAATTGAACCACACGCTCCACTGGTTGTGCGGGTCCCCGTCAATTCCTTTGAGTTTTAGCCTTGCGGCCGTACTCCCCAGGCGGGATGCTTAACGCGTTAGCTTACGACTCCCCAAAACCAAAAGCACAGCTTTTGAATAATACCAATACTACCAATTTCAAATGCCACAAATATTTCAATAAATTTATTTTTTATTGGTATGTATTTGTAGTATTTGTAGTATTTGCTATTACCAAGTATGCACTTGGTTCCGGGGAATCTAGCATCCATAGTTTACGGCTAGGACTACACAGGTCTCTAATCTGTTTCGCTACCCTAGCTTTCGTGTCTCAGCGTCAGGAGAATTCCAGGTACCTGCCTTCGCCTTTGGTATTCCAGTTGATATCAACGCATTTCACCGCTACACCAACCGTTCTAGTACCCCGAACAATCCTCAATCCAACCAGTATTTCCACCAGATTCAAGGTTAAGCCTTGAGATTTAAATGAAAACTTAGAAGGACGCCTACACACTCTTTACGCCCAGTAAATCCGGATAACGCTTGGCCCCTACGTATTACCGAGACTTCTGGCACGTAGTTAGTAAGGCCTTATTCTATAGTCTGTGAAAGGACTATCAAAAGGAGTTTACAACCCGAAAGCTGTCTTCCTCCACGCGGCGTCGCTGCGTCAGGGTTTCCCCCATTGCGCAATATTCCTGGTTGCTGCCACCCGTAGGTGTGGAGCCCGTGTCTCAGTGCCCCTGTGTCTGTTCAACCTCTCAGTCCAGATACCCGTCATAGCCTTGGTAAGCCTTTACCTTACCAACTAGCTGATAGGACGCATGCTCCTCCTCAAGCGGAGAGTTAACTCCTTTAATCTTGCGATACCATGGAACATTAGCCCGTCTTTCGACAAGTTATTTTCCACTCGAGGGTAGATTCATACGCGTTACTCACCCGTCTGCCACTGACTTGACCTTGCGGTCTCATCCGTTCGACTTGCATACCTAAAGCACGCCGCCAGCGTTCATCCTGAACCAGGATCAAATTCTCAAAAAAAAGATTCTTGCGAACCTTAAAGTGATTATTGTTTTGAAGACAATAAACAAAACTTTTGTAGTTTAATCCTGCTTCTTTATCAAAGAATTTACGATGGATCCTAGTATTTCTACTAGAATTATCAAAATCATTCTTAGAAAGCAGTGATTTATGCCTCTTGCGAGGCTTCCTACCACTTTCTAAGCATCTTTGTTCCTGATGGTACAACCCATCAGAAAACTAAATTATTAATGTGCAATTTTAAATGAAAATGCGAGATGAAGATTGCCACTCAAACTTGCGTTTTAGGGCTAATAGCTACGAATTTAAGTTGTGAAAGATTAACTTGCCATTCTTAAAATCACCGTACCACTTACTTCAATCTCGTAAAGACAATTATATTCGCTTTCTGAGGCTGTGTCAAGGTGTACTTACCCACCTATTATCTAGCTATCTTTGAAACCCCCGTCTTACCTTATCATACATATCATAGGGCTTCCCATTAATTTGCATGGTTGTTGAAACCCCGGTTCTGTGCGCTATTAAAAGTATTTCGAGGCAGGTCATGGAAAGATCTAGGAGGTCCTCCATATCTTCTAGATCAAATTGTTCTTTAAATTTTAATAACCGTATTAAACTTTCCTTTGTGGCATGAAACGACAGTCTGACAGCCTTATGATCTTTCTCCTCAACTGTCTCAACATCAATTCCTTCATTTGTTAAAAAAAATGGATTACCAATATGTGTCTTTTCCGCAATTCTAATAAAAGATTGTCTTGCATCCACAGAATCATGAAGCCACTCAACAAACGAACTACCCTGACCGAAAACTGGCTCAAGAGTTTTTGCGCCATATGCCTCCGCAAGCGTATGCATTCTAGTATATTCACCTAACGATATATCTAGTTTTATTTCTAATTTTGACTCTTGCTCTTTCATAGCTTGGGTATTATATAAAGCTAGAGACGTAATTATAAACTATTTATTCTTGCAATATACAAATCCGACCTATCATTTACCCTCAAAGTATTCGTAAACTGCTTTGGAAAGTAGTGCTTCACGTTCTGCGGCTTTCGCTTCATCTGATGTTTTTGATAAAATTACAATTATATAGTCTCCACTCGGAGCAAACACTATCCCCGCATCATGCTTATATCCGTCTAACTCTCCGGTTTTATGTGCCACATCTATATCCTCCGGTAAATATTTAGGGATTCTATCATTCAATTGCTGATTTTGAAGCGTTGCAATCATAGAGGCAGTCGCGTCCTTACTCCCCAATAACCCCGCATAAAGTTTCTCAAAAAAACTTTCTATGTCACGAGCAGTTGTCGTTGGAGGACTTCCTGTTTTTGAATCAGAAAAACCAAAATCTTTCAAATACTTTGAAACACTTGATAATTTAATCTCAGTAACTAATAGAAGCGCTGAATAGTTACTTGAGATAACTATCATTTGTTGTATCGCGTCTTGCACTCTTGCCGTAACTGTACCCTCAGTTAATTCTGCAGATTCTGATGCTATATCAAATTTTTTGTTTATTTCTGATACTTCTGCCTTTAAGACCTTGTCTTTGTCTAATTTTTTGCTTTCAATCTGCCTATATGCCTCACCTAAAACCCATAATTTATATAAACTTGCAGATTGAAATTTTTTTTCTTGATTATAATAATATGCCTCACCGGTTTTTAAATTTTTAATTGCAATCGCATATGTCCCATCTGAACCAGATAATGCAGATTGTACAACTGCATCTAGCTTTTTAGGAAACACCATTCTACGCACATTATCTACTGATGAAACTACAGAATCTGCAACCGGACTTATAACTACATTTTGAATAATATTTCTTGTAACTATTTTATAAATTGAGTAAGCTAAGAAAAAAAGAATACATAAAGATACAACTGCTATTCCCCAATTAAGAAGTGCGTCTATTTTACTTTTTTTTGTGTAACGGGTATAAGGCGAGTAATGATATTCATACTTTTGCATTTACTATATTCCTCCACAAAGACTTTTGCTTGTCCTCCTTGAATATGTCATCGCAATCCTCCCGTAACTTTCACACGGTTTAACGTTTCAGGATCATTTAGCAATTTAGCGCATCCCCGAACAACTGTTGTTAGAGGATCCTCTATAAGGGTTACCGGAATTTTTGTTTTATCAATAATTAGATCATCTACTCCGGGAAGAAGTGATCCTCCACCCGTCAAAAGAATACCATGTTCCAAAATATCTGATGTTAATTCAGGCGGAGTTTCTTCTATAACGTCCATAACTGAATCGACAATTTCTGAAATTACAGGACTTATAGCCTCTCTTATCTCACTTTCTGTAACACGTAGCGACCTAGGCAAACCGGTTTCTATGTCACGACCACGAACAAGAGCTACTTTTTCTCCCCGCTTCCCTTCATCTATTTCTATATCTTCCAGTTGTTCTTTTATCTTCTGCTCCTTTGTTTTTATTTTATGTCCCTTTTTATATGCTGATCCTATACCAATCTTTACCTCTTCCGCGGTCTTTTCTCCTATTACAAGACCGTGCCGTAACCGAATATAGTGAATAATGGCAGCATCCATATCATTTCCAGCAACCTTTAAAGATCTATTTACAACTATTCCTCCCAAAGATATTACGGCAACCTCTGTAGTCCCCCCCCCAATGTCTACTATTAATACTCCTGTTGGCTCAAAAACTGAGACCTCCGCACCAATAGCTGATGCCATAGGCTCCTCTATAAGGTAGCATGCCCGTGCTCCAGCGGTGAGTGCCGACTCCCAAACTGCACGACGTTCAACCTCTGTCACTCCCGAAGGTATACCCACAACTACACGAGGTCTTGCAAGTCTTGGGAAAGGGGTACCTATTTCATGCACTTTTTTAATATAATATTGAAGCATACTCGTTGCTGCATCAAAATCTGATATTACTCCGTGCTCCAATGGTTTTATTGCAGAAATACTTCCGGGAGTTTTTCCAAGCATTTTCTTTGCCTCAGTCCCAATAGCTATAATCTTTTTTGTCTTGTTATGACGCGCAACAATTGAAGGCTCACGTATAGCAATTCCTTTCCCCTTTACATAGACAACAGTATTTGCTGTTCCCAAATCAATTCCTAAATCATATGAAAATAAGCTAAATATACTATCAAGCATAGTTCTCCTTCTTGTTCTCAATAGTTGCAATACTTGAAGAAGCTATATATTCGCAACACTTTGATATGCTGCAAAAAAGAATGGACTTTGGCATAAAAATTAAATCCGATTTTATATTCGGCAGGTAAGGATTAGTATACTAGATTAGAGATAAAACTCAAAGGTCGAAAAAAGGATTTAGAACCTAAAACTATGAAGGAGTCGGCGTAGGAATAGGTGTTGGTGTTGGCGTGGGAGTTGACGTGGGCGTTGGGACCAAGGTAGGTGTTGGTGTTGGCGTGGGAGTTGACGTGGGCGTTGGGACCAAGGTAGGTGTTGGTGTTGGCGTGGGAGTTGACGTGGGCACTAGCGTTGGTACACTTTTTGTTGGACTCAGAGCTGTCACCGCTTGTGTTTTTCCTGTATCTGATTTTTTTGAAACTGGTACCTCCTCCGAGGCAGCTACGGTTTGAGCTGGAAGAATTTTTTTAGAACTTGTATTTGTCGTAAGACCTGCAAAAAAAATAACCGCTATAACTAAAAAAACTGTTCCTATAACTATGCCTGCTCCTACAACATAAAGCTTTTCCTGAGAAAATTCCTCAGATTTCTTTCCTGCCTCGAGCAATAATATCGGCTTCTCTTGCATGAAATTTACTCTACCACAAATTATTATTTTTTTGTAGCAAGTAAGGTTATTGTCCTTTTTTACTGTCTGTGCTACACTGCGGTAAATGGGCGATTTTGACAGAAAAGCAACACGGGCAATCAGGTCATTATTTTATGGCATATTTTTCCTAACTCCACTTGTACTCTTTCCGAAAACATTTGAACTTTTTGAATTTAACAAGCTTTGGACAATATATACTATTGCCCTTATTATTCTTTTTTTATGGGTTGGAAAAATGATAGTTTCAAAAAAAATAATTATTACAAAAACCCCATTTGATATTCCCATAGCGCTTTTTTTTCTTTCTCAAGTTTTTGCAACTTTTTTTTCTATAGATCCATATGTCTCATTCTGGGGTTATTATTCACGGTTTAACGGTGGTCTTTTATCTATTGGAACATATATATTTTTGTATTATGCATTTCTTAGTAACTTTCTCCCGGAAAAAGATTCAGAAGAAATTGAAGAAAAAATAAATCCGCTGTATGTTAGTTTTGCTTTCATCTCAATTGTAGTAGGAGCTTTCCTTGTTTCAGTCTCAGAAAAAGCGGGCTTCTTACAAAATATTTTTCTGCTCTTGACCTTTATTACTCCTTGTATATTTTTTATAAAAGGCTTTGTCTATCCACCAGTTAAAAAGTTGTTTTTAATAATGTTGTGTTCTGGACTGGTAGTTGCGCTCTGGGGATTTACCTCTCATTTTGGTTATGACTTTACTTGTCTTATCTTCAGAGGATCACTGGATGTGGCATGTTGGACTGATGCTTTTCAACCAACCGTACGGCTTTTCTCAACGCTTGGACAGCCAAATTGGCTTGCTGCATACTTCTCCATCCTCATCCCCATTTCCATGGCTTTAGGCATTTACAAACTTACAAATACAAAGATCTCAAACGAGACACCAAAGCAAAGCTTCCTAAGCGTAGTTCAGGGAAAAAAGAATATTCAAGCTTTTTCACTAATTGGTCTATCTCTTCTCTTTTTTATAGAAATTCTATGGTCTCAATCCCAATCTGGGTATTTAGGTATACTTGCTGGCTTATTCACTTTTTTTGTCGGAATACTGTATTTTATTTTAAGACATACAAAAATAAAAAATATATACAAAAACCTAATAATTAAGTCGTCGGTAATTATTATAATTTTATTTTTTCTTACCTCCTTTTTTATGGGCAATCCACTCCAGGGAAGAATTCCAGTGCTTTCCCTAAGTGGATTCATGCAAACATTTACCCCAACAACTCCACTTGAGCAAAAAATAAACACGAAAACACAACCAATTGTAAGCCCTGAAGAGCTTGGAGGATCAGATTCGGGAAAAATACGTTTAGTTGTATGGCGGGGAGCATTGGATTTATTTAAGAAACACCCACTGTTTGGTACTGGTGTTGAAACATTCGCATACTCTTACTATAGTGTAAAACCTCAAGAACATAATCTTTTGTCTGAGTGGGACTTTCTTTATAACAAAGCTCACAACGAATACATCAATTATCTTGCAACCACAGGTGCTATAGGGTTTGGAACGTATCTGCTTATGATTTTTTGGTTCTTAATCTACACAGTAAAATATCTTTTTAACAGATCGCATATAAACAATCTACCTGTTATGTTAGTGTTGGCGCTACTTGCATCCTATATAACTATCCTAGTATCTAACTTTTTTGGATTCTCTGTTGTAGTCATAAATCTCTATCTCTTTTTTATTCCTGCGCTTGTCTTAGTTCTAACTGGAAGAATAAAAAAAACGAATATACCTGAAGGTGAAATGAGTCCAGGAAAAGCACTGCTACTAATAGTTTTTGGGGTGTTTTGTTTATTTCTCCTTATGCAACTTCTTAACTTCTGGTTTGCCGATCAAAACTATTCAATGGGATATAATCTTAACCGTGCCCAGCAATATGGTCAAGCAAATAAATATCTTGAAGATGCAGTAAATTTATATCCAAGCGAAGATCTCTATAAAAATGAACTTGCTTTAAATTACGCAGCAATAGCTCTCCTTCTCACTTCTGAAAAGCAACAAGAACAGGCTCAAGTATACCTAAAACGTGCAGTTCAAATGTCAGCAGACGTAATACAACGTCACCCAAAAAATATTGTCTATTATAAGTCGCGCGTACAAACGCTTTTTCTTCTTTCAGAGTTAGATAAAAAATACTTTGACGAGGCATTACAAACGCTTAAAAAGGCGAAAAAATTAGCACCAACTGACGCAAAACTCCTTTATAATGAAGGTCTTTTGTATGGACAAAAAAATGACTATGATAATGCAAAAAAAGCATTTACTCGCGCAATAGAATTAAAAGCAAATTACAGAGATGCACGGTACGCAATGGCGGTTTATTTAAATCAAGAAGCGAAACAAGAAACAAATCTGGCTCAAAAGCAAAAATTAATTCACCAAGCTCAGGGTAGCCTCACCTACATACTTAATTTTATTAATCAAAACGACAAACAAGCTAGCGAACTTCTTGAAAATATAAAATAAAGCTGGAGTTTTCAAATTACTTCAAGTATAATTTCTCAAAGCAATGTATACAATCGTTGTAACACCAAATCCAATTCTCATTAAAAAAACTCAGAAAGTCACTAAATTTGATAAAAAACTGAATGATATTTTGAGGCAAATGGAAGAAACTTTAAAATCAACAACTGACCCTGTAGGTGTCGGTCTTGCGGCACCCCAAGTGGGACTACCGCTTTCAATTTTTCAAATGAAACCAACTGATAGCTCTCCGGTAAAACATTTTATTAACCCTGTAATTGTCCAAAAACCAATAATGTCTGATGATATAAGTGCAATAAATCGAAAAGAAGAAAGCGTAAAAAAACAACGAAAAGGGAAACTATTAGAGGGGTGTCTTTCTATTCCTAATATTTGGGGACACGTGACACGAGATAAAAACCTAACACTTGAGTGGCAAGATGAGAAAGGGAGAAAACACAAAAAATACTTTACAGGATTTCCTGCTGTTATCATACAGCATGAAATGGATCACCTTCAAGGCATCTTATTTACAAAGCATGTGGTTGAACAAAAAGAAAAACTTTACAAGTCACACAAGAATGATAAGGGCGAAGATGAATTTGATGAAGTAAAGTTGTAGAAAACTCTTTTTAAAACTTATCGCACCTTACTAAACTGTCTTCCTGTAGTAGGGTTTTATCAATAAAGTAAAAAAAGATTAATAAATTAAAAAAGGACAGAGTTGAGCAAACTCTTAATTTATTTTAAAACTTATTCCTTTCACTGTATAATACACTTATGAAGATTGTTTTTTTTGGGTCCGGGTACTATACAATCCCCATTATAAAAGAGTTACAAAATAAAGGACTTTGCCTTATCGTAACAAATGAAAATAATGGAGATCTAGCTAAATTTGCCTCACAAGAAAATATTCCTTTACTCTATACAAATTTTAAAAACAAATCAGACATAGGTACTGTTAGAAAAAGCTCTCCTGATATAGGAATTCTTGCATCATATGGGGCATTTATCCCCCAGGAGGTAATAGATCTTTTTGCTATGGGAATTTTAAATGTTCATCCAAGCCTTTTACCAAAGTACAAGGGACCTAGTCCGATACAGTTCACAATTTTAAGTGGTGATAAGATTTCCGGCGTATCAATTATACAGCTAGACGACATGATAGATCATGGACCAATTGTCGCCCAAAAAGAAGTAAAAATTAAAGAAGACGCAACGTTAAAAACACTTACAGAACTGATGTTTCAGGAAGGATCATTATTGATTAAAGAAATTATTCAATATGCTGAAAAAGTAAATAAGATTGATTCTATTCCGCAAAGCATAAAAAATGAAAGCTGGACACAAAAAATAGAAAAAACGAACGGATTAATAGATATTAAAAACCCTCCAAAAAAAGAGGAACTTCTTCGCATGATACGAGCTTTTTATCCGTGGCCAGGAGTGTATCTCTCTGTATCATTGGGTGGAAAAACTAAACTTTTAAAGCTGATGCCAAGTGATATAGTTCAAGTTGAAGGGAAAAAGATTATGGACTATAAAAATTTTATAAACGGATATGGAAGTGACGCAATTACAATCTTAAAAAAACTTAATTTGTATGGGAATTAATCCTCAAGAAGCGTTACGCATCTTTCAGCAGTATACAAACAAAGAAACTGTAATTGAAAAAAGAAATCAAGAAACGGTTGCTTTTTTTAAAACGCTTCTAACAGAAAGGGACATTTTAAATATTTACTATCCTGGAAGTGGAACTGATTTTACGCTTGATCAGCTTTTCAAGCCGCATCAAATTACCTACTTAGACCGGGAGCCAAAGCGAAAGGATATAATACATGGAGATTTTCGCTCTACTCCCGACTTTCTAGATGAAACATTTGATGCCGTATTTATTCAGGACCTTCATCAAACCAAATTAGGGTTTAGTGAGATTTTAAGAACACTCAAATTTTCCGGGTTAGTTGTGTTAGGATTATATCTATGTGGCAACGAACCAAAAGATTCTATGACTTTTGAGGATATCGCAAATTACAAAGGACTGCAGCCAGAAAAAAACTATCCGACTCATCCCCGTTTTAAAATATACAAAAAAGGATAAATATGAAAAAAAGATATTACGAAATAGACTTTTTAAAACTGATTGCAATTATTGCTGTCGTACTCATTCATGTTTCAACTGCATTTATAGATAGATCTTCCCCATTCTCATTTGATTTTTTTATTCTCGTAACTCTAAACCAAATAAGCAGATTCGCGGTACCCGTTTTTTTTGCAGCATCAGGACTTCTTTTGGCATTACACTACTCCTCAATCCCTTCCCCGTTACATTTTTATAAAAGGCGGCTACGGCTTCTCGTGCCATATACATTTTGGGTTCTCATATATTTTCTAATCATTTTTCCGCACCCACTCAAAGATATATTTCAAGTAAATTTTATTTACCAATATCTAACCGGTTCCCCCTCATACCAACTCTATTTTATACCTACTCTATTTATACTCTATCTTCTATTTCCGCTTTTTATCAACTATAAAAAACTTTTGCTTAGCAAGAAACTTCTAGTTACTTTAACAATTTTTGAAAGCATATTACTTTCTACAACTTATTTTACAGACTCACAAATTCCACTTTTCTCTCCCATACGAATTGCTCTATACAACCTCTTTCCGTTTGTTTTAGGAATATATGCAGGACTCAATTTTGAAAAAACTGTAAAAATAATACATGTAGCATTTACCTCATGCATAGCACTTATGACACTTTTCGGAACAATTATAATAACAGAAGCGCTTTCTATGTTTACAAGCTCAGGAAACGGTAATTTCCTTAGAAATCAATGGAGAATGTCTGTTATGTTTTATTCCGTTGCCTGCTTTGTGGTCTTCTATGTATTTGATAATAAATACCTTAAAAGATGGAATAAAATGATTCTATCCCTCTCTGCGCTTTCATTTGGCGTATATTTTATACATATAGCAATTCTAGATTTCTACCTAAAAATAATTGATACCTACAAATTTTTCAACCTTACATCATTTATTTTTGGATTTATTATAATTTCCGGGCTATCTTTCTTGTTAAACTTTATATTCTCAAAAATTCCTTACATACGAACTCTCTCAGGTGCAAAGATCTCCTAACTCTTAGAGTAAGATATATTATTTTTGCAACATAAAAGTACAAGAGACGCGGGTAAGATTAATTGATACTAGGAGTTTATGCAGCAGCCACTGAAGATTCAGATAAAGCTTGCAAATTTGCTAATTCTTCTTTTTTCTTTCTGTCAATAAATTTAGATAGCTTTATGCAGTTTGCACATATACGAACTGAGATTTTTCTACCTTCAACTATAAATGTTTTCTTTTGGAGGTTAACCTTAAAGACATGATTAGTCCGGCGTTTAGAGTGAGATACCCTATGCCCTAACATCATTCCCTTATTACAATTCATGCATTTTGCAGCCATATTTTTATTTATAAACTTTACTACTCAAAAGTTATATATTGCGACTCCGACCATATCGGAACGAAAGATATAGGTATGCTTTTGAAGTCTAAATATTATACGATATTAATCTTCCCAGGTAAAGCGTGTCTAGTATAAGCGTCTAGCCTATGCTTAGACTAAAGCGTCTAGTTTACTAAACGCCTATCTAGAAACGCTTATATTACTTCAGTTCAACAGTTGCTCCTGCTGCTGTAAGTTTTTCTTTAGCCTCATCAGCTTGTTTTTTATTAACCTGAGTTAATACTTCTTTTGGAGCTGCGTCAACTAAATCTTTTGCTTCTTTAAGTCCCAAAGTAGGAGCAAGTTCTCTTAAAGCTTTAATAACTCCAAGCTTGTTTGCCCCTGCAGATGTGACAACAACGTTAAATATTGTTTGCTCTTCTGCTGGTTCTCCTGCTTCTGCTGGAGCTGCTGCTCCTGCTACTGCAACTGGAGCTGCTGCTGTAACTCCAAACTTTTCTTCTAGTGCTTTTACAAGCTCAGAAAGCTCAAGAACAGACATTTCTTCAATTGCGGACATCATTTCTTCTTTTGTCATTTTTGCCATATTTTTAAACACCTCCAATCATTTTTTCGTCAATTTTTCTATAATAGAAAAAAATGATTGACCCTGAGTGCCGAGGCACGAAGGGCAACCTTAATTACTCTTTTTCTTTTCGATCTCTTTAAGTACAAGTGCAAGCTTAGTAATGTTTCCGTTAAGTACATAAACAAATCCTGAAATTGGAGAGTTCAAAACTCCAAGCAACTTCCCAACCAGAATTTCACGGGATGGAAGCTTTGCAAGCTTTAAAATAGTTACCTCATCAACGATTGAATCTTCAAAGATTCCAAAATTAACTTTTGGAAGACCGTATTTCTTAATAAATGCAGCCAAAATCTTTGCTGTTACGATTGGATCTTCGTATGAAAAAAGAGTTGCTTGCTGTCCGGTAAGCTTTTCTTTAGCATCAATATTTTTTTCTGCTAATGCTATATTCATAAGAGTATTTTTCACCACTGCCATCTCAGCGTTTGCGATGACAAGTTCATGCCTTGCCTCTTCAAGCTGTTTGTGCGTAAGACCTGTGTATTCCACAAAATACATAGCGTTAGCTCGGCTAACTTTGTCCTTTGCTTCATCTAATAGTTTTAAGTTTCTAATACTTGGCATATTTCCAAAAAAAAAGCGCTCTATCCCTGAGCGCCAACATTACTAATTAGTAGCTTACTAACATGTTGTCCTCGGTAAGATTTATGAGTAATCCCCTACTTACTGTCTCTGGATCTTTTCTAAATAGTAGTTTAGCAGAAAAATGGAATAAGGTCAAGCTTAAATGAATACAGCCACCTATACTGTACGTTTTTCAGGAATTTTAAAACCTAAATGACGTAGCGCGTCAGTTGTGTGCGGAAAAACTTTCCCCGCATTTTGTAACGCTACAAAATGCTTACTCTTAAAAAGCATGTGTAGAATAAAATCATTTACCCCCGTGATATATACTTGTACTCCCCGTCTTTCAAGAATTTCAATGATTTCCTCAAGCGCGTCTACACCATCTATGTCAATGAAGCTTAATTCCCTAAGGCGAAGAATAATATTTTTGTGATGTTTGTGATCTGTATCAAAACGTGAAAGATGAGCTTGACTATCTATATAAGTAAGATGTCCTTTAATTGAGTATACAATTGTATGAGATTTTTTGCTTAATTTATAATTCTTTTTTCCGGATATATGCGCAATCATTTTTCTATTTAAATCATTAATGCCCAAATCAAATCTTCCCTGAGATATATTCTCAAGAAAGAAGAATAGTGAAACCGCTACACCAAAAAGTATCCCTATAGTAGGGTCTTCATAAACCGTTACAAAAGCAACTAATAAAGAGATCACAAAACTCTTCTTATCTATTTTATACATACGTATAAAGTGCTCTCCCTCTATCATTCTTACAGCAACAGTAACCAAAATTGCTGCAATAACTGCCATAGGAATATACTTAAAATATGGAAGCAAAAAAAGCGATATTACCGCAACAGCAATCGAGCTAATAAATGCAGACCCCCTATCTGTTGCCCCACTTTTAATATTGAGTGATGTACGTGCAAGGGCTGCTGTCGCTGGAATACCTCCTGCAAGTCCTGATGCAACATTTGCAATGCCAAGCCCAAACATCTCACGTCTTTTATTGTGTTTTGTCTTTGTCATCGAATCGGCAATTCGAGCCGAAAGCATAGTCTCAATAATTGCGATTAAAGAAACGGTAATTGCCGCTGATATAAATGCCCAATCAAAATGAAATGAAAAATCGGGAAAAATAAATAGCTGTCCTGACAAATTTGAGTATTTTGAGCCTAAAGTTTGAAGATGTACAGGTATAATATGAGTTGAGGACAAAAACCCAACAAAAATTCCTATCACAGCAAACAATGCTGTAGCAGGCAAATTAGATAAAGCTTTTATTTTTTTTCTGTATTTTTCCGTAATTAAAATCCCTATAAAGAAAATGAAGAAGACTACGGTAGTTTCTAGCGAAAAAGACGGGGTATGCCAAAATGATTCTCTAACGTTATCTATGAATTTCTCATGACCTGGAATTTTTTGGAGTCCTAGGGCAGAATTAAGTTGATTCATGCCTATAATAAATGCCACTCCTAATGTAAATCCATGTATTGTATTTGCGGGAATAAATATAAGAAATCTCTCAAGCCTAAGTAGACCTGAAACAATAATAATCGCTCCAACTGCCAAAGCAAGAACTGCAAGACTTTCTGATCCGTGTAGAAATGCATATGTGGCAAGGATTCCTGAAAGTGCACCTGTTGGTCCAACGATGTTAAACCTGCTTCCTCCAAAAACTGCAGCAAAAAGACCTGCCCAAATGGCTGTAATGATACCTGCAACAGGAGATGCACCGGCAGCAATTCCAAGAGAGATGGAAAGCGGAATTGATACAAATGATACGGTCAACCCTGATCTCCAATTAAACCTTAATTGGTCTGTTAATTTTTTCATGAAGAAATTATTATACATTTTCTTTTTATTTATTTCTATTACTTTTTACGAGGAATGCAAATATAGACACTAAAGAAGATAATTAACGGAATAGATACTACCAAAAAGATACTGAATTCACTGTAGCCCTCACTCTCATGTGCATAAAGCGCGTTGTCTAATAATTTAGATTATTTTATACCCATTTTCATCTACAAAGACTAACTTAGAGTTATCAAGAGGTATAAATTTTTCATCCTTATACTTTTCTTGTACCTGCTTGAACGCAGGATCAGTTGGATCGTAATGAGGTTGAATAATAAAATCTACAAAACCAAGCCCAACAGTCCCCTGAGCGTTTGCTTCAGACGGATCGTCAAAAAATTCAGCAGGTGCTATATCTGGTCCTGCTAAAATTGATCCTGCGCTAGATCCAATATAGATTGTTCCTTCTTCGACCATTTCTTTTGCTATTTGTAAAAAGCCACTTTTTTGAGCTTGTTCAAGAAGATAAAATGTATTACCACCACCTACGAATAGTATATCTGCCTCAGCGAGTTCCATTCTAAGCTCGGACTCATTTTTCTTACTATCCAGCACAGGAAATCCATCTGGGGAAAGCTGGGCTTGAAGCCCGACTTGAAAGACCTTAAAACCGAGCTTTAAAAGCATTTGCCTATCATCGTCCACCCATGGTCTATACCTATAAGCATCAGATGCGGTCGGAATAAAAGCCACTTTTAGCATCTTTGGAGAGCTTCCAAGAAGTGGTACAACTTTATCAAGCGAGTGTGCTGCATATGATGTTAAAAATAATTTCATTAAGATTTCTCCCATTCTTCAGGAGGAATTTTTCTCATGCCTGGCTTTGTGAAATTGAGCAGTTCACGCCTCACCTCGTTAATTGGCTTGTTCCTATCAATTCGCATTTTAATCAAATCCTGTTCGGGAAGTTCTGATAACACATCAGAAAGTCTTGTGTCATCCGTTAAGTACCCTAAGTATCCAATCCAATACTCAGGAACAGCAGACAAGCCCCGTGTCCACCTTTGTTCTTCCATAATTCTTTTCAAAACACCCTTCTGCTCAGTTCCTTCCATTTTTTCAAAGAATGTTGGCTTTTTCATAAATGATTTCGATTCTTGACTTCTTTTTTCCCTAGATGAAAGGTTCGCAAAAAAATCAAACACTATTCTTGAATCAGGAAGCGACAAATCATCATTTACACTAAGTGTCTTTTCAATCTCATCTTGCATAACTGCATCATGAGTTCTTTCTGCAATAACCTTAAAAATTGCTTCAGCAGAAAATACTTGTGGGTCTGAAAATCCATATAGCACCGCCAAATGTTTTATCCTAGAAATATGATAATCTGATCCTAGGAAAGCTGTTCGCCTAGAAGCTCCCTTAGGAAGTGTGCTTTTCTCATTATCTAATTTATTGATTGTATAGGCAAAGTTTTCAAGCGTATTTGCTGCAGCAGTCTCTACTGGAATATCCTCAGGCTTAATATAGGGGTACTCTGAAAGAATCACATTTCTCATGAGTTCAGCCTCTGAAATAAAATCTTCTCCTCCTGTTTTTCCGCCACTGATAATAATTCTCCCGATCGTACCTGCAACCTTTAACTCAGCAGCAGCCCTTGCAACAGTTTTACCCCAAATATTAATATCCGCTTCTTCTCTACTACTAGGTATGGGCTTTGTTCTTGAATCTCGTCCTATTACTGGACCTTGCCCAAATACAATTAAATCGTCAAACTGTGGATTGATTGTTCTTTCTTCTGGTTTCAAAACTTCTCGTAATATTCCGGGTCTTGGGGGTTTAATTCCTTCTTTATCGACCTGTGATAGGACTTGAGCTGTCTCTTTAACCTCCATTAGTTCATATATTTTATATGCTTATTCCCAAGCTGTCAATCACCCTCAGACTTTATTTTAAATAGGAATAAGTATATAATTCAGGCATGGCGCGGAAAGAAAAAACAAAGATACTTCTTCTCTATGATTTTCCAATAGTAGGTGGTGGCTCTGGTGCTTATGTCAAGTTTCTAGCACTAAGACTATCTGAATCCCAAAAGTATATGGTAGCAATTGCAGCACCCGAGAAAACAAGAATAGACAAATCCATAATTGATTACAGAATTAAGTTACCTCAAATTCCGGTATTTATAGGAAGACCCGGGCTTGAATCTTCAAAAAAATATAGTGATCTATCAACTCTTGAGATAGAAAGGATTTATGAAAAATTTACAAATGGGTTAATTAAGATAGTTGAAGAATTCAAACCAGATATAATTCATGTTCATCACCTCATGGTGCACACCTGGGCAGCACGATTCATAAAAGCGATATATGGAACAAAATTAGTTACGACATCTCATGGAAGCTGCCTATTTGCACTAAGCGAAGATAAAAGGTATATAGGCCTCACAAAGGATGCCCTAAGAGCTTCAAACCTTATTACAGTTGTTTCAGATGACACAAAAACGAGACTAATTAAGATGTTTGGCGATGACTTAGCACCCAAGGTAAAAGTAATTCCGGGAGGAATAAGAAAAACTAAATTCCCTCTTAAAAGACGTCTTGAAACAATAGATAGAATCCGAAAAAAATATAAACTGTATGAACCATCATACGTTATGTTTGCGGGAAGACTCATCACAGAAAAAGGTGCTGAATATTTAGTTAAGGCAGCCGATAAAATAAATGGACCCATACTCATAGTTGGAGACGGACCACAAAAAGAAGCCTTAAAACAAATGATTAAAAAAAGCAATCTCACAAACGTAACAATGCTAGGATTTGTTGGTCAGGATGACCTCATGCAAATGTACTATCTTGCTTCTGTTTTTGTAGCTCCAGCCGTATGGGATGAACCAATGGGATTCACAATTCTTGAAGCTATGGCTGCAAGTGTCCCTGTTGTTGCATCAAGAAAAGTAACCTTTGCCATAAAAGACGGAGTAAACGGATTCCATACGCAACCGAGAAGCTCAAAAGACCTAACAGAAAAGGTAAATATTTTGCTTGCTGACTACAAGCTCCGAAGAATGCTAGGAAAAAATGCACGCGAAACAGTTTTTAATAAATATACATGGACTGAAATTACAAAGCAATTTGATAAACTCTACCAATCACTTCTTTAAAGGTGTATAATTATTACTTTCAGTGTCAAATATTTGGAGGGGTTGCATAGTGGTCCAGTGCACAATATGACGCAAGTCATAAGTATTCCGCCTAGCGGAATCGTACGTTCGAATCGTACCCCCTCCGCCCACTTAAATCTCAAACAACGTCGGGATCTTTTCACCTAAGTCTATAAAATCCTCAATATCCTTCTCAGTAACTGATTCAAATTCTTCATCTTTTTTACTTAAAAATTGAGAATAATAAAATGGATAAAGCCGAGCCATTACATCTTTTATTTTTACATTCTTAGTCGAATTAAAGACCTCATTCCAATTCATTTTATGCCCATATGCTATTAGGTCCAGGCCGGTAAGAGGAATCCTTACCTTATTTTTTTTCATATATAAAAATGTAGGGCGGGAAATAATTAAATTACTGACATTTAAATTTTCTACAACAGAAATTTCTTCCTTTTGATCTACTTCTTCAAGAAGAATCTTATAAGCTTTTTTTAAGCTCTCCAGGTTTTTAACTTGAGCAATTCCACCACCCAAGAAAAGTCCATAATAAAAAGCCAAAGTTATAAATACTAAAGATGTACTAGGAATAAGCTCATTATTTTGAATAGCTATTTTCACATTTTCAGGCGAAAGAATAAGCTCATACTTGCTATCTATAGATTTTAAAACTCCGTCAACCAACATCATTCTCTCCCTATATCTTGCGCCCTTCGGGTATGCCCAAAAAAGAAATGTCCCCTTATCCCGCTCTACACTAAATGCTCCATTTAAACCGTCAAATTCTTTAAGAAAAACCTTATGAAATTGGGGATCAAATAAAAACTTACCTAAAATAGACTTCTCATGCATGTGATTTGTTGAAAGTAATCTTAAGGTTAATAGTTCCTGTGATAAAAAAACAAGGCTGGGAATATTTTTTGAATACCCCTTCGTGAACTTTTTAAACAGATAGAAATTTAAAACAGTAAGCTGATCAAGGTAACTTTTCTGAGACAAGACGTGAGGGCTACTATATATCTCCTCAATTACAGAAAGTAAATTGCTCAACTCTTCTTTACTAATCTTTCCCTCCTGTCTTATTTGCATTATCCGTTTTTTTATCTCTAAAATTTCTTCATCTCTGAACGGTTCTTGAAATATTGTCGGAGATGCCTCTTTAGTTTGACCAAAAAAACTGAATTGCCTTGATTCCAATTTTACATTTTCTAATAAATGCAAAAGGTCTGCTTTGGGAAATGAATAATTATTGAATGAAGCCAATGAATTTGCAAGAACTATCACGTTCTGCAGATGGGGAGATGTTCCACCCATATAGGGAGTTGCGTTATTGAAGACTGCGCTTAAAATATATGGGTGACCTAGCGGTACACTATGTTGAATGGTGGAGACACTATCATTATTCTTCATCTGCTTTATGACACTTTTTGCAATTTTACTACCTAGTAACGGAGCTGTTTCTGCATATACTGCCTCATGAAGTTCTTTTTTGCGCTCCTTTATAGCAGGCTTTCTGTTCTCTCGAATATGAGATTTTGAATATTCAAAAAATGTTTTTTCTCCGTTTTCTTCTATAAATGTTTTTATGTCAGGGCGAGAAGAAAAAACTAAATTCTCATATTCTTTAAATTTTTTATTGTCTAGGGAAATATTTGGTTGTAATCCTTCATCAAAATTTCGAGGCGTTGATGCACCATATAGTGCATCATCATTTTGGGTGTTATGTGAATCCATATGGGATATTATATAGAAAAAAAGCAAGAGAAGAAAGCGAATTTAAAGGACAATCCCACGCAAAGATTAAAACGAATGCTTGGGAATGGGTGAACAAATGGGAAGAGTGGCAGATGTATCCAAGCGCAGAACTATCTCCTGCTCTCCCATAATACCTTCATGATGATTATGACTACCCGGCACCTGTCTGATAAGTTCGTGATTAAAATTAGAAGCATTGAAGTATGCTACAGGCTTTCCCTCTGGGTCGTAACCACTACCAATAGGATAAAGAGTTTCATCTCTGAAATTAACTCCGTGGGCATTTCGCTCTTGAACTTTTATTATAATTGACTGACCGTTTTCTAATGGGTTGGGCATATTTTTAGAATAAAATCTAATTCTAATAATAGGGTAGGTTTACCTTTTTTGCTTGACGGAATCCTGACATTTTTCACAGGCTTTTTTACGCCTATTACATGCCTAGCTGAGGCAATATCCCTGTTAGCTTCTTTAGGGGATATCTGCTCTAAGACTTATTTCTCCCTCTCTATTCTGAATAAATCCCTGCATTTCAAGCGATGAAACCACAACCATTAATTCTACCATTGGGATTTTAGCAACTTTTGCAAGCATATCAAGCCGCATTGACTCACATTCCAATAGCGTAACCACCTTTTTTTCTTTTGAATTTAAATTAGCATTTTGAGCAACTGCTATTATCCTTGAAGTTTTAGTTTTTAAATTCAGAACCTGAAGTATATCTTCCCCGGAAGACACAATATGAGCACCTTCTTGCAACAATTTAAACGTACCCTTTGACATAAAAGAGTTAATTGGACCGGGAACTGCAAATACACTCTTTCCTTGTTTTATTGCCTCCTGAGCGGTAATTAAAGACCCACTCCCCTCTGCTGCTTCCGTAACCAAAACACCTAATGTAAGACCCGCAATAATTCTATTTCTGGCAGGAAAACTACCCACAGATGGAGGATGACCCAAAAAATACTCAGACACAATTAAACCCTCATCATCTAAAATCTCCTCATAGAGTCCTTGATTCTCCAAAGGGGTACAACAATCAACTCCACATCCTAAAACCGCAATAGTTTTTCCTTTTTCTGAAAGAGTTGTTGAATGCGAAACTGCATCTACTCCAAATGCTAAACCGGACACAACTACAAAATCTTGTGCTACTAATTCTCTAACTATTCTTTCTGTTACCTCTTTTCCATATGAAGTAATTTTACGAGTGCCGACAACTCCGATAATTAATCTATAGTTTAATAGGCTAGGATTCCCTTTGCAGTATAAGACAATTGGTGGATCTTCAATTTTTTTTAATGTTTCAGGATATAGGGCATCTTTAATTGTAACCGCAAAAACCTTTGCCTTTTTTAATCTATTAATATAAAAAGACAAATTAAATGATTTCTTAAATTCTTGAAATTTCTGAAAAACGCTTACCCGCATTCCGATATCTTCATAGGTAGATAAATCTAAATTCTCCCATATACTCTTTGCTGATCCAAAATGTCTTATTAATTTCTGGAACGTCTTAGGACCTATTCCATCACAAAGAGATATAGCAAGCGTTGCCTGTGATTCATTCACCGTATTTCCATTATTACCATTTTATAAGAATTTTTCCACTCTACCGGCATAAAACACATAGTAATAAACCCTACTCCTTTGTTTTTGTTTATAAACATGATACAAATAAAGAATTGGGGAATATTTTTTCAAGTTTAAAAATTAAATATGGAAAAAGAAAATAATCAAATCATAGAAAAACACACTAACCAAATAGACACACCTACGACAACTCATGCACAAAAACCCCCAAAGTTCTTTATGGGAATATTAGTCGGCATTATTTTACTTTTACTTATTACAGTTATGGGTATGGGAATTTATATCATGCAAGCAAATAAAACTAATACTGATAATAAGATGACTACTAAAATTACTCCTGAAAAAATGCATTCTCCCTTAAGCACACCGCGCGTCACACCCTCTCCCACCGCAACTCCAACCCCTGACCCAGAAATTGCGAGGTGGAAACTTATAAAAACTTCATTTGCTGAACTTAAAGTTCCGCAAGATTGGGATATGTGGGATTGCGGAAAAGACTATTATGTAATTTTTAAGAAAAACCCTCAACCTGCAGAATTTGCAAAAAGCTGCCCCTTTGGAGGCAACGCCGGAGAAATGCACATTGGGAAACTAACGACTCCCTTTGCTTCACTGGAATCTTCTATTCCAAAGTCTGAAGTTGTAAAAAATGATGGCAGTGACGGGTCTGAACCATATACACCAACTACAACAATCTCAAATGTAGCGTTAGGGAAAATAGACAACAAGACATCAGCACAATGGAAAGAAATAAGAAGCGGTGGACTCATGGGAGACGGCACAAATCAAATCGTACATATAATGCCAAACATACAAATAAGTCTTATGAATTACGCAAATCTTACAATGTTTGAAAAAATCCTCTCAACAATAAAGTGGATTGATTAACCGGTAACAGCTATCAACACATATTAATTCTTTTTCCGTTCAAAGTATACCTTCAAAATATCGCGTGCTACAGGTCCAGCAATACTAGATCCTTCTCCTCCATTCTCAACTAACACAGTCACAACCACCTCTGGATTGTAAAAGGGAGCAATCACGGTAATCCATGCGTGTGGTTTTGTTTCTTTTCCTCCCGTTTCTGCAGTCCCTGTCTTACATCCGACTTTAACCCTGACCATACTACTACTACCGGATGCGTCTTCTACATAATTTGTGTTGTCTATTTTTAACATATCATTTTTAACTTTAAAATCAAAAAATGGCCAAGCTACTCCACCCACCTCACAGCTCTCCTTCATTCCCTGTAAGACTAGATTCAAATACTCGTTCTTTACTAAATTTTCCTTTATTTTTTCCCCAGTCCCCTTTATAATATGTGGCTTAAATAGATCTCCACCATTTGCCACAACAGTTGTCATAAAGTTAACCTGTAGCGGAGTTGTTAGTAAATATCCTTGTCCTATGCCATAATTAAAGGTGTCTCCTAAATACCATTGCTCTGAAATCACTCTTTCCTTCCATTCACGCGTAGGAACAGTCCCTGCTACCTCACCAGGAACATCTATTCCCAATGTGTTTCCCAATCCAAATTGCATTGCCCAACGACTTAACGTATCAACTCCTGTTTCATCAGCAGCTTTGTAGAAAAATATATCATTTGAACGTTTTATAGCTGCAACTACATCTACAAACCCATCCTTTCTTCCATGCTGTAAAAAGTACCAATTTCCAAACGAAAAACTTCCCACCCTCAATACTCCCGTATCCTCAATTTTTGTGTCTGGCTTTATAGCGCCTGATGAAAGGGCTGCAACCGCAGTAACAAGCTTAAACGTTGAACCGGGAGGATATACTCCCCCAATTGCCCTATCTAATAAGGGTTGGTTTTCAGTATCTAAAAGGATAGAGCTTACATCCTTATAATCTCCTTCTGCTACATATTCTTTTGAATGAGTAAAGATATTACTATCAAATGTAGGTTTCGTATACAACGCCATTATCCCACCATCTTTGGGATTTGATACAACTACCGCTCCTTTTTTAATATCTTTCATAGCGTTTGCTACTGCCTGTTGAATATCTATATCTAGCGTGGTTATAATATTTTCCCCAGAGATAGGTTCTTCCCTCCCCAAAAATCTACTCTTTTCACCTGCCGCATTTACTTCATATAGTTCTTTTCCGTTTTCTCCATGGAGGACTTTTTCATACTCACTCTCAAGACCGATTTTACCTACAAAGTCTGTTATGACATAATCCTTATACTCTGGGCTATTTAGTTCCTCTTCAGATATTTGTCCAGTGTAGCCTAAAACGTTCGCGAAATTACTACCATATAAATATTCTCGCGTGGTTGTATCCTTGACATCCTTTCCCTGATTTAAAAGTTGCAATGCCTGATCTTTTCCAATTAATTTTGCTTTCTTATTCTCAAATATTTCAAATATGGGGACGTTACGTACAAGTGGGCGATTAAATCTGTCAAAGATTATACCTCTTGGTGCGGGAATGGTTATAGTTCTTGTTCTGTTTTGATCAGCTAAACCAGAATAATAAGCTCCTTGCACCACCTGTACATAGAAGAGCCTTAGAAAAAGAATCAAAAAAACACAAATTAGCAGAAATGCAGGGATCATAAGCAACAGCTCTGAAGGCTGAAAAACAGATGAGCTATTCTTTCCTGAGGAAAACATGGATCTCTCCCGCGTTACGAAATCAGAAAATGCTATACCTGTTTTATATTTTTTTTTCATATATCGGTCTTTCCTTCTTACCAATAAAACGCTCAAGCACAATAAGTGATGTAAGAAATACTATCATGATTACTTCAAAAACCGGCAAAAAGGGATAGCCTATATATTGCCTATATACTTCAGTACCTACCAATATTGTTAATGCTGCAAATAAAGAAGTCGCCTTTACAGAAAGCGATTTCTCCAATAACGTAACTACAGAAAAGAAAAAAAAGAAAAATAATGAACTTAGCCCTAATGTGTGCAACTGTGCTCTATCTAATAATAACGAAAAAAACAGAATAATAAAAATGGTAAACACCCTCTTTGAATAGAAAAAATATAATAAAGAAAAAAGAAAAACAAAAGGAAAAGGAATTATTGAAATTTCCACCAATAATGCAATCGTGAGAAGTAAAATAAATAAGACGTGAGAAATCATAACTCTATTTTGTGATTATAAAAACTATTGTTAATTTCTTAAAATCTACTAAGCTTTTTATTTGTGCGCTCTGAAAAGGTTGTGTTTCCGATTTATTCACAAGCACAATTTTTCCTATTATTAGATCTGGTGGAATCCCCACACCATTCAAGCTCTTCTCTCCCTTAGTTACCACCATTTCGTTTTTTGATATAGAATCTGTAATAACTATATTCTCAAACAATATAAAGTCTTCTTCACCTCTTATAATTCCGGGACTATTGTGTGACGCTGCAACCCCTAATGTGGAAAATTTTTTGCTTACCGGTAAAATCAACTCAGAACTCCAATTTGTAGTTTTGCCAATCTTACCCACTAAATTTTCTCCTACTATCACTGCCATCCCTGTTCTTACATTACTTTTCTCCCCCTGATTTAAAATGAGGGTTGTGGGGTTATTTAAAACCCCTGTAAAGCCTATCACTTTCGCGGGAAGCAAATCTGATGATAGCTGAGAGGTTTCTTGAAATTGCGAACGAAGCGCGTCATTATCCCTCTTTAATAAGTCCATTTTTGTCAGCTGCTCGCTTAACTTTTTGTTCTCAATAAGGAGGGTATCTTCCCTTGTTAGTCTTCCCTGAGCATATATTGAACTATGTAAAGTCACACGAGGAAAAGATAAAATGTTTACTATAAAATCTACGGGCTTTGAAAAGGTTGAAGAAAAGAAAAAAAGGATAAAACAGAGTAACATTACTGACAATAAAAAAGTAAGCCTTCTAACCATATTGGCATTATACACTATAAAGAGAAGCTATGACCAAGACCGGAACGTGAAGAAACTAGAAGTTTTTTACAGGCTTCCGACCATAACGCTCGCGGCTGTTTCTTATGATATCCTCCCTGTTATCGTTTTTAAGATTTGGTAACGGTAATGTAATGGCAGGAAATGGACCTGAGGTCATTCCGTCAATTGAGAGTTTTACTACCGTTTCAAACTTACCAAGTGAAACCAAGTCATTTTCAGAATAGACTTCGGCAAATTCACGCGTTAACATATACGCATCTCTTGCTCCTACAACAAATGATATAATGCTCCCTGCGTTACCAAAAATTGCCCTCTGTATTTCCTCTTCCAGTTGATCACCATATTGATTTGCAAGCGTTAATGATAGTCTATATTTTCTTGCCTCAGATAAAATCTTTGCAAAAGATTCTGTTGCAAAATTCTGAAACTCGTCTACATAAAGGAAAAAGTCCCGTCTGTCTTCTTCTTTAACATAAGACCTATTCATAGCAGCAAGTTGAATTTGTGTAATTATCATAGCACCCAATAACGCCGCGTTGTCTTCTCCTAATTTCCCCTGTGATAGATTAAGAATTAATATTTTCCCCTCATCCATTATTTCTTGTAGATTAATGCTAGATGTTTTATTACCTATTATATTTCTTATCATGCTGCTTGAGACAAATTGACCAATTTTATTTTGGATGGGAGAAACGGCTTCTGCCCTCAATTTATCAGACATCCTATCAAATTCACCTGTCCAAAAATTTCTTAATACAGGATCATTTAAACGAGGTACGACACTTGCCCTAAATGAATCGTCGGATAATAACCTCAACGCGTCTATAAGAGTCCCCTCCTCTATATCCAAAAGCGTTAAAATAACATTCCGCAATATATACTCTAGCCTAGGACCCCAACTATCCCCGTAAATCTTATGAAAAATAGAAACTATTCCTGATGCAACCAAATCTTTGTGCTGCTTGTTATGTACTTCTAACACATTCAGTGAGAAGGGTCGCTCTTTATCAAAAGGCTCAAGATAAACAACATCATTTAGTCTTCTTTTTGGTATATAGTCTAAAATTGTTTCCGATAAGTCTCCATGAGGATCTATAATTCCAATTCCTCTTCCCTTCCGAATATCATCAATTGCCATGTTTGCAATCAGAGTAGATTTCCCTGCCCCAGTTTTACCAATTGCATAAATGTGTTTTCGTCTATCTGCATCTTTTATGCCAAATATTGTTTCTTTGTTTTTATATTCTGTTTTTGCAAAAAAATTTACTTTTTGCTTTTCGTCATCAGCCATACCGGTTATTACCGGTAGATTCTCTGGAGGCTCACCAAGAAGAGTCTTCCCCCATGACACGTTCCGTATACCTGAAAGGAGAATTCCCGGTGGATGCCATAAAGTAGCTAATTCCTGAGCATTTAACACTTGATTCCGACGTTCAAAAATTCCAGTTTTCCTATCTTTTATTCTGACAAGTAATACCTTTTTTCTAATTTTTGGTCGTTTTAGAACAAATTGATTCCCCTCTCCCTGAGAAAAGGTACCAAAAATACCCGCTAAATTATGCAGCTCATGCTTTGCCTTCTCAGCACTATCACTACCCACAACTAAACGTACCACTGTTTTACCACCCACAAATGATGCCTTCTGCATCATGAGTAGTTTCTGGGGATTCTGTGAATAACGAGCCTTCTCGCTCGGATCATTTGGTGCTCCTGGAGCATCTAAAACCATATGTCCTGCCATATCAACTGCCTTATGCTGCCAATCAAAAAGTGCAGGAGTTACTAATATTTGAACAGCCATCTGCGTGTTCTCATCTTGCTTACCCAGAAACCCTAAAAGCGCAGACAATGGATCTACGTCTTCAAAATCAGCATATGTTTTGATTGGAAGATAAGAATATGAATCTAAAATCATTTGTCCATATACAATGTGCTTTGCCTTTAACACCTCCACCATGGGGTCAGTAGTTTTAGTGATGTTTGATTTGGGAAAAGAGGATGAAATAAGACTTGAAACAACTGTTTCCTTCTCCTTGGGTGCGGTAACATAAAAAGATGCCAACTGATTTATAAGAAACAATTCAAATGCAAAAACTGATGGATGAATATATATACGTTTCCAAAGGGGAATAAATGAATGAGGTAGAATCCCTGAAAAAATCTGTGTTGCTGCCTGAATCGGAGTTTCATCATCTTTTGGATTCCGAACCATAAGATGAACCAATTTCTCCGGTAAATGAGGTTCTGAAACGTTCATAAAATAATTATACTAGTTATCGCACCATTTGTCATAAGGAGAGGCAGTTATTGAAATTACTTTTTTGATGTTAAGTATTTTTAGGTTTGGCAAATATAAGTAACCTTTTCCAAGTTGTACCTGGCGGCCAACAAGTTTGCAATATTAAACGCTCTCCTTGACCAATATTTGCAGCCAAATACCCTACCTCACTAGGATCTACAATCTTTTTATCATATACCGTGTAGTTATACCTCTTATCATTAAAAAAAACTGAAATATCGTCTCCAATATGCAAATCCTTTAATAGATAGAAAACTGCATTATAACGCCCTACATCCCAGAAATTATCCGCTGAGTGCGCAAAGAGATAAGTCGTACCGTTTAGCCCAGGAAGAGATGTGCCACGAGCATGAGCAACTGTATGCTTTAAAACTTCTAAATATTCTTCCCCGCTTGCAGGATTTACATTGGGAGTAACCTTTTCATTTGCACCAATTTTTGGGATCACTACTGAAAAACTAGTATCAACAGGTGTTAAAATTTGTACTTTTTTCCCTGAAAGCACTGAGCCAAATAAGTTTTGACCTGGCTCTCGTGATGTTTTTCTTCTCTGAATTATTTTTGCAAGCTCCGAGGGTTCATTATCCGGTAGTTCATACCTAACTCCCCTCGCCTCTTCAATCCTAAATCTTGCTTCATAAAAAAGAGCGGGACCAAAAGTTGCTATAAAACCGAAAATCATAAATAAAATAAGAAAGTTTCCCAACGTACGCAACACAAGGTATTTAATAATTTGCTTTTTGGTCATAGCTTTTTACTGCTAGCTATTATTATAGTGGTTTTGTAGTCAAGATGAAATCTTGCGGTTTGTAATAAGCCCGAACATTAATACAACAATTATTGCCGCAAATGCAGAGGCTGACATGACCGGAATAGTTATGTATCCAAAATATTCAAATTGCTTGAGCGCACAGTTTGCTATCTCATCCGAACAAGGAAAAATTCCAGGGAAAAACTGCAATAGAATATGATATACCGCAATAGTGAAACCTATAATGCTTAAAACAAGTCCGTAAAGCTTTGCCATTTTGTCATTTATAAAAAAACCGATACCTAAAACAATTACTTGAGGGTACATAAAAATACGCTGATACCAACATAGCTTGCACGGAGGAAAAAGTACTATCTCTGATAGAAAAAGGCTTAAAAGTGTTGCTGATGTCGCGATCAAAAAAGCTAGCAACAACGAATTATTATACATAAATCTGTAAACACGAGAAAATATAGATTTCTTGTGAGATAAGTACGTCATAAAAAAAATAATAAGAAGCACGATAACCCCAATATCCAAAAAAAGAGTTCCTAATCCTAAAAACAAAATAAGAGGAGCAAATGATGTATCCATTCTATTTTTTAGAAGCACCTAACGCGTCATCTATTTTTTTCTTTAAATCTTCATAGCTTGGAACCCCCATGTACATACCGTTTACATACACCGTAGGCGTTGCATTCACTCCAATTTTTATACCCTCATCCTCCTGAGCTGTGATAACCTCCTCATGTTTACTATTTCCAAGTTCTTTCTTAAAAAGATCAGTGTCTAACTTTAATTTTTCTGCGTATTTTATAAACTCTGTGGTTGGATCGGGAAGACCTGCCCATACGTTTTGGTTGTCATATAATAAATCGTGGAATTCCCAAAATTTTCCTTGCTTTCCGGCAGCTTCAGCAGCAATTGCTGAGGGGATTGCATTTGGATGTGCTTGTTTGAGGGGAAAATGTTTGTAAACAATCTTTATCTTATTACCATATTCACTTCTTATTTTACGCATAGTCGTCTCAAAGGTGAAACATGCTGGACACTGAAAGTCCCCAAATTCTGTTACCGTAACAGACGATTTTGCATTTCCCGTTACCCAACCAGATGGTAAAAATGAAACAGATGCGCTAGCCCTTTTGTTTTGAGACATCTTGCTTGTGTATATTGCAAAAGCACCAAAAGCCAGAAATAAAGCACATACCAAGAAAATAATGATAAATTTTGCTTTTTTTGGTTTTTCTTCCATTTTATATGCAGAATCAAGTCTTTTTTGCTCTTTCCTTTCTTTCTTTGTCAATCTACCCTCCATGGAAATAATAATATTTAAATCCAAGCATTAAGTCAATGATCTTTTATGGAGGTACTCCTTGCGACCCCGGCGAGAGTCGAACTCGCAATCTTTCCCAATCACTTTTTTGCAAAGCAAAAAAGCAGGACGGGCTGATCCTAGACTTGTGCGACCTCGGCGAGAGTCGAACTCGCAATCTTTCCCTTAGGACGGGACTGCTCAATCCATTGAGCTACGAGGTCGCACAAGTCTCAAGGTTTGCCTTGTAAACCTTCATCCATTGAGCTACGGAGTCAAATATAACCATGAAAATGATCTTAATCTCTTCGTATTCTACCATTATTAGAGTATAATTTGGAAATTAAGAAGCAGAAACCAACTAAAACTACTTTATCGGGGATTGGCGCAGTGGTAGCGCGCACGGTTCGGGACCGTGAGGTCGGCAGTTCAAATCTGCCATCCCCGACTATTTTGGATAGAACGGCTTTTAAGCAGGGTGTCAAATGGTTCTTTTAGCCGATATGACGCCACTTTTTCATTCTCTACATGGAAGTTCAAGAATAATAACCGACAAATCATATCTTTGGCTATCGCGTCGCCCGCTTTGACCGTCATAGCGGCATTTTTTGACAAGTTCAAGAATTCTTCTAATGACAATTCGTCTTCTTCTTCGTCAGTAAGATTTTCTCTAAGTTTTATAATAGCGGCCTCTGTTTGGCTTTGATTAGCTTTTTGCTTTCCCAGTTCCTCTACGTTTATGTCATAAGCTGTCTTATTGTCCGTGAGTTTTCCTAATGCTAGTCCTATGCGTTTCACTTCCTTTGTATAACCACGCTTTAAGGCTTCTAAGTGTTCTATTTCACTACGAACCTTTTCCCGTTCGTCGTCGCCCAAACTTTTCAAACTATCTTTATATTCCAAATATTCTTTTTCAGTGAAGTTAAGTCCGTCTTTTAATAGCTCATAGACAAAATCGAATATAACTATCGACCGAACCGAAGCCTTAATATATGTCGGGTCTTTTTTCCACTTTTTTGCTCGATTTTCAGCCGAATTTCGAATACATACTTTGTTATCACACCTAAAATATAAGAAACGCCCTTCGCTTTCACTTTTAGAAGGGGCTACGACCATATTTCCCTGGCAGTAGGCGCATTTCACCATTTGTTTAAGTGGGTAAAATGTTTGTAATTTGCTTTTATAGGGAACGAACCTATCAACACTTAGACTTTGTACTTTGTCGTACATATCTCGGTCTATCATGGCTTCGAAGTCGTACACGTCTGGTAAATAAACCGTTTGTCCCGCTTGTACCAGCGCACCGTAGTAAAACGAATCCTTAAAGATATTGCTAAGTTTTTGTTGGGTCATGTACTGTTTCCGATTCGTTTCTTTGATAAGTCGGAAATACCCTTTAAGGTTCAAATAGGCGTTGATTTCTTTTAGCGACTTCCCGTCGGCTCGCATGTACCAGGCACTTTGTATTAAGGCAAATCTGTCGTTTTCTTCGTCTGGCTGATATATGCCCCGCTTATCACGAATATAACCGTGTTTATAAGTTGGCGTTTTGCCTTGTTCTAAGTTCTTCCTAACACCGCGCGTAACGTCCTGTGAGAGCTTATCGCTATATTGTTTTGATAGCACGAAAGCCATACCTAGAAGCATTTTTCCATTAGCGTCTGGCGAATAGATATGGGTTACAAACTTAAAATCTTTAATAATGCCGTTATCGGCCAAATCTATTAACATGCCCGCTTCCAGCATGTTTCGGGCTAATCTATCAGGATTCCAGGCAAGTATAGCGTCATATTTACCACTTTTTATGTCTTCAATTAACTGGCTGAAAACTGGTCTGATACCTGGCCGTTTGGCGGATTTTTCTTCTCGGAAGGTATCGACGATTTTTATACCTAGCCTTGCCGCAAGGTCGCGGCATTCGTCTATCTGGTCTGGAATAGAGCGAATTTGCCGCTTAGCGTCGTCTGTGGACTTACGGGCATATAAAACGAAGCGTAGCTTCTTAATATCGACCAGATTATCATTATCGTACATACTATCGTATTATAGTATAATTAAGTAGAAGTTATGAATACTAAACATAAGCTATTAAAGATTCGTGAAGCCGCCGAAATGTTGGGAATTAACCCCGAAACTCTACGCCGTTGGGATAATCAGGGACGCTTGCAAGCCGTACGTATCGGAAAACGGAAGGATAGAAGGTATAAGCTGGAAGAATTACAGAAATTTATAGATTCAAAAGAAATATAAGCAAGTATGGATTTTAAATTTGATTTTAATAGGCGGCAAATAAGTAAGATTCCGCGTGAGCGGATTATTGAAGAACTTGAAAAAGTTGCTAAACATTTTAATTACTCGGATTTTAGTCAAAGCGATTTTAATAAGTTTGCGAGTATTAGTTACTTTACCGTAAATAGAGAATTCGGTTCATGGGAAAATGCTTTGAAGTATTTAGAAGAACATTTTAAAAAGCAAAATATAGAATTTAAGCTAACGACTAGAAGAAGTTCCTATTCGGTAAAAGAAATGTTCGACGAAATGGAACGAATTTGGGTAGCATTAGGTCATAGACCTTCACGAAATGAATGGGTACGCATGAAACCTAAAATTAGTTACGATACACTGTATCGCCATTTTGAAGGCTGGACGAACGCATGCTTAAAATTTATCGAATATAAATCAGGCGGTACAATAACTGTTGACGACGAAGTATCTGATAAAAGCAAAGAAAGTATTCAATTTCCTCGCATTAAATCACTTTCCACAAAAGAAATTATCGAACCCGAACTATCTAAAACAAGAACAATAAATCTTAGTTTGCGACTTAAAGTGCTAAGTAGGGATAATTTTCGATGTGTTTTCTGCGGAAAAAGTCCCGCTACTGATTTAGGAACTAAACTACACATAGACCACATAGTTCCTTTCTCTAAGGGTGGAAAAAGTGAATTATCAAACTTACAAACGCTTTGTTTCGAGTGTAATTTAGGGAAAAGTGATAGAGAATTAGTCTAAATCTTTTTCTGAAATTAATGGGTAAATGTCAAAAGCTACTTCTTCATAGGGGTGAACTTTTCTTATAGCTTTTATAACTTCTTTTGCTACTTTTCTTTCGCAAACACATTCGACCCGTTCTTCTTCGACTTCTTCAAATTTTCCGACTTCACCTATGGTTGGATTAGCGCCTTCTAACGGCTTGTATCTTCCTATGCCGTCGACCGAATACGAACAATGACTATAATTGCCGATTTTACCCGCGCCAGCGTCGCCCATAGCTTGACGAACAATGTCAGTGTGGGATTTTGGAACGAATACTACGATTTTTACTACTTTTCCTTCCATGCTATTTTTCTAAAACTTTTTTTAATTTTTGTAATATCTCTGGGGTAAAAGGGTCTTCTAGTTCGCCGTGTTCCACCCATTCGTGATATTCCAGTTCAGAAGAATCCTTGCCTGTCGGTGTTAATGTATATTTAACATGGTAGTTTTTGTCGTTCTTACGCATAACGAACATTTCGTTCGGCCTGAACTCTGTTAAGGTATATTCCGTCCAAACATCACTTGCACCTTTGTTTTTATAAATTGTTCCTACTTTAACGGGCCATTCGTTAGTTTGCTCGACTGTAATTGAATCTATCCATTTGGGTGTATTTTCGGGGTTAATAACGAATGCAAAAACTTCGCTAGCAGGTTTATTTATTTGAACTGTTAGTTTTTTATCTTTCATAATTTTGCCTCCATTTAATCCATAAATTTTTAAAGTAAGGTAGCGTTAGAGTAGATAAAGTAAATCCAAGTGAAGGAATAACAGCATTAAGCAATGGATTCTCTACGCCGATGGCCCACATGTAGATTCCGATAGAAAGGTAAGTAAAAATTACAATTAAAACGCGCCTTACGTAACTTCCTTCCCACGCTTTATCTAACTCGACCTTTTTGTTACGTTGTTCGATTTTTTCGAGCCTTTTTATTATGTCAGAATCGTTTGTCATAGTTATATGATTACTCTGTATTTTATCAGAAAGTGCGCTAGGTGTCGCACCTTAAATGAATATTATTTTGTAGTCCGCAAACCTTGTAAAAACTGTCTAAATTCTGGCGATACTTCATGCTCTACGGTTCGACTTTCTTTAAGTCTATTCGCATAGCGGTCGTTCCATTTTTCAGGTCGCCTGTTTTTAAGTGTAAAGATAATAAGTGAAGGATTACCAGCCCTAATTCCATTAAGTAAGGCGTTTTCCGCTTCGTCGGCTAAAACACCATTCGCTAGTTCTATCTGCGCTTCCCACGCTTTCGAAAACTTTACGTCTTTTTTTCGCCAGTTGTAAACGGTATCGCGATTTATTCCTAGAATTTTGGCGGCTACTGAAACATTACCTAACACCTTTTCTTCTAGTAATAGCTCTAAGAACCGTTTTTTAAGTAGCGGGCGTTTGGTATCGCCTTTATGCCTTTTTATAGTGTCGGAATTGTCGATATTCATGGTACGGTGCAAATTAGATTTGCTGTGCCTGTTTAGCTTTTAATTCTTTTTCCTTAACATAATCGTAATGTTTATTTAGTAGGCCTTCTAGTAAAGCCGCTTCTTCTGCGTTTCTGGGTGCGCCTAATCCTGGGTTTTTGTATGGGTCTTCGTCTTCTTCACCCGTACCGATTTTGTCGACTTTTTCCAGCCACCACATAGCGGCGTTTACGTTCGGTAGGATTTCTTTTAATTCGATATATACAGGTTGATTAGTGGCTGGGTTAGTCATTTTGTAGTAACTAGGCTTCCTACCCATTATCGACTGCGCTACGGACATTCTAGCGCGTAAAGAAACATTATTTTTTGCCAGGCTAGACACCCCGCGAAATGTTTCGGATTCCTTCATGTATTTTTGTCTTCGTTTTTCTGGTAAACCTGCATTTTCAGCCGAAAATTCATACTCACCAGTCATGGAAAGATAGAACAAATAGGTGCGTAGTATTTCGCGGGTTAGTTCCCTTTTTCTACCGCTATCCTGTTTTTGTGCGCCGTTGGGGTTAGTTCGAAGCTCACGGATTACTTTTGTGTAAATAGCGTCGGTTGCATGTTTTTCTGTAAATTCGTTATCGGTAACAGCATACATATAGTTCAAGATAGACTGACTTAATAATATGCCAGTTATTTTTTATTCTGGTTTTTATTATTTTCAGCGTTTTTCTTCACAAATTGACCTTTGAAATAATCGAATCTCACTTCTTCGTCATTTAGGTTTATGCGCTTACCCTTGCTATCGACTATACTTTTTTCATTCTTTGCGGCGTCTGGCGACTTAACGTCTACCTTCTTCATTACGTCGACAATTTGTTTAATAGGATTGCTTTTAGCGGGTGCGCTCGGTGTATCTGACTTTGTTTTACCTGTAAAATAGTTAATGGTACTCATAGTTTTTATAAAACTGCGCCATGTGTCGCATTTTCGATATAGCCCTTAATATCGGTATATTCCATTATACTGAAATTGGTTATTAGCTTCCAGAACTATTTGGGTAAATGCGGCGTAATCGTATTTGCTTCTATCCCAGTATTTGTTGATAGATTCTCGAAGTGGTATAAATAGTTCAAGGTTTTTCTTAGAAACTCGACACAAAATACTCTATCTCAGAATACAATGATAATTTGCTATGCCACAAATTCAGGAATATAATATGGGCGTGAACATAATTGACCTTGAATATTACCGAACCAATGAGTTCGTGCTCAACCAATTTTCAAAACAAAAACTGCCTGAGATGCGGGAAAGGAATATAAACGCAAAACCTAAACCAACACCAGAAAAATCAATAAAAGAAAATAATTATATAAGCCTGGATAATTTCCCACAGCTAAATATGCTTGCAAAAAGCTCATCTGCCATATCAGATACACTCGAAACAATTATTGCAAAAAACGGGATAAGTCAAATTTGGAAATCAGCTCATGAACTAGACTATAGAAACTCAGATCCAAGCATAAAAACCGAAGCAATTTCTTTTTTACATGCAATGGGAACCACTTTTGAAAGATTAACAAATGCATGGATCTCAAGCTTACTTCCTAATGGAAAAGGTATTGTTGATGCAGGATCATGCTTTAGAGTTTTTGCAGAAATAGATGGCTGTCACACTCCAGACGGTTTAGTAATAGACAAAGCACAAGTACCCACAGTGCACACATTGCTTGAATGTAAAACCAACTACAATAAGCAGTATGAAGCAAATGTTACCCAACTTAATAGCTTACATGCCTTTACCCATAAATTTCGTGGGGAAGAAATTCCTCTCAAAAATCCAACAATACTAGATAAGTATGGACCAGACGAGAAAATCCATACCATAAAATTCGCACCAGACGCAAAGGTCACCCTAGTACTTCCTTATAAATATCCTGCATATGATATCCCAAATAATATAGACGTAATTGAAACACCCTTTTCAAGAGAAACTATTTTGGATATTACACATGCTGCACTTTCTGATTATCAAACCTTTAAGGCTAAAAGGCAAAGTAGGAAATCTAACATCAAAAAAGATTATGTGTAATCTCAATTTTTACTTTTACTTAGCCTTTCTAATTCATATTTCCTTGATTTTTTAAGCATTAGAGGTAAAACCCGCGTCTTGTTAAGCAGCGAATAAATAACTCTACTATCCCACAATAAATTAGAAAAAGGGGTGTATAAATAGCTTGAGACTTGTCCTACCAGAACATTTGCCTTTCCGCTTTTCTTTAGTTTTCTAGACTTTATGACAATATTTCTAAATATTTTTGTTGTCCTGTCAGGCAGCTGAAATTTTCCTGCATCTAAGTAATGCCATACACCATGTGTTTTATATTCACTTGTCTTAATACATGGCGCATATCCCAAGCTTTCTCCTTCTGCAAAAATAGAATCAACGTCTCCTTGAGAATACTCGCTATCCAATCCTATTCCCTTCCTATAAGACACTATAAACACATCTTTTTTTGTGTTCTGAATAAATTCTTTATAGTAGGAGTTATTATGGTTTAACTGTGATGGTAAGGATAGATTCTCAATAAGATAGTATGAGAGCAATTTAGCGATTTTTGAAAAGCTATATCCAAAATATATTTCAGGAGTATATGACACAGGATCATATAAATTCACTCCAAAAAACTTTTTGTTTTTTTGCGCTATAGTCTTTGCCATTCTTAACACCTTATATGTACTGTCCGCTCTAAATTCTAAATAGTCTCGTACCCCACTGCCTCTTTTTTCCATTAAGGAAAGGCTGTATCCATATTTATCCTTAAACTTAGTCTGACAATACACGCATACACATCCACAATAGGACATATAGTCTGAGTATATAAAAAGAGGAGGTAAGCCAAAAAATATGTTGTCTATAAAAATTCCATCAAAGTCTTCTCTGCATGCACTCTCAACTCTATCAAGAATAATTTTTGAAGCGACAGGATTATTAGGACATGTAAGGCTTCTTCCTTTACTGTATGGTAGAAGTCTTCCTTTAAAATCCCTACACCACGGATCTCTATCTTTAAATTCAGCAGTTACAAGATTAAACCCTTGTATGTAGGCGTGTGTCCGAATCTTATTTTTTTTGAAATTTTTAATTCGCGATGTTATAAACTTATAATCAGTCTTTTCTGTCTTTTCAGAAAAACCCCATGAGTAGGTAACCCAAGCATCAGTCACACCAAAATGTTCCTTTGCAGTCAAAAGTTTTTTACTATCATACGCAGTTAAAAAACTGCGCTCATCTATTCCAGGATTATGATATTTAGTTTTAAGTAGTCTGACCGTACCTGGTCCTGCCCAAGCATATATACCTACTTTTTGCTTATTCACCGGATTATTATACAATACGCATATGCTTCAAGGTATATTTTCAGTCTACAAACCGGTAGGAATCACATCACATGATGTGGTAAACAAAATAAGAGCTGCAACAGGAGTTAAGCGTGTTGGTCATGGAGGAACGCTAGATCCACTTGCAGAGGGAGTACTAGTAATCGCGGTAGGACGCGAAAACACAAAACTATTAGATACATATGTAAAAGGAGACAAGGAGTATATTGCCACACTCATGCTTGGGTATATTTCTGAAACAGATGACAAAGAAGGTCCGATTTATGAGTACAGCCATCTATCACCTAAAAAACTTCCCACAAATGAGGTTCAACCTCAATTGGGTTCAAAAAAAAACATCATTGACGATAACATCATTGGTAATATTCCAACAAAAAGTGAAATTAGGGAGTGTATAAAAAAATTTATCGGAGAAATTATGCAAACCCCTCCTGTCTATAGCGCGGTTAAAATAAACGGTCGCGAAGCGTATAAATATGCACGCGCAGCAAGACACATTGCACATGCAAACACACAAATAGAACCTCTACATCCAAATATTAAGGCAAGAAAGGTTTTTATAAAAGATATTCAGATTATACGCTATAATTACCCTATTCTTGAAATAAAGGTAGAATGCAAAAAGGGAGTCTATATACGGTCTCTAGCACGAGATATTGGCGAAATGCTCCAAACCGGCGCATATCTTACAAAATTAGTACGCACAAAAGTAGGAAAATTTAAACTTGCCGATACGCTTGATGTTAATAATCTTGATAAATAAGGGGTAGTTACTTTTTATGCTCCTCTGAGGCGTATACTTGCTTATAGTCTTCTTTTACCCATTGAAATACCTCATCCTCTGTGAAGATAAGAGCTTCCTCTTTTCTGGCTGCATCAACCGATTCAGAAGCGTGAATAAGATTGTACTGCTGAGACATAGCAAAATCTCCACGAATTGTACCAGGCTCTGCATCTCTTGCTTTGGTAATTCCAATCAATTTTCTCACGGTTACAGCAGCATCCAATCCTTCCCAGAGCATAGCAACAACCGGATAAGACATCATATAAGATTTAAGATCAGGGAAAAAAGACTTGTCTTTGTGATGCGCATACCATTCATCTAGCGTTGCGTCTCCTAAAGAAATCATCTTAAGACCCGCTAACCGCAAGCCCTTTCTCTCAAATCTTGTGATAATCTCACCGATTAATCCCCTCTGCACTCCATCTGGTTTTACTAATACTACTGTTTTCTCCATGAATCTGTATATTGTACTGAAAACATTGTCTTATGTAAAGAGTTATCGTTCTTGCTTTTTTTTAAAGTTATGCTATACTCCACCTTATCCATGGAAGAATCTGTTTTTTCACAATCTCCCTTCAGCTCAGAAACAACATCTTCATCAAGTTCATCTTCTAGCTCATCGCGACGTGGGAAAAAACTTTTATTTTTAATAATTCTTTTATTAATTTTGGGTCTTATTGCATTTGGGGCAGTAAAATTTTTGGGTGGAGATACAATGAATAGTGAACCAACTCCAACACCTATCCAAACAATGGAGCCTACTCCCACTGATCTACCTACTCCTACACCAGAAGAGGAAACAACTCCAAGCCCAATCGGAAAAGCAACTCCTACTACAGTTGCAACGCCTACAAAAACGGCTGGAAACACAACAACAAAAGATGCGACAACCGGAATAGACCGCGCTACAATAACAGTTGCTGTTCAAAACGGAAGCGGTGTAACAGGTGCTGCAAAAAAAGCAGGAGATGAATTAACTGAATTAGGATACACCCTTGGTACCGTAGGAAACGCTGACACATCAGATTATGCACAAAGTGAAATACATGTTAAAGCAGGAAAATCTAGCCTCTTAACACTTCTTAAAAAAGATTTAGGAGCAACATATACCATTGGAACTGCTGCTGCCGACTACACCGGCTCAGGCGACGCTTTAGTCATCGTCGGAAAAGAATAACCTCAGTTCACTCCGAACCCAAATTTATCTTCCTTGAATTTTCTCAATTTATTTAAAAAGCTATTCAATATTAAACTTCAACAGTTACGACTAGTGGAAGATGGTCTGAAACGTCTACCTGCGGACAGCTTTTCGCAAGTACTGAGATATTTGGGGACACAAACACCATGTCTACCGCTGCAGTTGCGTACCCACCGTTATCCTTATACTTCATATTGAATGTTGAAATGAGACTGTCTTTGAACACACTTTTTAAGTGCTCCTCTATTTGCCCCACGGCTTTTGTATTGTGTACTAAATTAAAATCTCCTGCCAATATTGTATTTTTATGCCCAGAAGTCTCATTTTTTATGACTTTCGCCATGATAAATCTTCTCTTGTTATCTTTCCCGTCAAAACCCCATACTCCATGCACGCAAAAAGCACTCAGCGTATCCTCTCCAAATTTCAACTCTGCCTGAAGAATAGCCTGTGGATTATCGTCAAATCGTTCTTTCGCGTGATTATTAAATACTGAATATGGTATATCAAAAAAAGTGTTTTTTGAGCTTACAATTGGAAATTTAGAAAAAATAGCATTGCCTTCATCTATGTTTCCATATTCTGTAATATCACAAAACTGAGCTCCGAAAATTGAAAAATGCTGCGGAAACATTTCCGAAAGAAAGCCATACAATCTATAGGGAATTGGAAGATTTTTATCAGTTCCATTATATACCTCCTGAAGCAGGATAATATCTGCATTCTCTTGCATCAGAAAATCAATAGCCTCCTTATAAACCTCTCCTCTCCAAATGTTAAGCGTTACTATTTTTAGTTTCATTTTTTCCTCCCTATCACGTGTGCTATCATTTCAGGTCCATATATTTTTTTAGCAGTGCCTACAAAACGCGGAAGCTTAGACGATTCACGCATCCTAGCATTTGGGAAATCTTGGACTATTTGATCTAGAAAATTTTTGCGCAATGTAAGCTCCTCGGGATTATTTCCTGTTCCAATTGTTACAACAAGCGACCCACCTGGCTCTACCAACTGCATAAGGTCTGCAAAAAATTTTGGACTGCTACTAAATACTGCCGGATCTAATCTATTAAGCATGATATTTTGGAATGATTCATGCGAAAATTTGCCAATATTCTCCTTAGCAGGTTTATTTTCTATTATTGTATCTGTACTAAAAAATTGATTTGCTCGTTCAAATCCTGAAGTCTGCCTTTTATCCGGCTCAAAAGCAACTATTCTATGAGGAAGGAGAGGTGCCTTGTTTACAGGCTGCTCTCCGTTTGATATATTTTTTCTTCTTGCAAATAAAGAATTTATCTTTGGACCAAATTCTGAAAATACCTCTTCGACTTTTCCTTGAGAGGGTTGCTCCACAGTCATCGCAAGAGATTCATAGAGAGTTGTACCACTCCCTACCAACATAGTTTCTCCTCCTCTTGTAAGCGCGTTATTTAGCTCTTCCGTTCTCAGAAACCTATAAAGTGACGGAAACATAGGAACGAGTGTTAGCTGTGGATATTCTAACTCAAGAGTAGCTGTCTCTACTATTGCTCGCATCTTATTCCTCTCTAGACTAAATCTTCCCCCTTCAGTCCAATTTAGTCCTTTTGCCACATCTTTACTTGCACGCTGCATAAGCTCAACTTCACGAGCCATAAAGCTAAATTCGTATCCGGTCGATTCGGTACTAAAACTACCATAAGAACCTTCCTCTAATGAATCCATGAAATCTACAGTACCATATCTAAAGTCCTGAAATCAATGTAGGTTAAACAAGAAGTTTTTCAAAGCGGGATTTATCTTCAAAGTCACCAATAATCGCTAGATTCATTCGTTCTTTTTTAATATATTTACATGCAGCCCTTTTCACCTGATCTAGAGTAACAGCGTCTATATTTCTTAGAACCTCATCAGGATTCTCCATTTTCCCCTTTAAAATAAGGTCTGTTGAATAATGAGAGGCTACAGAACGTGTGTCCTCTAGGTCAAGTATAAAATGTCCCTTCATATATTCTTTCGCTTTTGTCAGCTCTTCTTCTGTTATCTCCCCATCCTCACAAATCTTTAGCAACTCATCCCGAACTACTTCTATTGCCTCGTCCATTCTGTTTTTATCTACTCCCGCAAACGCCGCAAGATACCCTACGTCTTTGTAATTCTCAGAATATGCACGAACATAATATGCCAGTCCACGTTTTTCACGCACTTCATGAAATAGCCTGGAACTCATTCCCCCACCCAGAAGAGATGCTAAAACTCCTAAAATATAATTTTCCTTGTCATCCTCAATTCCAGTAGTTCTTACACCTAGGGCAAAATGTGACTGCTCTGTTTTTTTGTACTTAAGCAAAACTTTTGATCCATCCTGTTTTTCTGTAACACTCTCAAATCCTGCCGTTTTAAATTGTGGCAGCACACTAAATCGTTTATCAATTTCTGACAATATAGTTTTCTTATCATATTTCCCTGCAACAACTACCACCATATTATCTGCAGAATATAGAGTTTTCATATATTCTACAAAGTCGTCACGGGTTATTGTCTTTATTACCTTCTTATCTCCTGATATGTCCCATCCCATAGGCACATCTCCGTAGAGTAAATCCTCAAAGATGTCTCCAATTTTGCGCGACGGGGTATCTTCATATAGATTTATCTCCTCAAGTATAACGCCCTTTTCCTTTTCAATTTCAGATGGATCAAGCAAGAGGTTTGCTAGCATGTCTGAAAGAATATCCAATGACAAATCAACATGTTCTGATGAGGATTTAATATAATATCCTGTTATTTCTTTTCCTGTAAATGCATTGCTCTCAGCGCCTATTCCATCTATCACTGAAGAAATTTCACGAGCCGTTGGTCTGTTTTTTGTTCCCTTAAAAGCCATGTGCTCGAGAAAATGAGAGATTCCACTATTTTTTTTGTTTTCGTACCGAGAACCCGCACCCACTAACACCAGTGTAGTTGCCGACTCAACTTCTTGAATCGGTACCAAAATCACTTGCAAACCATTAGATAGAGTATGTTTTGTATAGTTCATAACTTTTAGGGAAGGCTCACATTATCTCATATAGCCTCGCATCTTTCAATGTGTTGCAATATTTATTATAAGCTGTTATAGTGTGGACATGATAAATCCTGAAAGAAAGAATGCGATAGAATCGGATCCTGTTTTTCAAGTTTCAGTAGAGGTTGTACAGAATAAAATACTTAAAGGTCAGCTGCCTCTTGCGCTACAAGTAGCACTATCAAAACAATTATATTCAGCATTAAAAGAATTTAAATCTACCGAATATCCACATACTTCATGGAGATTAATTTACCCACAAGATGCGTATGAATATCTAAATAATCAAGAAAGCCTAGACAAATTACATTCTTCATTTTCAGATGCAGGATATAACAATCGCCTATCAACAAATCGGCTCTACAGAAATGCATGTATTACCTCTCTTAAAATGCTTGAATCAGGAATTCATACCTACAAAGAATATGAAAGATATCTTAAATACCCACGGAAACGTGAGTAAACCTAAGGACTTATTAAAATTCTTGAATTTGCACCAGAATCACTTGCAAAACCACTAGGGGGAGTGTGTTGTGTTTTTATACTTCATAACTTTTAGGGAAGACTCACATTATCTCATAGTAGCCCTTCTTTTAATTTAAGAAACAAGCCTCATTATTGACATTATAGGATATTTTTGATACAATGCTCGATTATGCCACAGGCAGAAAAAGAAAGACTTATAGGACCGGTTTTCACTCCCCAGCGCTCTATACCCGAGCTTACCAGTCGTGCAGAAAAACTACACAACTCAATAAATCACGCAGAAAAGTTAGCGCAAGAATTAGGTACAAATCTAGACCTCACTCCTAAGCGAATTGCTGCACGATATGACATTACAAATCCCACTTCTGATAGCTTTATAGACAACACCATTCGTGTTGGAAAAACAAGAAATGCACTGAGAGAAAGAACAATTCCTACCCTATCCTCAATTCAAGAACATGTACAAGTAGTACTTAATGATGCAAAAGAAAAAGAACAAAGAATTTCTCAAACAACCGCAAGAATTGCAGAAATGGACTCAAAAATCGCAGAGTTACATGAATTAAAGGCAAAAGGAATATTGCCTAAAGATATAATCACAGCGGCAATACAGAAGGCACAAAAAGAAGTAGCAGACCTACAAAACCTGATAAATCCACCAAAAGAAGAACTGCAACCTTCCACTGTAGATGAGATTAAAAAAGGTCCCCGCAAGAGGGACCTAAAGCGAATTGAGATAACAATGCCTTCAGGGACTATACACAGAGCATCGGGAGATAGGGCGCAGGTAATACAACTACTTATTGGAAACGCAAAAACAGTAGCTGAGCTTGCCCAAGAGGTATTAAAACGTGATGACAAGAAGGCAAAAGGCAATATTTCTTCCTACCTTTCACTAATAAATGGCTATGATGCCCCCGAAAATATGTGCATATTAACTAAGGAGCCTGAGGGAAATGGAAAAGCTTATCGCTATAGACTTATTGCAAAGCCTGAAGAAGCACCTCAGCCACCAGAAACCTCTCAACCACAAAAGAAAGAGGCACCTTTTATGCATCCTGTTCCAGAATCAAGGCTAACTGCTATCTCAATGGTCATGGAAGGTATTCCGGTTGAAAAAATCACATCTTTATTTGGTGCTATGAAAAATGGACAACCATTCAACTCCTCTCAAGCAAGACGAGCCATTGAAATGAGTATTAATTTTATCGCCGTCAGACGTCACATGAACTTGGCTACAGAAGAAGAATTACAGATGTGGAGCAAAATGCAGGAATTTACTCATTTAACTGATCCTAAAGAAACAAGAAAAGCATTCAATGAGTATTTACTTACCTATTTTAAGAAAAAAGAGGGACAAAAAAAATCTGTAGATTCACCAAGTAAGATAGATGCTTTCCCCCCTGTGGAAGCTTTTGAACAACCAAGCGAAGCTTTAATGGACAAAGAAATCATAGAAACACCTAAAACCCTTTCTCCTAAAGAACTCGCAACTCTTGCTCAGCTTATAAAACAACATCACGGGATTAATATTCAAGCAGGAACTAAATTACTCCCATTCACTGTGCCAGAAGAAATTATAGAAATCTGTGACGAAATCATTGAGGAGTATAAAAAAGTCGGTCAATATGAAAATGAGAATGATAAACCAACGAGTGAAATCAGAATTGACGCACTAGAAACAGTAGCAAATGCATTCACAGATGACAAAGAGGCGATCGCTTTCATTGAAGAACATGAGCCATCGGCTCAAACAATTCTTTTTTGGCTTGAGTCTGAACGAGCATACATTTTTGAGCTTTTACTCCTCAACGCCAACGTACAAAATACCGTAAATACAAAAAGATTAGAACTAATCGAACGTGGGAAAAAAATTGTTGGCTTAAAAAACGGTGCCCTTGAAGCTCTTATTAATAGGCTTGAACCACCTCAACCGTCAGAAGATATTCCAGTTGCTCTAGGCTTTAAAACAGACTATGAGGATGAATATGATGATGAAATTATGCCAGAAAAATTTTTACAGAATTTTCAAACTGAGGATCTATTTGATGAACTTTCAGATCCTCCTACAATTATCCTTGAAAAGAACAATAAAGTTACCATAATCGGATCAAAAATAGAAAAACCTATTGAAGGTAGATTTGCGGATATGAGAAACCCAATTCAAGAGCTTTTACGAGATATAATAAAAAAACCTGAGTTTTCGGCAGGTCTTGCAAGCTACGGTCAATTAACAAGGGCATACCCTTCACTCACAGCAAGTACAATAAATAAACTTATTGAAAATGGGAATATTAAGGCACAAGGAAAACCTGAATTTGCTATATTCTCACCTATAGATGCAGCTATCGGACTTTATATCCATAAGAATCGTAACCTGTCTAAAGCTCAGCTAAAAAATCTTAAGAAGGTTGCACAAGAAGAGTTTGAAAAAATACAATTGGAAAATGATCAATCTTCAACAAGTTAATCTTTTAAATCTTTTGCGGAGCAGTAACACCTAATAATCGTAGACCATTTTCTAGTGTATATCCTGTTACCTCTGTAAGCGCACGCCTGAAATTTTGAATAATGACATCTTCCTCCTGATACACTCTGTGTTTTTCATAGAACGCATTAAATATTTGAGATAAGTCATACAAATATGCACAGAGCATGCTCGGAGAAAAAGATTCAGCTGCTTTTTCTATAACTTCTGGAAAATGTATTAACTTCCCCAGTACTTCTTTTTCTTCAGTCATAAGCGTATTTGGTGTGACAACCTTATATTCTTTTTTTTCAAATTTATTTAAAACATTTTGTGTTCTGGCATATGTATATTGGATATATGGACCAGAGTTTCCATGAAGATTAATTGATTCTTCAAAAGAAAAAGTAATATCAGATCCTACACCAACTTTTAAAAGAGCGTACTTTACTGCTCCTATGGTAAGCTTTTCTGAAACATTTTCCTCCATTTCCGGATGCGCACTTTTTAATTTCTGCTTTGTCTCATCAAGCAACCATTCGCATGTTATAACATCACCAGTCCGACTGGACATCTTCCCGCTAGGAAGCCTCACCATACCATGAGATATGTGTACAGTTTTTTCAGCAAGATCCGGTCTTATCAGTGAAAGCGCTTTGAGAAGCACCTTGAAGTATTCATTGATTTCATTTCCTGTTATGATAATTGACTTATCATAGGGAAAATCCTTATATTTTACGGGAGCCAATCCTAATTCTTTTGCCTCATATGTAGGCAGACCTTGTGAATTTATAAAAACACGAGTATGAAGACCTGATTTCTCTTTTGGAAAGATTATTGCTCCATTATCTTCTTCAAAAACAGTACCTAGATTTTCTTTGACTATTCTTACTCCCTCCTCCCCTACTTTTGATTCAAAATAATATTTTTCATACTTTGTGCCTAACCTCTCATACATCTTTTCAAAATACAAAAGACTCCACTCCTTTGCCAACTCATATAATGGATATATTTCCGAATCATGACTGTATATTTTTTTATTTAATTCCTTAATATCTTCTTTTGCCTCATCATTTTCCTCATATTCTTTAGCTCCTAGAGCGTACGCTTCCCCTAAAAATTTTGCTCTCACAAGAAGTGGCTTATCCTGCATTTCATCTACCTGAAGCCCTAGACTCATAATGCCAAAAAGAGCTTTTGCCACATGCATTCCAACATCTCCCTGATAACAAGCTCGCATAACCACCGCGCCCTGAGACTCTAAAAGACGGGATATACTCTCCCCCACAGCATTACTATATAAGTGCCCTATATGAAATTCTTTAAGCGGATTCGGATCAGTAAACTCAACCATTATTTTAGCTTTTTGAAGTTTAGCTGATTCTCCAAATTTATCTTTTTGTTCCCTCATCAAGTTTAAATTTGTAATCAAGTATTCTTTTGAAAGGTAAAAATTAAGAAAACCAGGACCAGCCACTTCAACTTTTTCAAGGTCGGAAATCTTCAGTTCTCCTATTTTTTGCTTAATATTCTCTGCAACTTCCCGTGGGGATTTTCCAAGTTTTTTTGAAAGTTTTAAGGCAATACTTGCTGAGTAGTCACCATTTGTATAGTTTTCAGATATATCAAGTTGCACATCTGTCTTTCCATGCAATTGAGCGATTACATCTGACAGAACACGCAGGATATCTTGTTTTGCATTCATAAACTTATTATACAGCACGGAAATTCAGAAGGTAATACAAATGAGCCCACGAAGAAGACTCTTAAGGCTTTTAGAGATCCAGACCCTTTAAAAACTCGCGGAATTTGCCGTTTATTTCAGGGTGTTCAAGCGCAAATTCGACAACTGTTTTCATATATTCTAGCTTGTTTCCTGTATCATAATATTTTCCACCCGCAATTTCAGCTGCTATTACTTTTCTACCATCCTCAATCATAAGCTTGAGTGCATCATTATAATATAACTCATCTCCATCCTTTAAATTTTCCGATGCACGATCTAAATAATTAAAAATTTCAGGTGACAGCACGGTAGAGCTAACATTCGCCAGGTCTGAAGGAGCTGCTTCCATTCCTGGTTTTTCAATAATGACCTTTGCAGAAATTATCCCAGGTCGAATCTCATCTCCACCCGCAAAACCATATCTGTCATAGTCTACTTCCTTTTCTGCTCTAATTGAGGAAAGAATTGAACACTCAAATTCATCATATAACTCTACCAATTGTTGAAAACGGGATTTAGGAGCCGCATGAATAAAATCATCTGAAAACGCATAGATAAATGGTTCATTTCCCACAATGTGGCGCACGTTCATAAGTGGTGTTCCATTTCCATACGGACCTTTTTGCCGAACATAAATAAAATTTGCCATACTAGAAATTTTTTCAATCTCCTCTAAAAGTGGACGTTTTTTCTCTCCCCCCATCCGTAAATTTTCAATAAGATCCAGATTTGCGGCATCAAAATGATCTTCTATTGTGCGCTTGTGATAACCTGTTACCAGGATTATATCCGTAATACCCGCATTCACCAACTCTTCAACAATATACTGAATAATAGGCTTATCTACTATGGGTAACATTTCTTTAGGCATTGCTTTCGTCTGTGGAAGGAAGCGTGTTCCGAAGCCAGCCGCGGGGATAACTGCTTTTCTTATTTTTGACATTGTTATGCAATTGTAGATTTTTACAGAAAATTTGTCAAACATCAAATAAGGCATATCACAATACACACTTTACAAGGCTAAGTAATGTATGATAAAATTAAGTTCTCAACCTCAGATTGTACTATCCAAGTTAGATAAATTTCCGATTTGAGATTTGAGTTTTATATGCTCACGTTCTTAAAACAAGTACAGGCTGAACTTATACAGGTTGCATGGCCTAGCAGAACTGAGATTATGCGGCTGACTGCAGTAGTTATTGCAATAAGCATATTTGTGGGCGTATATTTAGGAATCGCAGACTTTTTGTTTGCTGAACTGTTAAAATTAATAATTCAATAATAAGTTAGATATAAATATGGAAGAAGGAAAAAAAGCACACTGGTACATAGTCCACACCTATTCTGGACACGAAAATAAGGTCGCAAAAACACTTATGCAACGCGTGCAGAGCATGGGATTTGAGGGAAGAATCCTTGAAGTACTCGTTCCAACCCGCGAAACCATCAAAGTACGCGGAGGAAAGAAAGAAAACGTTAAGGAGAAAATTTTCCCCGGATACATCATGGTAAAAATGGTTCTGGATGACGAATCATGGCTTTTAGTGCGCACGACCGCAGGAGTTACTTCATTTGTGGGAGCACAAAATAAACCTACTCCAGTACGAGATGATGAAGTTGAGGCAATTGTTAAATTTGTAGAAATGAAAGACCCAGTCTTTAAATCCGCATTTTCTGTCGGACAAGCCGTAAAAGTAGTAGATGGACCATTCTCAGACCAATTAGGAACAGTTGAGAGTATTGATGAGGCTCGAGGACGCATGAAGGTCTTAATGAACATTTTTGGACGCGAAACACCCGTTGAATTTGATTTCTTACAGGTGGAGAAACTATAATATGGGACGCAATAAAGAAGAGGCAAAAGATTTGATTGCTAGCTCAGAGACACAATCTAGAATACATAGATTGAAAGAAAAATTAAAGAAACTTGACCCAAATAATGCATACCTTTTATGAGTACATAAGTCTCTGAATATTTTTTAAATTTAATAACAAAATTATGGCTAAAAAAATTAAAACATTTATAAAGATAAACGTTAAAGGTGGCGAGGCTACTCCCGCACCTCCAATTGGAACAGCCTTGGGTCCACATGGTCTTCCTATTATGGAGTTTGTGAAAGCGTTTAATGACAAAACAGGAGATCAAAAAGGAACTGTTCTTCCTTGTGTTATCACCGTATACGAAGACCGTACCTTCTCATTTATTGTTAAAAAACCACCGGTTGCAGAACTTATTAAAAAAACACTTAAAATCCAAAAGGGATCTGGAAAGCCCTCTAAAGAATCTGCAGGAAAACTGTCTCAAGCTCAAGCTGAAGAAATAGCTACCATTAAAATGGATGATTTAAATACGAAAGACGTTAAAATGGCAGCACGAATTGTTAAAGGTGTTGCACGCAGCATGGGAATAGACACCGAAGCTGAGACAAATTAATATGGGTAAAGTAAAAATCAAAGTCATAGGAGACGAACAACAAGAGCAGCAAGAGATAGAAAAAAATAAGGCTAAACGTGAGCAAAAAGATCTACGCGAAGGAAAGAAAAGTACTCATGTTTCAGGGATGAAAGGCGGAGAAAGAACTACTACTGTTGGTGTTTCAGAAGAAGAAATTGCCGCTCAATTAGATGTCTCACCAGCTGACGATCAAACATCCCAAAAAGAAAACAAAAAAGAAAAGGCTGAAAAGAAAGCCCGAATTATTTCAAAACGCCACACAGAAAATAAAAAAATAACTGATACTACCCCTTTAAACATAACCAAATCTATTGAAAAGTTGAGAAAGTTTAAACCTTCGTCCTTTGATGAAACCGTAGAGCTTCACATCAATACACGGGAAAAGGGAATTTCAGGAACAGTCGTACTTCCTCATGGAACAGGTAAAAAACTAAATATAAAAATTGCGGATGACCTACTAATTGCAGAAATAGAGAAAGGGAAAATCAGCTTTGATATCCTAGTAGCTCACCCCTCTGTAATGCCTAAATTGGCTAAGGTTGCAAAAATACTTGGACCACGTGGGCTTATGCCAAATCCTAAGAACGGAACCATTAGCACAGAACCTGAAAAGGCGGCTGAAAAACTCTCCGCAGGACAAATCGGATATAAAACAGAGTCAACTGCTCCTATCATACATCTTTCAGTAGGTAAATTATCTTTTGATGACAAGAAGATAGCGGATAATGTTACAACTGTATTATCTACCATAGGCAACAGTAAGATCAATTCTGTAACCCTCAAATCTACAATGTCACCTGCAATAAAAATTTCACTGTAAAATCCATATTATGCCTTCAGTTGAGCGTATATCACAACTGCCCCCTTTTATTAATATAAAAAATATCCCTTTTCCTCATGACGGGCAACAAATCGCAAAAAATAACGTAAAAAATAGAGAACACTTAAAAAGTGTTTGGAAAATGGCAACAAATGACTTTTCAACATTCGCATCAAGCTCCATGGGTGAGATGATATGGAAACAACTAGACTGGAAAAATGAATATATAAACACAACACTTACTAACTTGGGTCAACTTGTTATGTCTCAAAACCAAGAAAAAATCAGAAAAATCCGATCCGCATTGGGCATAGGTGAATACATACCAAACTCAAACTCATGGAAATTCACACGACAGGAAACGCTACAACTCATGACTGGAATTCTTGCAAATAAAGCTGTAAATATCAATTATTACAGAAAGAGCATACTTCACTCAGGAAACACAAAATAACTTGACAATTTCTCCATAAATAGGTACTCTAAACTATATGGAAAATTCTGCCCAGAATACTACTACTGCTCCTGTAGAAAACGCAACGCCTGGCATAGCTTCTAATACTCCAGAACCACAACAAACACCACCAGCAGCAAATGGTCCTACTCCTCAGCCGCAAACTCCTACAACAGACAATACACAAACACCACACAAATCATCAAAAATGCTTCTGTTTGTTCTGATAGGTCTTGTATTCCTTGTAGTTATACTAGGAATTACTTACTTCGTGATGCTTCGGCAACAAGGAGGAAAGCTCGAAAAAATTGAAAATACTACCGCAACCCCTACTGTAATTCCATCTCCAACGCCAGCATCAGGCGATGCAGCTCTTGAACAAGCAAACCAGGAAGTAACACAAGAAGCAACACAACTTGAATCGCAATTAAATCAAATAAATAATTCACTTACTGAGCAATCACCCAATCTTGAATAATGAAATATAAACATATATCTTTTGTACCAATTATTGTCTTTATACTTCTTTTTGCAGGAGTGCGAATAACACATGCCCAAAGCGTAACCCCTAACCCAAGTCAAATAAAGTACCCAACAGCCAATAGAGTTGGAAGCAATAGCGCTGCAATTAAGCAGAATCTACAAGAAACTCTTCAACAGCGTGCCCTCTCAGAAATCCAAAAACGAATTACCTCATTAACCGAGCTTTTAACAAAAATAAATACCTTAAAACATTTAACTCCAACACAAAAAGAAAAATTCACTACTTCTATTCAATCTGAAATCAAAAGCCTAAATACCTTATCTTCTAAGATTCGATCAGATACGGATACTGCAACTCTTAAAACTGATGTACGGTCTATTGTGTCCTCATATCGAGTTTATGCGGTATATATTCCACAAATACGTCTTCTTGTTGGCGCAAATAGCGTACTTGAGACTACAACAAAGCTCTCTTCCCTTTCAGCCAGATTATCTGAAAGAATAGACACAGCTCAGACAAATGGCACAAACACTGCTTCACTTAAAATATTACTTACGGATATGAACTCAAAAATTGCAGATGCTAACAGTCAAGCAACTACAATTGTAACAAATATTACACCACTCACTCCTGATGGCTATCCTAACAATAAAATAATTCTTCAAAACGCAAAAACAAATCTTCAAACTGCAATTCAGGATATAAAAGCTGCGCTCTTGGATGCACGCCAAATCCTTCAGGGACTTTTAGTTGCAACGCCTAAAAGTCAGAATGCTTCAGGATCAGGATTTTTAAAGACTAGACCGCAAATGAACAGCCAAACTATTCCTCAGATAGTTCTTCCAACTACTACAATAGCTCCTTAAAGCGGGGTTTTTAGTAAAATGCTCTAGTGTCTACCCAGGAAGTTTTTATTTTTCAACAATTTCAAATTCCTGTTCTACATGAGGCTTACCAAACTGTGCAAATGCGCTTCCTCCACGAACAAATATCTCCATAAAACGGTCGTTGTAACCTGATGAACCCGGAGCAAATGCTGTCTCCCCTTCCGCAATATTAAATACCCCATCAGAAAAGGTTACCAAGTGTGAGGTTGTGTTTAATTTCATTAATAATTTCTGTCCAGGCTTATAGGTGATCTCTGAAAGACGCATGGTAGTTTTTATATTTCCATACCCATCAATCGACGCGATTTTTTTCTTTGGTATATCAGGAATTAAATCTGCAGGAAATTCGTCCCCTAAAAACTTCTCATATTCGCCCGCAATCATTTCTGATACTTTTTGCGGATAATTATCCCTGGATCTGAACTGTGAACCTTCATTTGAAACCTTAACCTCTCTAAATTCTTGTATATAATCCCGAACAAATGCAAAACAAAATCCTGAATTTACCGCTATAATTTCAAAGCCATTCTTAAGCTTTGCGTACATTAATTTTTCACCCCTATTATTTTTCTGTGCCCTCTTGTCTTCTTTTCTAGGAGCGGTATTTGAGAAGATGTATGTATCACGCAGATTTTGAGCTAAGGCTATTTGTGAAATCCAAAAACCAGTGTTAATAGTTGAAAACGCAGGGGTCGCTATAGGAAGTATTGTGAGGTCTGGTGAGTATGAGTTAAGACGCACAGAAACCTCAACAAAGGCGGGATCTCCTATTCCGTAATCAGATATAATAACTAAGCGTTTATTCATTAGGAAAAAATAATTATACCAGATTGGACATTAAAATAATATAAACCCCTCTCATGCAAATCTTAATGCAAAGAATCATACTCCCCGTCTATATTTTGCTCTGTGTTTCTTAATGTTTCCCTCTTCAGCCTCAGCAAAATGTTCTTTTATAAAACTGATTGTTTCATGTGGATCCTGAGTATTCACAAAAACCCCGGTTGCCACTTCAAAACCACCGGGAATTTTCACACGGGGAATAATCCGTACATACCAATCCGTAAAGGGATAAATGTAAAAATTATGAGGGAACTTGTGTCCATGTCTCATCTCAAATATTTTAATTATCCTGTGCCAAACATATGACAAGCTTTCAATTTCTTTGTATGTTACCTCACCAAAAGTTCTTTCCCGCTCCTGTGGGATAATCCAAATCTCATCTGGCCATTGTGAATATGGCGGACATATCACCTCAAACTCTCCCACTACAAAATGCTCACCCCTATAAGATACTTCTTTCTCAAGTTTTGGAACAGTTAATTCAACTTCCAGGGGCGTTACTGCAATTTGGGCATGAGGGTGCCCAATAGACTCGCCAGATTCACGACCCGCATTCCCAAATATTGTTACATTTCCATCTTTTTTATATGTATTATACCTATTCACATATGCCTCTATTCCTAACCTTACCTGCTCCACGTTTACATCTGAAATGTGCTTTACATGCTCTGGGGTAAGAATTACCACATCATGAATTGGAGCAAAAGGAAATTTATTTTGTATAACTCGTATTTTCCAATTGGGATCGCCTTTTTCTCCACCTATTCTGTATTTCTCAATTTCAATATCATTTGGATCTTCTTTTGGACAAAAAACACATCCTGTTTTTTTCTTACTTTCAGGTCTTCGTGCGCGCTTAGGCGCACTAACCACCCACTGACCTCCATTTGGAATTTCTATAAACTTAAAATCTGACACATAATTAGTATGCTAAATCAAACAGGAAGTATCAAGTATATAAAGTCGAAATTTACGCAGTTTTTTTTGTATTGTCTCTGTCAGTAATAGCTTTAAGGCATGCAGCCACAACCTCACCATTCTGCAATAAACCTCTATTCTCTAAAGATTGTAAAAGAGTAGCTGAAACGGGAGATTTTTCTTGTATTGTGTGCATATTCCCCGGGGTTTGCGCATATTCAATTACTGCTTGTGTCAGTGCCAAATCGTCTATAGAACCGTCTGGTTTTATGTAGCTAAGAGGGTCAGACTCAAGCACAAGCGCCTCAAGAGAGTGACCGATGGAATTCACAGAAGCACTATCATGTTCCATCATCTGAACAGGATGCTCAGTTACACTAGGACCAGAAATTTCCGGCGAAATTCTAAATTCAGGTTTTTCCACTTCTTTTGTATCTCCAACTACTACGGGAGCTACTTCAGCACGTGACACAAGAGGCGTTGCTGAAGGTACCTCAGGAGGAGAAACTACGGGAGGCATTGACTGAGTTTCATCAGATTCACCAGTTCCAGTAACGACTCTAACATCTTGTATCACTCCTTTTTGCTCGGGAGCAATAACTGTTCCCAACATTGAAGTGTCTGCTAATTTAGGTGCTTCTTGCGAAATTACTCCATTGCCAGTCTGCGCCTGCACCTCCGCCACCTTTTCTATTCCCATTGCTTTAGCAACTCTGTTTATACCCTTGAAGAAATTTGGCTTCTTAGTGTTTATTTGAGATTTATCTTCCATAAGGAATTTTTTTGAATACAATCAGTACTTATAAGACTACAAAAATATACGCGATATGTCAAGATTTTGTGATATAATTTTTTATGAACTATAAGGCACTCATGGTGGACGTAGATGGAACACTTATCCCCTATCACTATGCGTCTTTCCCCTCAAAAAAAGTTCTTTCGTCATTACGAGAAGCTCAAAAAAAATTAGCCGTATGCCTTGTCACAGGACGGGCATACAACGCAATTGAACCTATTTTAAACGCATTGCCTGGCACAGCATATGCAGTAACAAATGGCGGCGCAATCGTAATTGAGATAAAAACAAAAAAAGTCATCTATGAGGAACCTATTACATATATAAGCGCAAAGGAAATAGTCGAAATCTTACATAAGGAAAATATACCCTTTTATCTTAAAAGTAATATGTATGAAAGCTCGTATGAGAAGGGACCATTTAAAAAAACTGAAACTTTCAAGAAGGCATATATGATCTATGCATTAGAGGATTACCCTGAGGAAAAGATTGAAAAGGTTTTTTCACTTTTTTCTCACATGACAGACCTTACGCTCCATAGGTCAAAACACAAAAAACCTAATCATTTTGGTTTTAATATTACCCATGCTAAGGCAACAAAACTTCACGGAATTGCTTCTGTTTGTGAAAAATTAAATATCACACGTAAAGAAATTGTTGGTGTAGGAGATGGCTATAATGACTTTCCGCTTCTTATAGCATCAGGACTTAAAGTTGCCATGGGAAATGCTATCCCTGAATTAAAGGCAATTGCAGACTATATAGCTCCACCCGTAACAGAAGACGGAATATGTGACGTTATTAATACATTTATCCTAAGTAAATGACCTATAAACTTGACGCATCCTATACTTCTTTGGTACTCTGAATTAAAGAAATTTATATGGAGGAAACAAAACAACAATTAATACCAGAGTCGCCACTACCCAGCTACCAAATAAACCCATTACTCAGACACAAAAAATTACTTGTTATTCTTCTTACAGCCGTACTAATAGTAGTTTTTCTAGGAATAATTAATATAATTTCATCAACAGTTGAAAAAAATGCAGAAGTTAGGAAAAACGCAACGCTGAATAAATCTAAAACTATAACAAATAGTCAAACAAAGGAAAAATCACCAAATTCAATCGTTTATGCCTTCAGAAGCACAAGCGGAGTTTCAGTAGGACTTATCGATCTAACCCAACAAAAAGAAAAGGCACTAACTGAGTTACCAAAAAATATAAAACACATAAGAATAATAACTCCATCAGTTATTTCCTATATCGCAAACACAAATTCATGGGATTATGGAACTCAAATCATCAAAAACGATACGACACAAAAAAAGGAAACGGTTCTTTTTACTATTTCAGACGGTTTTGGAATTGATGATTATAGAATATCACCCAATGGAAAATATCTTGCAATATGGGCAGTAAAACCTCTACCGAACGCGTCACAATTAGTAGGTGGTGAATCCAGAGTTTATTCAGTGGATACGGCAAACAATAAACAATACCTTTTATACAGTGAGACCTCCTCCACCACATCTCCCGTTCACTATCCTGTTGGAGTTACCAATAACGGCGAGGTATTTACAGATACATTTCTGCCAAATTCTGGAGTAGGTATGGCTTATGGAATGAGTTATTCTTCAATAAACGGAGAGGTAAAAGCTCCAATTCAATCCTTAGAGAATGGAACGTATGGAACACAACCGGAAATGTCTAAAGACGGAAGATATTTTGTCTTTGCAGGATATGATGGGTCGAAAGGAAACGGAACTGAAGCTGCAGGACCATACAGAAAAGTTATCCTCTCAACAAACACGCTTGATGTGCTTGATACTGCAACAAGAGAAAAAATAAGGCTGTTAAATGTAGCACCTGATAGCATCACAGACGCACAATGGGATTCTCTTTCAGGAAATATAATCTATAAACGAATCTCCACGCGACAAGAAAACACCGGTAGATATTTGTATGATATTGCAACAAAAACCTCTAAAAAAATAAACGTAAATAAGATGGTAGGATCTATTGCATTGGACGACAAGGCATACGTAATTGAAGGGACAAATACTACTCAAACATTTATTAGTCGAAAAACACCAACAAATACCTATATAAATAATTTAGGCGCAGATTATACCTTGCTTGCGGAAAAACTGTATTTTTATGATACAAAAACGAACAATATAAAAATATTCCCTCTGAGTGTCCCCTCCTACTTTCAAATCTTAGGATTTGCGAAAGAAAATTTACTAGGATCGCAGTTTTCAACAAACAGAATTGCTGATCTGAATGAAAAGAAATACTCACTATCTCTCCAAGCAATAGTGATTGAACCTAAGCTCGGTCCCATACGAGAAGATAGACAATCAGAATTCCCACCAGCTCCTCAACCAACCCAAACTCCATCAAATCCACAACCTACGAAACCCACTACAAATCCCCAACCTACCCAAGCCCCTCCCCAAACCGGTACGGGAAATTACTGCATGGATGAAGCTATTGCAGGATGTAATTATCATTTTACAGGAGATTCAACTAAACCCCCTGAGCCCATGACCGCAGCTTATGGCACCTGTCTTCAAGAGGCATACGATTCCGCAAATGTGTGCTATGAATGCTTGGAGCGTGGCGGACAAATTGGAACAAGTTCAACCAGAGCTTCAACTAATAATTTGGTAGCAAATGGAACAGGAGACGCCTGCTATGATAGCCCACTCTATCTTTATGGACAAAAAGGGAAAAATGTTACAGTCAGGTTTGGTACTCCTATATACCCAATTAATGCGTCTGTACTCCCTGAGAAAGGATTAAATGCAAAATTACTTGAAAACGGAGATTTTTTAGTGGATACCAAAGTGTTATCAGGATTTGAATTTGATTATCAACCAGCACTGCGTATCATCCAAAAACCTACACAGGGGGTTATCATCCCCGGAAATAAGCTTGAAAAAACACTCAAAAGCTTTAGCCAAAATATTGGATTAAATAAAAAAGAAACTATGGACCTCGTAAGCTCTACCGCTAGAATAAAAAGCCCTTACCTTTTTGTTTCTTTTTACTCAGATGAATTATCTAAACAGATTCTACCAATATCATTTACTCCCCACCCAGATACCTATAAAAATATTGTTTTTTATATCAAGAAATATGATGCTGTACCCTCAATAAAACCCAAACCTCCCGTATTTGAAAAAATCATAAGACAGGGCTTTACAGCAATAGAAGTCAGCTTCGTTGAGGAATAATGTTTTTTATAGCTATTCATTTGCCCTTTTTTGTCCCATATGGTATACTCCATATGAAGTGCAAGTTGTGTAAGGCGACCGTAGTTTATCTTCGCGATTCTTCCTTTCCACGAGCAATTTCTTTTTTCATGTACGCACGAATTTTTATTACAGATATAATCTCCATACAGAAAGGTGGTGAATACATACTATGACAAAATTATATGTTGGAAACCTTCCATATAATACAACAAACCAAATGCTTCAGGATCACTTTGGTCAATACGGAAAAGTTTTATCCGCTGATATCATCATGGATAAATTCTCTGGAAGATCCAAAGGCTTTGGATTTGTTGAAATGGAAGACGATGCTGCTGCACAAACAGCAATCGAAAAAGCTAATGGAGCAGACTTTAGCGGACGCAATATTGTAGTTTCAGTTGCACGTCCAAAAGAGGATAGACCTAGACGCGATTTTGGAGGAAACGGCGGTGGCCGTGACTTCAGAGGAGGCGGAGATCGCGGTGGAAACCGTGGTGGATACGGTCACGACCGTTAATTATTATCATCCTGAACTTGCTTCAGGAAAATGTTTCCCGAACTAAGTTTGGGAATGATAATTACAAAAAACCCCAAGTTACAACGAGGGGTTTTTTGGTGGGAAAACATACAAAACTAACAATTCACTTCCTATATAAGCAAAAAAGGAAGCAGAATAAATTGCTGTAAATTGTAGAAAAAGAACTAGAAAAACAACTAAATGAACGTACCACTTCTCATTCTAGTAAATATACTCATTTATATTTTTCCCTGGGCGCGCATACGGCGCTCTTCGTTTTCGTCTAAGATCTTTTTGCGGATTCTGATGTTTTGAGGTGTAACCTCGACTAATTCACTATCATCAATATACTCCAATGCGTCTTCAAGACTCATTGTCTTAGGAGTATCTGCATGTGCTGAAACTCCTTCACCTTTTGAGCGCATATTAGATTGCTGTTTTATCTTGCACACATTTATCCGCATGTCCTCAGGTCTTGAGTTTTGACCAATAACTTGTCCTTTGTAAACTGGGGTTGCAGCTCCGATAAACAAAACTCCGCGGTCTTGTGCATTTACCAATCCGTAATGCGTAGTTGGACCTGATTCAAAGGCAACTAAAGATCCACGTTCTCGTGGGATTGTATCTCCCTTGTCCTCTTGGTAATCCAAAAAGATGGTGTTTATAATTCCAAGACCTCGAGTATCAGTTAAAAATTCAGACCTATATCCAAAAAGATCTTTTGTAGCCATAATGAATTCATACATAACAATTCCATTATCTATATTCATTTCTACCATTTGCCCGTGTCGTATCCCCATTTTCTGCATAACTGATCCTGAATATTCTTCTGGAACCTCAATAAATACCTGCTCATAAGGGGTCATTGTCTTACCATCTACCTTTTTGTTAATAACCTGAGGACGAGATACTTGGAACTCATATCCTTCGCGCCTCAAACGCTCAATAAAAATTGCCAGATGCAGCTCACCCCGACCAGAAACTAACCATCCACCTGTGGGATTGTTCTCAATTCTTAGCGCCATATCAGTCTCAAGTTCTTTATAAATACGTTCTTCTATTTGACGAGAGGTCTTAAATTCTCCCTCTTTCCCCGCAAAAGGTGATCCATTAACAGAGAAGGTCATACGAACGGTTGGTTCTTCAATCTTTGTGACTGGAAGTGCGATAGGGTTGTTTACATCTGCAATGGTTTCACCAATATTAACATCTAGTATTCCAGTTATAGCTACAATATCCCCTGCCTTAGCCTCTGTAGCATCAATTTTACCTAATCCTTCAAAAGTCATAAGAGAAGTAAGGCGAATTTTCTTCTGTGCCCCATCTCGGTTTATGTGCATAATCTCTTGTCCTGCTGTTATTTTTCCATTTAAAATACGCCCAATTGCAATTCGTCCTTTATGTGTATCTGCGGCGAGTGTGGTTACTAACATTTGAAGTGGCGCTTCAGGATCTGTCTTGTGTTCTGGAATTTCTTTTAAGATTGCATCAAAAACAGGAGTAATGTCTTTCATGTCCTCTATTTTTGGTTCAAGTCCCGCAAGTCCATTTTTTGCTGACGCATAGATTATCGGGAATTCTGCAGTTGCATCATCTGCCCCGAGTTCTATGAAAAGATCAAATGTTTTATTAATTACATGATTAATTCTAGCGTCAGGCTTATCAATTTTATTGATAACTACTATTATCTTATGCTTCATCTTCAACGCCTGTTTTAATACAAAACGGGTTTGAGGCATAGGACCTTCTTTTGCGTCAATTAGAAGCAGGCATCCATCAGCCATGGTAAGTACTCGCTCTACTTCTCCACCAAAATCAGCGTGTCCTGGGGTATCTATAATGTTTATTTTATACTCCTCACCAGAGTTATCTTTCCAAGCAACAGAAGCATTTTTTGAAAAAATAGTAATTCCACGCTCTTTTTCTAATTCATTTGAGTCCATGATAAGGTGCGATGTGTCATCAAACTCTTTCCCTAAATGAGTCTTTGCCTGGCGCAAAAGACAATCAACCAACGTGGTTTTTCCGTGGTCAACGTGAGCAATAATTGCAACGTTTCTGATATTCATAATTAAAAAATCCCCCAACACGTTCGGGGGTTATACCTATTATAACAGAATCCGAGAGTAATTTCTTTTCTTAAGCTGTTAAGCGAATTTTGAAAATATAGGTAAGTGGTTTGAAGCAAAATTACTAATGTATTTATCCTGCATGATTTTAGCTGTAAATGATTGAAAGTCTTTTCTTGCAGATATCCTTCCCTTTCCATATTTTGATTCAAAAAATAATATCATCTCTCCAACATCTACAGGGAGTGTTTGAATAAATAATATTGCATCCATATCTTTCTTTTGCGAATAAACTCCAATTATGGGATCTCTATCTACAAAATAAGGTTTCTCATGTTCATCTGTTCTTCTCTTACCCCACATGAACTGTTTTAACCTGATATCTGATAAGTATTCCCCACCTCTTTCAAATTTATCTAGAACATATTTCATAAGTCCATTACATAGTCCTTCAACAGAAAACTTAAGCATCTCATTTTCTCCTGAAACAGCATCAGCAAGAGGTACTCCATGAATTTTTTGAACAGCTACAACTGCTCTTCCCTCTGCCCCTGGAGAAAGAACCTTTAAAAGAGGCGTTGAAATACCATAATTTTCACTCAATTCAGAGAATAACTTTTTTGCTTTGTGAAATTTTTCAGCTGAAAACTCTTTTTTAGAACGAATTATAATGTTCTTTTCAGGAATACCATATAGATTATCCAAACCGCCAGAACCTAAACCTAGAAGCGGATATGCTTCGTATTTTTCTAAAAATTCATGCTTTGTCATAATAAAAAAAGATTATAACAAATCACAAGCCTATATTTAGATGAATATAGCATTCTGATATTGAAGAAGTCATGCATTCCAGTTATGATTATTGTGTGAGAAGCTTTCTTTATACGATTTGGGAAAATTTAATCTATGTTTTAGTAGGTATTCTTTTTTTAAACGTATTAATACTAAATTACTTTACTTTTCTTGGAAAACCCCGCCCAATTGTCCAAAATATCACAGTAGGTGGAAAAACCATCTCTGGTACAGCTAATTCAATAGAGAATAATACACAAACTATACCACCCCAACAGATAGGAGCAACAGACGTATGCCCAAATACCTGTCTTGCTGCCATAAGAACTGCAACCTCATCACTTAAGCTAACACAAAACGTTACCAATACAACTACGCAACAAATATCCTCTGGATCAAATGAATATTTCGTTCCCTTTGGGGCAGCAACTGGAGCGTCTCAAGGAAACTTCTCAACACTCTCTGCTCTTCAGGCATATGTGAATATCAGTAATTATACGAATGTTGCAAGCGTAGTCTTAGAAGTATCTATTGCCAGTAATGGTATTGCGTCTGTTCAATTGTATGATGCAACTGATGGATATGTTATCCCTAATTCTCAAGTTACAACTCAAGGAGGGTCACCACAACTACTCATATCTGGTCCGTTGACACTGCCCGCTGGAAATAAGCTTTACCAAATTCAAATACAAACACAGCTTAATTCCCCTGCTACTATAGACCAGGCAAGACTTCATATAACTCTTCAGTGAATTAAAAATTTACCCCATACAAAGCGCCTTCACCTTCTTTTCATATGTTATTGTAATTTAGTTAAATACATCTTATAATGCGCTCTATGTCTGCAGAAAAATCTAATCCTAAACAAAGAACAATTCCAATAGAACCTAATAACCGTCCTTGGAAAAAGATGGATACACTTTTGTATAAAAAAAAGGGCAAACAAGAAGACCAGGGAAAAAATACAAATCCTTCTCAGCTTGACTCTATGAAACACGCTCACAGATGGAGAATTGATGAACCGAACGGAGAAATTTCAATGGGTAAATGCAACGGATGTGGAGAGGAAAAACAATTTAAAAATCATGATGCAAGCCTTGATTTTTTGAATGACAGTAATTAACTACAGAAGATCTTTTTATAAATATTCATACCGCATCCTTCAAGAAGATTTCTTCTTTTTGTTTCCTTCAAATGCTGACCTTACCCGATCAATCGCAGCCTCAGCAAGGCTCGCTCCAAAATCAGCCGCGGATTCTGCCGGACGAGAAGTAAGCTTCTCAATGAAGTGCAACTTTTGATCAAATGTTTTATGAATCGCGTCAATCCTGCCTTTAATATAAAAAGCCACAATCACAAGTGCTATGAGAAGCACGATACCCAAACTCATATATACCAGTCCTACTATGTAGAAAACATCCTGTAAGCTCATAGGTACAGTATACGGTAGGATTCAGTAAGTATCAAGTGCGTGAGTATAAGAATGAGGCAATAATATGCTCTATCCAAGACGTGCCGTTGTAATAATTTTTCTAATTTTCCCCTCGTCTGTTTCAATGGAATCAAGCCCTGTGGTTCTCTGGTATTCAGCAAGAAGCTCTGACAAGGTCTGTTGTTGCTCTTTTTGTTCCTCACGAGCTGCCTTAATTTTATTGTTAACCTGCATAACATCCGGACGCTTCATAATCTCTGACTTTGTGGCAGTTTTTACTTTTGTAGCTTTTTTTGCATCTTCTGAGTGTTGCTTATATGTTGGATCGTTTTCTAAAACATTATTTAACATATCCATTTGTTCAGCAACCTGATTTTTAAGCTTACTCAGTGTATTTAAATGACCCTTTATAAGGCTCTCAAGACTCAGGGATACTGTCGCAGCGTTATCTGATATAGAAGAAGAATCTGATACTGAGGCGTTTTCTACTACTTCACCTTCAATTGCATCTGTATCTACCGATTTAATGAGATTTGTATCGTCTTGCATCAGGTATTTAATATACGGGATAATAAGGAGCAAAATCAAGTGGGGAATTTATTCAAGTATTATTGTATCACTATAACGCTCATATTCCTCTTGAGTAACATACTCTTTCAGCTTACTTAAAAAAGCGTTTGGTTTTAAACTTTTACCATTTGTAATCTTTTGCAAATATGGATTCTTTTCTTCCATTGCGCGGATTAAATACCTATCAAACCCTTCCCCTATTTCTTCTGACCTGGCTTGTATTAGTCCAGTTTTGTGTCCGCGTGTACCTCTTACCCCCCTTACGGTTTTAATTACCATGGTCTGCTCTTCTGGACGTAAAATACTAAAACCCCCTGCAACTAAATAATTTTCAATTGACTCTTTATAGCGAAAACCTGAGTATTCTTCTAAAAACTGGAAGCACGCTGCCTGAGCATCAGTAAAACCTCTGGAATAACCAAATGTACTAATAACAGCAGGTATAAAATTACTCCTATGGGGAACCTCCCCGAAAGTATAAAAAGGATTAAATGGACTATGTGGCTTTATAAATGCATCCCTTTTTATAATCTGCTCGACAGGAGAAGCTATTTCTTTCATATGCTAAATTTCTCCTACCTCCACCGTTAAGTCTAAAAATACTTTCTTTCCGGTCGCAACCTCAAATTCTTTTCTACTCATAAGCCCTATTTCCTTAATCATACGACCCCCTGCACCTATAACCATTTTTTTATAATGTGTGTCAGGAACTAAAACACGCGACTTTATATACATAGATCCATTTGTTCTGTGTCTTACCTCGTCTATTACGATTCTAACCATATAGGGAAGTTCTCGTCTTAGCTTTAGGTAGGCTTTTTCCCGAATTACTTCTTCCATATAAAGATTGGAATCCATGTTGAGTGCGGCAATAGGCATAGACGCACGGTCAATATACTTTTCGCCTGTTGGCATGAATTCAAAGATTTTTGTAAGCAAGATTGGTAAATGAAGGTTCTTGAGCGCAGAGACATGAATTACCGCATCAAACTCCCCTTCCATAAATTTATACTGGGCGGTAAAATCAGGCTCTGTTATATCTGACTTATTATAAACCATGATTTTGGGAACAGTTAATTTTCTTACCATACCTAATACTCTATTTTCCTCTAACCCGCGTTCGCGTGATTTGTCTACGATGTATAATACAGCTTGAACCTCTTCTTTTAGAATTTTTTCAGACTCTTTATTAGCCTCTTTTCCTTGAGCTAACTTTGCCTTAGCAAAAATTCCGGGAGTATCCACAAATATTATTTGTCCGCGCTCATCTTCATACACGGCAAATATAGGAAACTTAGTGGTCTGAGGCTTGGGGCTTGTAATTGCCACCTTTTGCCCCACCAGGTTGTTTACTAGTGTGCTTTTACCAACATTTGGTCTTCCAATTAAGGCAACTGTTCCTACTCTCATACTATTTATTCCTTTTTTGTGTTCTTTAAAATCATTATACCTTTGTTTTCTCCTGTAATTTTATATACGGTATCACATAGTTATGTAAGTCATCTATTGTTAAATCTCTTTGTCTTACCCCTTTTCCAAGTGTAACTAACATTTCCTGGATGTCAAAATTTCTTATATGTACTCCCAAATCAGCTTCTATATCCTGGCTAGGGAAAAATGAATATATCTCATCAAGGGGAAAAACTATTCCACGTTTTTCCCATTTCACCTCTGAGCTTGAAAGAGGCGCTACATCCGATTTAGAGATACCCATACTAAATACACCCTCAGAATTCAAGCTAAGCTTTCCGAGATTATTTATGGTAAGAATCGGCCACTCCTCCACCAATTGATTTATTCCTTCTTCCTGAGTTTCTGGATTAAGACATTGTAAACTTCTTAATAAATGTCTTTCTGAAACGCTATCAATTTGGGCTGCTACCTTTATGTTCCAATCTCCTCCCGTAAACTCCTCTACTGTAAACCCGGACGGAAACCTGCTCTCCACACATTCCATCCCTGCATCTCTATTCCCAAATGTCGCAACCATAATATCGCCGTCAATCTCACGCCTAGAAATTGATGTACTAAAACGATTGTATTTACTTATACTAGGATCCTCTCCATAGATTTTCCCTTGAAGATTTATAGCTTGCATAATTGGGTCAACTACAGTAGAACGAGATGTAAACAGCTTCATCTTTGGATAAAGTGTATCTTCTGAGATACCGTATTGAGCAAAAATTTCATGTGATTCGTGGTTGACCGACATAAATTATATTTCTATCTTATCGCATCAATAGAAACATAATTATACCTTAAAATACTATAGGGGTCAAACTACTCTACTTTCTATTACCTATAATGCTTTAAGTTATAATTGCCCTGAGGTTGAAGGTACGGGCTTGCCCTGAGGTTGCCGAACGGGTAAAATAAGACTACTTTGGGTTTACCCTGATTTTTCCGAAAAGGCTTTGCGCTAAGTTTACGAAGGGTTTTACCCTAAGGTAGTCGAAGGGTTGTGGTGAAATGGTATCACAGCGGTCTCCAAAACCGCTTTTCAGAGTTCGAATCTCTGCGACCCTGCAACATTTTCTAGCCTCAAGTGTCATGTCTAACTTTTGAATTTCGGTTAGAACCTATGCTATACTTCTTTTATGGCAGAGAAGAAAAGCGTACTCAGTACTATTACTCCGCTCTCAAAAGCTGTAGCATTGATTTTATTGATTCTCCTAATTGCCGCTGGCATTTTCTTTTTCTATAGCAAAAACTCAAATAATAAACCCAATACAACTGGATGGAAAACATATGACAGTAAAAAATTTAGTCAATCTAGCAACAACAAAATATTTTACACCTTTATGTATCCTCCTGAATTTGGAAGTGGCGATCCAACGGTTTTACCTGAATTCAATAGAACACTAAGAAATCCCAATTGGGATATTCCTAAGACAAAAGCTCTACCTGAAAAGTATGTTGATATTAGAATAGGAGGAGTCCAGCCAAAGTCTGAAGTTGAAAAATTGGTACGACTGATAGCACTCAACAAGCAAACAATAACTCATTTAGTAATTAACAATAAAAAGGTTGTATTAATGCGCTCCGAAAATCCACAATATTTGAACGAAAACCTCTATTATACTCCAGCCTTTATATATATTTATTTAACTCCACAAGATGCGCTACGACTAGACATCTCATTTAGAAACCAGCCTTACGATGAAAAGTTGATAAAAGATATTTTGTCTACTGTATCCATAAAGAAATAATACGTTCCAACAAATTTTACCAAAGCTGCAAAACAAGTGGAAAAAGAAATTAAGCAAGTTTTTTTAGCTTTTCATCGAATGTAAAGAATTCTGCATTTTCATCTCTTGCTTTACTTAGCAAAAAGCAATTAACAAAGCTAATACTACTTCTTTTATATAGATCAAGCGATTGAATAAAAACTTCTTTTGATTCAACCTCTATATACCCAATCGAAACTAGGGACTCTACCTTATCTATTAATTCTTTTTTATCTAGACGATAGTATTTATCTAAAGCAAAAATTATTTCAAAAACTATAATTTGAGGTAAAAAAACTTCTAATTCTCCTTTACTTGCACGTTTTAAAACTGATTCTACTTGATTTGCCTGTTCAGGAATATCATCCAGAAGTACTCGCAAAAAACCATTTGTATCAATTATAATTCTTCTCATTCTTCAACCGCTTCTTTGGACATTTCCTGAGCAAACATATCATGTAGTCTTTCATTAGATAGTGGTCTTTTATTTGTTTTTAGTGAACCCCTCAACTCTAGAAAATCTTTTACAGGTCTTATAGATATCTCTCCCTTATTAAGGGAGAGAATGGCTTTGCTGTTTTTAGATAACCCGAGTTGACGACGGATTTTAGCTGGTATATTGATTTGACCCCGAGAAGTAATGGAAACTGTATATGTCATACATTATGTATAGCATGTTATATTATATTTGTTAATATTCATTACTTTTTGAATAAAATAATACACCTAAACAAAATTGCTTAATGCCTACAACCCTTGAGCTTGACTTTAATACTTATTCTTGAAATACTGATATATGTGGAACCTATAAACCCTACTCAACCCCTACATCCTCTTGAAACACCTATCACATCACCCCCGCAAAAACTCGTAGGTAATCACAAAAAATATCTTTTCGTAAGTGTTTTAATTCTAATTTTTTTATTGGTTACTGCTAGCATAGGTTATTTTTTAGGAAAACAAAACAATACAACACCTGGGAAAAAAGGTGAAAATAAACTGGCTATTACCACCCCGATAAATCCTTCCTCTACTAGGGAACCTGATCCAACACCAGATAACAAACTTAAAACCTTTCAGGGACAATCATTTAGCTTTCAATATCCCAAAGATTGGACTGTAACAAAATCTGATAACGCTTCTGTTTCTTTACAAAAAACAGATTGGATTATTCCTGACGGTGGCACCTCAACTCAACCTGAAAACACTGTTTTAACTATCTATTCAACAAATATACAACCCGCAATGAATCTAGATCAGTGGTTAGAAAATCGCTATTTATTTAATGGGGACAAAAATCTTTTCGATCTAACTAAGCAATATAGTAAAAAAACATCACTTGAGGGCGCTGAAGCAATATCAGTAGAGGTCCCGGGTGCCGGAGGCTATATATACAATGGAACAGTATCTATTTATAATGGAAAAGGCTATGATATCTCAATCCTAGGGGTTCATAATCCTGCAAATTTAGACGCATATCAGGGTATTTTAACTTCATTTAAATTCATAGATTAAACTCTATGCTCGCATGGGGTAATTTGGTATATTATCAGTAAATAACGTTCACTTTTATTCCAACAGTCCCACAATGCGCATAACACTAACTCCTGCTAATATGTCTCAAAAATCAAGCTTTTATTGACATCTTCTATAGCTCTTTGAAATACTATAGCTATATGGATAATCAAAATTCAATTCAAAAAACTGTACAATCATCTGTATCCCCCACAAAACCTCCCGAGTCACAATCTTATTCACCAATTCAACCCATGCTTCAGCGTAGTAGAAGAAAAAAAATGATTACAATAGCTTGCATATTATTTATGTTACTTCTTATTACAATTGGTGGGTATATATTAGTAGAGGAAAAAGTGATGAAATCATATTCAAATCCCTCAACTACACCAATAGCTCCCACTTCCCTAGTGCGATCACCTACAAAAAAAGTGGAATTGAAAACATTTACAAAATTAGGCATATCTATGCAATATCCACAAAATATAACCATTTACCAAGAAGATTCAAATGAGGATAAACCAGGAGCTAGCGCAACACAGAATACGGTGAGATTCACTATGAATAATAAAAACTTTGTTTTAGAAAGGCTTGCCGATTCTCCTGAGAATGAGCCACCATTTACTCATACTTCTATAACAAAGGAAATTAATGGAAATGTGTGGAAAGTCGTTTTACCCTCTCAATCTAGTACGTTTTGTGATGCGGGAAATTGTGGAAAAACTGCTCCTTCTTACTATACATACAAAAACGGATATAGATATAGTTTTATTTATTTTTCAGATGATTTACAACCAACTATTGAAAACATGCTTTCAACACTCGTTTTTATAAATTAATACTATTACTTCTAAAACTAGCTTGTCTTTAAACTTAATAAAAAACTACTAATTGCCAAAATCTATAGATTCAGAATTACTTTATGTCTGGATCGAAACAGTGCTTTTTTAAATATTCACAGGTGTGAGGTAGATCACTGTAGTAGAACACTTCTAGGCGTAAAATATTACTATAATAGGAAATTGGAGTACCTTGTAGAAGGCATTAAGGTTTTATTTTTATTATGCAAAAACTAGAAAGAGATAGTAATATTCGGGGATATCTTAAAATGCATATGGATAAAGCCTCACTAACTACCTCACTTTCCATACGGCAACGTGAAGAGTTTGAACGTCACGCACACTCCCTTTCTCAATTAGAAGTGTTTGCTCATGAATGGAAAGAGGCAGGAACAAGAGGAGTTCCACGTTGGAAAGGTGGAGAAATTAATGAAAAACAAATGCTGGAAGCGAAAAAACACTCTACCCCAGACGATTTCAGGAAAAACACTAAGATTGAAAACCACCACGCTGATAAAGGAGCGGTTCTATTAGGAAATATAGCGCTTTCTCTTTATGAGGCAAAAGATGAAAATAGCTTTTCCTTGTATAGGTTTACTGCAAGATATAATAATGACGTAACAGGAACTAACTCTGCAGAACTTCCCTTTGTCCATCCTGAACACCCAGATACAATACTTACGTCTGAGGAAAAAAGGCAAATAGAGCAATCTTTTAAGACAGACCCAACAGGTACACACATACTAGCCCATCCAAAATTGTGGCCAAAGGAACTTTTAACAATTGTTTTATCCCCCCGCCTTGAAGAGGAGCGTGAAGATATGCAGGCACAAATTCAGCATTATAAGCGGTTTACTAAAGGGATACTACAAGAAAATCCAGATGCTTATAAACCGTATGATACGCATCCTGAATATCTTCTCTCTCCCAATGTTGCACATGAAATTCTAAAATCTCTTGGAGATTTCTAGACAAATGTACGGTTTTTTCGTGCCCCTCCTCTACTTTAAATAAAACGTAGTTCTAAGGCAAACCAATAAGGCTATTTAAGTAACTACTAACTAAAGGCTTTTCAGGCATAAATTAAGAAATTTTGAGGTAAATAATTGGACTTCTGAGTCTTATCGCCCTATAATATACGCTTATGAAAAAAAAGATAGTGTTTTTCACACTTTTCCTTATAACTGGCGTACTACTTTTTATCCTAGCAGTATCGCTAATTGAGCAAGAGGATCCTGAAAAAATTCTAAAGAAAACGACTACTAATGTATTAGTAAGTCCTTTGCCGCAGGCAGAACGTATTCTTTTTGTGTCAAACATGACAGGAGATAATGATATTTTTCTCATGGACCTACTCTCAAAGCATGTACTGAATCTTACTCATAATAAAGCACAAGACATGAATCCCCAACCGTCACCGAATGGAAAATATATTGTTTTTTACTCTGATAGGGATGGAGATAATGAAATATACCGCATGACACTTACAACAGGAGAGATACGACAACTCACCCATAACACATCAGATGATTACGATCCAAGCTATACAAAGGATGGGAAAAATATACTTTTTAAGTCAACCCAAGATGACCAAAAGGGAGATATATTTATTATGAATGAGAACGGATCTGATATAAAAAACTTAACACAAAAAATGCAGGAAACTGAAGAATGGGATCCTGTAGAAAATATGGAGGGAAATATTATATTTGTACAAAGAAAAACAAATGATCACCTAACTGATGAAATTTTTATGATTGACAAGAACGGAGAAAGTTTGTCACGATTAAGCCGGAACGCTGTACCTGACTGGTATCCTTCTATAAATCCAAGGTCATATGACCTTGTGTATGTCTCCAGAGATAGACCCGAAAGCAAGGACAGCATTTATACCATGCAGCAAAATGGAGTAAACAAAACAAAACTCACTTCATTACCTGGAAATAGTGATGACCCATCATACAGCACTACCGGAAGACAAATTATATTTATTAATGATAATGGAGGCAACTATGATATTTTTCTCATGGACACAAACGGTAGGAATATAGAAAAAATCTATGAATCTACAGCTGATGAACTTTCTCCTGTTTTTCTTCCATAAACTTATTTCATGTGGTTCCGCACTAAAGTGGTACTCTTAATTTCCATACTGTCATACAATCCCGTTTGACAATTTTTGCAAAATACTTTATGTTTAATTTATGCCCAAAAATAAAAAGCCTCATAAAGTAGTTTACAAGAATAAATACACATTTACCCGCCTATCTTTCCTCATTCTCCTTTTCTTTTTCTCCTGTCTGTTATTTTTTATTGTAGTTAAGAAAACGCAGGAAGTGCCAGAGGTTACTACCCCTCAAACTACAACATATTCAGGTACTACACCATGCGCTGACTGCACAGGAATAAAAACTATACTTACCATACATGACACTCCTCCTACATATGTGCTCCATATGGAATACGAAGGCAAAGATACAAGTATTACAGAGAAAGGAACGTGGATAGTTAAAAATTTAAAAAACAATTCTTCTAAAAAAATGTATGTTTTAAATCCCAAGGTTGGAGGGGCTAAAACTCTCTACGAAATTCTCAATCAAAACCAGATTAGGCAACTTGATGGTAATGGGAATCCAATACCAGAAAGTCTTCCATTTACTCTGACACGAGTAAATTAGGTTCTCCCTACTTTTTCTTATAGTGAAGTCTTTTCAGCACGGCTACTAATTTCTGAGAGCGCTCGATCAAAAGTGAACTTGCTATAAACCCCGCAAAAGCCATTAGGGAAACCCAATACATTACCCTCCCCAAATCAAATTCCGGTCTAAAATAAAAATAAAGTCCTACATCTAATATAAATAGCGCACCAAATAACAGTTCTATAAACATCTCAAACCTAGGATATTTTTCTTCAAAATCATCATCAGTTAAAAGTAACCCTACATATACTATAAATCCAAATACGAGACCTAAGAAAAGAGAGGTGTAAAATAACATATTATTTGTAGCAGAAGTTACAGGAAAGAAAATATTTATGGTTGAAAGGAGGGTAAAAAGAATTGCACCCCCAACATAAAAAACTACATGGGATGTTATCATATGAAAAAATTCTGACATCTGAAAAATATCATAAAACGGATCACGCGAACGTTTTAAAGAAAAGCTTTTTGTAAGTGAATGGATAATAATAAATGCAAAAAAATATAAAAATAAGATTGTATATACCGTATCTGCAATAAAAATATCAGTTACTGAAAGATGAAGATTTAACTCCCGAACTAAAAGAGTAAAAAGAAAGCTTTTAAGCCACACATAAATGATTGGCGCAATAACAAACGCGTAGGCAAACTGAACTAAATCAAATTTTAATATTTCCTTTTTTCCGGTGTGTTGATATAGATACAACGCTGAAATAACGGCAAGTGTAGGCACCAAAAGTAATACAAGTGTTAACATAAATAAATTCCTAGCCTAATCATATCATTTGGAAAGGTTAGAGGCAATAAAACATTTAAAACATCAGTCTTTTTGATAGGTTTTCCTATATCTAAGAACCTTTGCAATAAGTTCATTTTTAAAATTTTATCCTGCTTAGATCACAACTCATGCTCCACTTAATATCCGTATTGTAAATTGCATTTACCCTACAGGCTCTACTTTTTCACATGGTATACTAATCTTATGAAATCATACCCTCACTTACGTTTTGAGGAGGATCTATGGAAGGATAACTATCTAGTCTGTGGAATAGATGAAGTTGGGCGCGGAAGCTTTGCAGGTCCACTTGTTGTAGCTGGCATAATTCTTAACCCTAATCTATCCCTGCATGATAAGGAATGGATATTAAAGATAGGAGTTAATGACTCAAAACTACTTACAAAGAAAAAAAGAGAATTGATATTAAAAATTACTCAAGAATATATATTTGCGTCTTACCTAGAGTTTATTTCGCCATCCATAATAAATGACAATGGTGTTGGCTTTGCAAATAAAATGGGTTTTTCAAATATTTCCAAAAAGGCAAAATCAGAAAACCATACACATAATATCTTTTTTCTTACTGATGCTTTCTTAATTCCAGAAATAAAAAGTGACAAACAAAAAAATATAATTCATGGAGATGCAACATCTATTTCAATATCTCTTGCAAGCATTTTGGCAAAAGTAAAAAGAGATACATTCATGGAAAACCTAGCGCAGGAATTTCCTCATTACGAATTTCAAAAAAACAAAGGATATGGCACTAAGCTTCACAGAGACAGACTAAAAGAATATGGTCCTTGTCCTCACCACCGAAAAGATTTTATCTCAGGATATATTTAAAATGTATACTAATACTATATACATAGTAAAATATGAGTAAAGAATTTTCAAATATTCAAAACGGTACTGACGTTATAGAATCTGATAGGACTCTTCCCAAATACCAAATTGTACATGGCGCAGTTTCTGATTTGGCAAGAGAAGAAGGAGTATCAAGGGCTATGGTTTCAAAAATCGTTAGGAGATTAGGCATGGAAGGAAAAAGTTTAGACAAAGAGGATATTGCAGTAATTAAGTATGTACGAAAACATCCAAACCGTGGCAAATCCGGAAGGCATTTCAAAAAAACTGCATAAAAAGGGCTTGTTCGTATTTATACTTTCTTGTAAGATGAGGTGTGACAAGAAAATCTGTAAGTTATTTAAAGAAACCTTATTTTCTTGTAACACTTATCATCTCCATCGGAGCTTTTTTGCGTCTTTTATATTTACCATTTGTGCCAAACGCTATTGGTGGCGACGAATTAACCTACTTTCTTACCGCAAAGTCTGTTTTCCTATCAGGCTATGATATTACCCATACATGGACTCCTATCATGGTTCTACTGTTTAAGTATCCACCAGGGGCACTACAGGCAGAGCTGCCTTACTTCATCTCTTTGGCGGTTTCCCCATTTCCATTCTCGCTATTCCAGGCAAGAATTATATACGCATTACTTAGTATCGGGACAATTCCCCTCGTCTACTTTATTACTAAAAAACTTCTTGGAACCTCAACTGCACTTTTTGCTTCATTTTTTATGGCAATAAATCCATGGGAAATATATATTGGAAGAACATCCTATGAATTAGTCCCTGCACTTTTTTTCTTTCTTTCATCACTGTTACTATTATTATATGCTAAAGGGGCAAAAACACTTTTCGTAATACCCGTCCTGATGCTGTCTTTTTATTCGTATATTGGGACAAAAGTTTTTTTCCTACCGTTTATTTTTACTACAATATGGTACATATATACGACTGAAGAATATAAAAAAAGTAAAAAGTATTACATCTTTATTCTTCTTTTTTCTGTCTTATTTACTCTTTTTTATGCCTCTTTACTCTTTATTTCCAATCAAGAAAACAGATCTACAGACTTATTCACTCCATTTTCCCCGAAACTAGGAGAACAGGTAGATTCCATAAGACGACTTTCAATAGCAAACCCCCTTCTTACATTCTTTGAAAATAAACCCGTCCTGTATTTAAAGATTATTATTGAGAAATTCCTAAACACACTATCATTTAATTACCTTTTCTCAACGGGGGATTTATTTTTCTCTGTTCCACGACATGGAGTTTTTTATGTGCTAGATCTTCCATTTCTATTTTTAGGCATGATTTTTTTGTTTTTCAAACGTAAGAAAGTTTTTATCATCTTAAGTCTCCTCATGGCATTTTCCCTTCTTCCTCAACTTCTCCAAGGATCTGAAACCCGAAACTTTACACCTCACATCTCACTCCTCTTTCCTTTCGCATTCATGAGTATAGCATTTGGGGTAACCTCTATAATTCACCATGTAAAGTTCAAAAAAGTAACCATACTCATAATTATCTCGCTCTACGCAATTCTCTGTCTAAATTTTATGCAGTTGTACCTTTTTCAATTTCCAATTCAAGGACATTTTGACTTTAAATTAAGAGTTCTTTCTTCTTATGCTAATCGCGCGCAAAAAAATACGGCAGTTACAATTTATACCAACGCGCCATATGATTCATATCAAAAATATCTTTTCTATGGAAACGCAATGAATAAAAATACGCTTCCTATCATTCAAAAATCACTAAAATCTAATAAGTTTGTATTGGGAAATATAACATTTTCAAATTGCCCAGGAAAAATCCCTGGGAAAAATCATACAGGAACTATAATACTTGACGTAAACTGCGGCATAAAACTTAAAAATGCAACTCCCATTCTCTTACCACAACTCAAGGATAGTGGAGGACTATACCTTATCTATCATGACACAATTTGTAAAAACGTAGAATTTGGAACTTATATTCAAAATTTGAAAATACCAGAATTTGGAGTTGAAAAACTATCTAATCCTGCGTTCTGTAGCACCTATCTGATACATTAATTTTATTTGATCTAAAACTTACTTTCTTGTAATATTAATTGTGGCAAAAAAAACTTTATTTACAAAACTTATCACAAAAGAAAATCTGATATTTCTATGCGCTGGGCTATTTCTTTTATTTTTGTTTTTCGCCTTTACTCTCTTTGTCCGTGCAGACATACTCAGGTCCTTAGATTTTGATACTACGGTAAAACTTCAAGCTAAAGTACCGCTGCGACTTGATGACTTTTTCTCATTCCTGTCCGTTGCGGGAAGATTTGAATTTACAGGAAGCATATTAGTCATAGTTCTGGCATTTTACGGAATTATGAACAAAAAAATATGGGCTACCATTCCATTAGGGTTATTCGCATTTGCACATGTTATAGAACTTGTCGGAAAAAACATACTGGAACAACCTGGTCCACCCAGAATGTTCTTGCGTTCCCATTTTACAGATTTTCCTGGACTTCACGTCTTCACAGACGCATCATACCCATCAGGACATTCCTTACGAATAGTATTTCTGGCGATTGTTTTTTCATTTTTAATATATAAGCTGAAATTACCTCTCTTTGTTAAGATGGCGGTGTACGGGTTCTTTTGGGGAATAGTTATCCTTATGCTCGTATCCCGTGTATCACTTGGTGAACATTGGACAACTGACGTTGTAGGGGGAACTATTCTTGGTCTCTCAATGGCTTTTCTCTCCCTCATATTCCTCTAATTTGACAAAAAATACTATAAGGTGTATATTCATTTCATGAAACAAGAAAACAGCTACGAATCGTACGTAAAACCACGGCTACCTAGCTACATACCGACCTTACATGAAACTGATTTTGCGTACCCCATGCAAGATCTAGAACAAGATCCTTTAAGGTACCTACGCAATCAAATTAATGAGGCTGAAGCACGTGCGCAAATGGGCGACAAGGCAATTGAGGTACTCTCAAAAAATCTCTCTACTTTCAGAATTAACGGAAAAGATGATGAGACAATTTCATATATGGCAGGGTTTCTTTTTATGCGTGATGTACTTTATGTATCAGGACCTGAAACTGGGCTAATTTTTATAACTGATTCCTCAAGAAACAGATTCATGAAAGACAAATTGTTTTTAGATCCCCACCCATTTGATTGTGAACAACCGATTCTCAAAGGATACCTACAAAACGCTGAACACATCTATGGAAATACAGGTGGTAAAAAAAACAACTCACACGCATTTATACAAGGAGTAAAAGATGTTTACCTTCTTGCACGACTAACCGACCCTAGAGATGAATATCGGATAAAGCAAGAATATATGTACGCTCAGAAAATACTCAGAGAGAGTTGAAATAAAATATTTTAAATTATCAACATAATTTAACACGTTAATACAATATCTTCCATGAAAGAAAACTGGCAAGAAAAAAGAAATACTTTTGAATCATATGTACTTGAAAATGCTCGTCTGCATTCTGAGGGCAAGATACCATTTAAAGCATCTCTGTCGGAAATAAGTGCTCAAACTGGCTACTCTCCAACATACGTTGAAGTACTACTGGCTAAAACAAAATTAGGTAGAGTAAGAGCTATATCAGAAGAAAAATTTAAGACTATCCCCTTTGCGCCATCCTCACAACTTGCATGGTTTATTGGATATACTGGTGGCGCATCATATGTAGACTCTGGAAGTAGATTTATAAAAGGTGAAAAAAATCCCGAAACTAGAGAAAAATATAAATCTATCGGCAAATATATATTTGATAAAGATCCCCAAGGAGAACATCAAAATAAAAATGAGAATCAAAAAAATGTTGTGCTTTTTTCAAATAGTACAGTTATAAGACGCTTAGGTAGCCTTTCAAGAGAAAATTTTGTTGAAACATTTTCAAAACAGTATCTGTGGACTCAATCACCTGAGTACATATGGGATTTTTTATCAGGCATTTTTGATGGCAGAGCAATTATAAACAAGCATGACATTAGATTTCTGATAGGAGACGTGTCGATAGGCTCCATAATTCAGGATACATTAATACAAGCAGGGATCAAACGCCCCTATCAACTTTTCTATCCAAATGGAGATCTGGCTTCAATAGCCATTACAAATATAAAGGACGCACGAATAATTGCGCGACATATTAAATCTTCTAACCCTAAAAACACTGAAAGATTAGAGAAAATTAATGCATCTGAAAAGAAACGAGGAGAAATTGATCAAAATGATCTTTTGCTAGAATGGCAAAAGATATATAGTCAGCTTGGAAATCCTGTAAAATTAGACAGAATTAATAATCTACAAAAGCAAGGCGTGATAAAATCACCCTTTAGGGCATACCTAAGATTGTTTGGAGAAAATAACTATCAAAAAACTCGGGAAGTGCTAACTAACCTCACTAATCTTTATAATGGTTTCAAACAAAAAACTCCCCTAGACACCCGCTCACTTTCAGTATTGATAAGTTTTGCTAAAAAACCATATATAGCAGATCTTTCTATTGAAGAAAAAGAAGCACTTGGAAGAGAGTTAAATACTATTATAAATGCATATAGGCTTATTGATTCTTTGCCGCAAACAAAAACTATCTCTCAAACTGAAACAAACGATAAAGACCTTTACAGATCAGAAAATGAAATCCAAGCTCAGATACAACTTGTTGAAAATACAAATTCTCTTCTCGAAACTCAAGAAGAATTAAAAAACCTTAAAATAAAAACTGAACAAATAGAAAATATTTTTACCACTAAAAAACTATTTATTAATGCTTTTCGAGCAGTAAACAACGCAGGAGAAGTTCTCTTCAGTCGACCAGATACACTACGCATTATATCTTCATTTATATCTGACCTGCCAGAATCATCTACCACTAATCTCAGAGCTATATCTTCTCTTACATATAGAATACATGCACAATTAGAAAAACAGCCGATAGAACAAGATACCACAACGCTTTTAAATAATTTTAAAGAGTTAGGATTCTATATGTTTGGAAGATCTGATATATCAATTATCATAGAGGCATATAAACAAATGAAGAATAACAAAAGAAATGGTGAACACATTTAAAGATTACTTTTACTTTAGAGATGAACGAAGTGAGCCACGCAAGGAAGTTTCTATTTTATTTTTAAAATTTATTTTAACTTTAGATTTACGAAGTGAAGCGCAAGTTAAAAGCTATTTTAACTTATCAACTTCCTTATGCTCCTGAGCTTTCATACATTTTCTACAGTACTTCTTTAGCTTCAGTTTTTCAGGTGTATTTAATTTATTTCTAGACGTAATATAACCACGAGTCCTGCATACCGTACAAACTAATCCTAATTTGAGTACTGCGCCTGTTTTTTTCTTTGCCATATGTTTATTCTTCCCCTTTGAGAAATACAATTATACAAAAATTACGCTCAAAATACAATGATACTTGTTTTTGAGCCTCGAGGGGGAATCGGACCCCCGACCTAGATCTTACCAAGATCTCGCTCTACCACTGAGCCATCGAGGCTAATTTCTTAAAAAGATGTGTTATCTTCTATGGCAATTACCCCCTATAGAAATAAGGCTTTTTCTACTACTTCTTGTGCTGGAGGAGGGATTTGCACCCCCGTAGCCCAAACGGGCGCGTGATCTACAGTCACGAGCAATTGACTACTCTGCCACTCCAGCAAGTTTATTGTAACCAGGAGGTAGAGTAAGAAAATTTTTCTCCTCCACTCCTGCGCAACTTTCAATTTTACTAGATTTTGCGCAAAATAGAAAGAATAATTACAAAATTCTATTAAAATATGGGTTTAGAAGAAAATGAAGAGATTTTTATGATATACGACTAGTAAAATATCTGATTAAATAAATGAGTAATTAAATTATTCTTTTACTTGAATAAAGTCTTGTATGTTAATGCTATTCCAATCCGCCTCAGGAATCCAAATATTCTTAAAATGCGCCCACTCATTCCATCCAATACCTAATACCTTCACTTTTCCCCCGCTGCTATCAAGAGATCTTGCGATTTGTTCAACATAAGAGGAATATGCTGTTTGTCCATACAAAATAACAATTTTTTTATTTTTTGAGATATTACTCAATCTGTTTTTTAAACCGCTTGTGTTTTTTATTTCTCCAATATCTGAAATTATATCTGTGCCATAAATAGGCAGAGACACAGCGCTTTTAATATGTCCATTTTCATATTCTTTTGCTGTTCGTAGATCAATTACTACATATTCAGAATTGTTTTCCTGAATTAACCTCAACAAAACCATAGGGTCAAACTTCACGCTTTCCCTACTTGTTCTGCCTATTTGAAGCTGTCCAAAATTATAAAGAGGAATTGCAGGAAGAGAAACATTCATTTCTATCTTATTAAAAATAAGAAGTAAAATGATTGCTGAAACACATATAGTAAAGAAAAAACTTACTACAAATAACGCTAAATATTCAATTGGTCTCTTTACTACGTTTTGCCTTATATGAATTACAAGATAATCAAACCAGTGAAGAAAATAGTTTTTCCCTTCTTTTTTAAGGTCTACAAGCGATTCTTTTGTAAATGTTGTTACCGGGACTGACTCCTGATCCTGATTTTTCTTTGACATAAAAAAAGTGTATATGATTTTGCCAACCTCATCAAGATATCATTCATAACGCAAGGCATTGAGTGCTGAAATTTTACGCGCGCGCATAGCAGGATACAACCCTGTAATAAGACCTACAAAAAACGAAGAAACAATTATAAAAAATATAAGAAATGGTGGAACATATGTGAGATCTAAAAAGCCTTGTCCACCCGCTATTGCAAAAATACTTACCGCGCCAGATAGCGCTTTTCCGGCAATAAATCCTAATAATAATCCTCCAACTCCACCTGAAAGACCCATAATCATAGCTTCAGAAAGTAGCAACTCCTGAACTTCATCAGTTACCATACCGATCGTTTTCATTCCCCCAATTTCACGCGTGCGCTCAAGAAGAGAAACGGTTAGCGTATTAAACATTCCTAATGACGCGACTCCTAGCGCTACCATCCCCAAAAGACCTAAAACTATCCGCAAATTTCCAAATAATGACTCTATCTGCTCAACAGTATCTGCAGTACTTGTTGTTCGAAAGCCTAAATCCTCCACCTGTTTTCTTAACTTTCCCATCTCTTGCTTAATCTGCATTACAATTTTTGCTTGTGAGAAATTGCTAACACCTAAATTCTTCACATCAGAAAGTGGGATGTAGAAATACTGAGTGTCAATATCATCTATTACCCCAACTATTTTGTAATCTTTTTCCTCACTTTGCGCTTTTCCTAACAATTCCGGTATCTGGCTTTTTCCTATAATAAGAGATGAATTAAATGTGCTGTCAAGTGCTTTTGAGATCGGAATACCTAGTAAATTGAGAAGTCCTGTTGAAACAATCGCCTCACCACTATGCCCTCCCTTAAATTTTAATGTTTCGGTTTCTTTTTTCTTTGCCTTCTGCTGAGAAGCTAGATCCACAAATTCTATTCCTGCGGAATTTGTTCCCACAACACTTGAATCAAATGAGCTGATAAATCCCGCAGAGTCTATTTGATCAATTTCCGCTGAACCGGATGCGTTTTGTGAGCCGGTAAGATCTGTCTCTGCCGTGATAGATGCTGAATCAGAGGCTGCGAGTACCGATCCTGATTTTGTTGACGCTCCTAAAACGTGGCGCAAAACATACTGATCTAATATTTGAACATATTTCATTTGAACACAAGCATCCTGCCATTTATGAACTCCGTGGTCATCTAAGATTGGTTTAAGTGCACCATCTGGATTTTTGTTATATAAGGGTACAACACCTTTTATCCATTTACCTAAATACTCATGAGTAGTATTGCTATAACCTGCTCGCGCGTCTCCTTCAAGTGGATAATATTCGCTTCCCCAATACTGATACCCCTTGTACCCTCCTTCAAGTCTTGCGGTATACCCCACAATCTTCCCTCCTGTACTGCATGATTCCCAAACAACTGCCGCCTCCTGCGGATTAATGTTAAACAAAACAGTATTCGGACTTATTTTATTACCAAATTCGGCCTTCTCATAATTAGTAGATACACCTGCAACTTCACCCTCAGAGGTAACATACGAAATTTTATTATTTGAAAATAGCCTTCCCTTGACTATCTTCGCATTCACAAATGTGAAATATTCATTTGGTGCAGAATATACTAAAACATCAGTCGTTGCCTTATTAAAGGTGATTCTACCAACAACTGATACAAAAGGTATGACATTTGTAACTTTCCCAAATTTCTGAAACTTTCGGATAGCATCCTGCGTTAACTTTACCGCTGTATTTCCGCCTGTTGAAACGTCAACCACCTGTAAATCTTGAAGGCTTGCAACTTTATTCACAACTAGCCGCTCTATTCCGTACCCAAGAGATAAAAGAAGCACAATTACACCTACCCCAAATGACATACCAGCAACAGTTATAAGTGACCTACTCTTTCTAACACGCAAGTTTTCAAACGCGAGAAATATCAGATACGAACGCTGTACCTCGTACGTCCTCATTTTCTCAAGCGCCCGTACAACTTTTGGGATATACCTTCCAAACAATTTTACCCATAATGCATTTGTTTTTTTAAATATTCTTCCTATAACAGGAATAGATTCCAAATATTTACATATTACCTCAATGAAACATATGTTAAGAAGCAGAAAAAAGCTCGCAAAAATTACGGTTGTTACGCTAGCTTTTCTTATAAAAATGATGCTGTTTTTTGGTAAGTGTACCCAAAAAGTAGGCTTACTTATCACTCCTAAAATTTTCTTAAAAATAGGTATTATGTGTTTCATGTTATTTTTTTACTAGACTTTGCGTCTTCTGTTTCTTTTTTTGTGTTTTGAGGTGTATCTGGTGCGTCTTTTGGTGCATCTACATGGGTTACATACTGCACTATTTTCCCGTCATGAGTTCCCTTCAGGGATGCAAGAAATTTTGGATCACGAACATTAACACCAGATTCTCCAGTCTTTGATTCTGATTTTTTACCCATTATTTCTTTATTAAATCCCTGACCAGGTTTTCCTACATACTGCTCCACCACCATTCCGTCAATCATGTGTATAATCTTATTGCCAAATTTTAAATACTCCAAGTCATGGGTAACCATAATAATAGTAATTCCCTTCCTATTAAATTCCATAAAATGTTCTATTAGCTGTTGACCTGAAATTGTATCCAAATTCCCCGTAGGCTCATCTGCTACTATGAGTACGGGATCTATTGAGAGCGCACGAGCCAGGGATACTTTCTGCTGCTGTCCTGATGATAACTCTTGAGGACGGTAATTCTTCCATTCTGTCATACCTACCATAGAAAGGACTTCATCAGAACGCTTTGTAATTTTCTCATCATCATAGTTTAGTAACTTTAAGGTAAACTGTACATTTTCTGCTATATTTAGTGCCGCAATCCATAATGGCTGTTGGTAAATAATTCCTACATGATGCCGTCTATATGTTGCCCGCTTATCTTCAGTGGAACCATAAAAATCATCCCCTTCAACAACTACACTGCCTCCCGTAGGAGGTTCTAGACCTAAAAGAGTATGCAGCAATGTAGATTTTCCGCATCCAGACGGACCAAAAATGATTACAAAATCCCCTCTCTCTATTTCCAAATTTATCCCTTTTAAGATCTCTACTTCATTTGGTAAGCCAATATAGAATGACTTTTTCAAATCAACTGTTTTTAAAAGACTCCCTCCTGTTTGTTTTTGACTTTTATCTTCCATACTATTTTCCAGTCTTAACACTCTTTAAAAATCCGAATGTCTTTGCAAGATTATCAATTACTAAGTTTAATGCATCCTTTGTCCCCTTTGGGGTTACAATTACTGTATCAAATGAATTACCTACATTTGCTGCTTTATCTTTACCCACAGCGCGTAAATGATAAATTCTGGAAGGTGAAAGTCCAGTAATAGTAACTGAATGATTTGTGGTCTTGTTTGTATCCTCCTGGGTACTTAAATTATAACTGGTACCAGTTCCTTCCGCGTACTCTACCTGGGTAGAAGCAGGCTCATCAGTGTCCCAAGTTGCCACAACCTGTGCCTTTGCCTGGTCACCTACCCCTATGATAGTTGTCTCAACATTCATATTTTCTATACCCGGTGGGCGAAGATCTGCTGCTGTTTTAACTGACTGGGCAGGATACTCTGCCTCATTTCCAGCACTGTCTTTTCCTTTTATGACCACTGTATAATCCGTATCATCTAACAAATTATTTAAGATAACCTGATGATTGCGGGATAAAACCAGATTTATAGAGTCCTTTGTTGCAACAGGATTATTTGCCGGATAATATGTTACAACTGTTGATATCAATGAATTAGATGTCCAAAGTAAGCGTAGCGTTGCGGTTGCTTCACCCGCTACTTGTTGCAACTTAAATCTCGTAATCTTGGGAACAGGTAAAGTTTCAAAAGTATAGTCATTTCCCGCAAATGTATTTCCCTCCTCATCCTCTGCTACAATTTGCACATGATACTCTGTCCCCTCCTCAAGATTCTCAAGTGCTACTATCTGGGTTGTTTCCGTTTTTGATGTTGTAAGGGTATCTGATGCACCATAATTTGTAGTAAGTCCATATTGGACTGTAACACTAGTCGCGTTTGCTACTGAAAAAGACACGTTTGCGGAATTAATACTTATATTTGCTACCTTAACAGATCCAACTAAAGGCGCTGGCTCAGTAGTAATGCTCTGCTCTGTAGATGATCCTATATTTCCATCCTCATCTGTCCAAAGTACTTTATAATAATACGTTGTTCCAGGAGCTAAATTAAGAAGATTTATTGTGTGTGCTGTAACCTGAGTTGAAGATCCAACCTCAGTTCCATAATCTCCTGAGCTTGTTCCGTACTTTACAAACGAATTACTGGATCTACTGGTACCCCATGTAATTACCGCTGACTTTGTCCTGACGGTAGCTGAAGGACTTGCTGTTAATTCTGCCGGGGCTTCATATTTACCAGTTGGATATTTAGTAACCGTAGATGAGACTGCTGAACAATTATTAGTTGAATCACAGGCTTTTACGCAATAATAATGATTATTTTGAGTAATATCTGTATCCACATATGAACGACCTGTAGTTGATGCTAAATATGAAAATCTAGAGAAATCTGTAGTACAACTAGCCCCAGAGGTTGTTGAGCTATATACTTTATAGCTTGAAACACCTGAACCGCTAGCATCAGGTGCCTCCCAAGAAACCGCAAGCTTCCAAGCGGACAAAGTTTTCACTGAAATATCTGCAATATCTACTTTTTTAGGAATTCCAGGGGCTGATGTATCAGCAGTAAATGTAACAGATGCATAATTATTGTAATCAATATTACCCGCCTCATCTTTTGCAACTACATATAGTACATTTGCCCCTGGAACAGTTGCATACGCATCAGTTGCAAGGGTTGTAACGGATAATCCTAGCAAGTTAACACTCTGTGCAGTTGGAAGCGCGTTTATAGAGTAATAATACCTTAGAGAAGATTGTGAACCAAAATATGTAGAGGGAGGATCCCATGAGAATGAGAACTGGTTTACCGTATTTGTTTCAGGCGATACCTCTAAGCTTTGTGGTGCGCTTGGTGCTGTTGCGCTATAATAATATGATACGCTTGAATATGTTGCTGCCTTGTTTCCTGCTACATCTCTGGCTCGTACATAAAAAGTGGATGCTCCAGTTCCTCCTGCTGTTACTCCAGAAATAGATGTATCCGTTACGCCACAAGTTTCACTACCGTTTAAAGATGTTTTATAACAGTAGTCAGAAACTGTTGAAGCACTATCAGTCGCCCCACTCCATGAAAAGGCAAAACTATTTGTTGCGGTATAGCCTGATGGATTTGCCGTAACAGTTGTTGGGTTATCAGGCACAACATTGTCATACTTATATGTAAAGGCTGCCCAATTAGTAGCTGCGGTATTTCCTGCATTGTCTGCCGTTTTAACTCGCAAGTAATATGTTTCACCAGAAGTCAAACTACCCGCTGTATAGGCTGTTGTAGGTTGAAGTGAACCTGAAACTGATGCGTCTGCTGAAGCGTTAGTCCCAAAATAAACATAGTATCCTGAAACTCCCGAACCAGTCGAGGTATCCGTTGCACCACCGGAAATTTCAGCAGCAGGCCAGGAGAAATATGGAGATGAATGATTGTACCAATTGTTTGTAGTGAGTGCTGCTGCTTGCGTTGAGGTTGAATAAGCGGAAATACTACTTGGATTTGTTGGAGTATTTGCATCAGTATAGTAGCTAACAGAATAATCACTTACCACCCCTGAATATATACCATCTCCTGAGGTAAAATCAAATTCAACTTGTATAAAATCGTTTGGAGTGGAATTTACCTTATATTGATATGTAGATCCATTTTGCTTTACCTCTGAGGCTTGTGACCAAGAAGACCAAGTAGAATTGTCAGAGGAAGTTCTCGTTTTAACGGTAAGTGTCGCGTTTGTAGCTAGTGTATACGTCACAGATATGTTTGCGAATTTATATGTGCTTCCAAGATTAATAGACGGAGAAATGAAACTTCCAGACTCCTCAAATGATGAGGTAGCACTTTGCATAACATAACTATAAAGACCATTTGAGAAGGTATTTGTTCCTGGTCCTGCAATCACATACATCCTATCCGTTCCGTTTCCAGCAGCTGTACCCCCTGTTGTAATATTTGCTGGAGCGTTTGCAGTTATAGTCCATGAATTACCTGAGATATTATAAGAATAACAAGTTACCGTATTTAATCCACGACACGCATATAAAGTGTTACTTCCTCCATCTATTAAGAATCCGTCTGCACCAATAGTAACTCCTGCCGTAAGATCCGCGACTGCAGGATCAGACCAGGTATTTGCGGAAATATCATATCTATAAAATGAAATTTGTGAATTTCCTCTTAAAACGTATATATATCCACTCTTTATAACCATAGATGCTCCGGCACCGATTGTTCCAGGAGCAACTGCCATAGTGCTCCATCTGCTTCCTGCTGTTCCTTGGGTATCATACCTATATAATGTAGTGGTACCTCCTCCTCTTAAAAGATATATATACCTACTACCATCATATTTCATAGATGCTCCGGCACCAGTTGCGGCAGGCACTGAATCCAATGTTTCCTCATACCAATAATTCTGCGCTACATCATAAACAAAGAATCTGCGTATTAAATTATTTGCGGTTGCGTATATTTTATTATTTACTGAATCATATACAAATGAAGATCCAGTTGTCATACCAGCAGGAATATCACTTAACTTAACTACAGTCCCTGAGGATGCATCATATCTTATAAATAAGCTGTCAAGTACTCCTCTTGCGATATAATAAAAGTTTCCTGACCCTTTTACCATTTGAGCCCCTGTATTAAACGTTCGAATATCTGAACCCCTGAAATTAAGGTCAAAAAGATTGTAGTTAGGTACCTTCCATGATGATTTTATAGTGTCATACGTATAAAAATTTTGAGTGCCTCCTCCCCGCAAGATATATAAAACCCCATCAACATTTTTCATTGCCGCGCTTGTTGTAAGCGTTGCTGGTGCATCTGAAAGTTCTGACCAGATATCAGCACCTATATCATATTTGAAAAAAGCAGTTTTTGAGTTGGCAGGGAAATAATAAATTGTGTTTGAGGTACTGTCATACTCTATTTGTGCACCTTCAGCACTAGCTGCTGCGGGAAGATTTAAGAGCTGTGTCCATGAGTTTGCCGAAATTGAGTATTTCGCAAAACCGCTATACCCTCCTCCCTGAATTGCATAGACAGAATCACTATCTCCTAAAGCCAGATCTCCACCGGTAGTTACTGTGTTTATGAGATGATCAGTGGGCGCATTAAAATCTGTATTTGCTAAAGTATCCCATGTGTCATTTGTCGTATCATACCGCATAAATGTATCATCAGCATTTCCTTTTAGGGCATAAATATATCTGCTACCGTCATATACTAAAGAGGATCCGCCTGAAAACGGTTGAGGAGCATCGGCTGCTGCTGCATCATCCCAAGTGTTGCCTGATGGATCATACCTCCAAAATGTTGTTGTATTTCCACCACGGGCAGCATATATATACCCTGATGGACCACCTGCTAATGCTCCTCCCGTGGTAACCGTTGCGGGGGCATTTGTTTTAGTTGCCCAAACATCAGTCGCGATATCATACTCATAAAATGTCTGTGTTCCAGACCCTCTAAATGAATAAAGCTTGTTGGTGCTTGCAGCATAACCCCAACTAGCTCCGCTTGAAAGTCCTGCAGGAGGAATACTTAGTCTGTTCTCAATCCAAAATCCTGATTTTGAGGCAAGCTTTATCTCATCTCCTAATGTTGTCGTATCTGATTCTGTCCCCCCACTGAAATCTGAAGTTGAAGTCTTGGTGGTAGTCGTTGCATTTACCCCCTGATAGATATAGGTAAAAGCTGTCGTTGCAGAACTAATATTACCTGCAGTATCCTGCGTTTTCAACCTCAGATAGTAGGTATTTCCAGATACTAATGGGGTTATTACCGTATAGGCTGCAGTTGTCTGGTATGCGCCCAAAGTTTGCGGATCAGCGCTACTTGAAGTTCCAAAGTATACATAATATCCAGCGATTGTTGTTTCAGAGTCAGTTGCACCACTCCAGGTAAAATAAGGATTTGTATAAGAATAGGTAACACTATCTGTTAATGTAACACCGCTAACAGACTGAGATTTTGCAGTAAACGTTCCAGGATTAGTTGGCGCGCTTGCGTCTCCAGTATAATTTACTGTAACTCCCGTAACAGTTGGTGTATCCACCTGTCCAGTGGATGAGCTAAGTGTTACCTTTACTTGTATGTAGCGCCTGGCAGGTGATTGTATTGTTCCGGAGGATACACTCTGCCAGGATGACCACGTTACCATATCTGTACTACTCCGTGTTTCATATGAAACAGATGAATTACTTGGAGTTACTGCTATCCCCGTTAAGCCTGTCCAACCTGCAACATATGTTAAGTCTATCGGACTACTAGTCCATGTACCGGATGCAGGATAATTTGTACTTCCCAAAGTAAATTTTTGCCACCACAACACATTTGCTCCATATGTTGAGTAGAAATTCCCCCCCCCATCAGATACAAGAGCTGCGCCATTGTATGGTCCCTGACTATATGGCTGATATGTTTCAAGATCAGAAAGCCTTCTCCATGTGTTGGTTGAGAGTTTATATTCCCAAAAATCAGATTTGTAATATCCTGCTTGAATATAAAGATTGCCGTTATAATAACTCATATCAGTTCCGTAATATGTAGCAAAAGGCGTATTGTTAATTACTGCCCAAGTATTTGAAGCAACTGTATACTTCAGAAGTCTGGACGTTCCAGAACCACTAATAAAATAAACATCAGTTCCGTCTGTAATTATTCTGGATCCGATTCCAGCAGGTGAATCACTGGGTAAATCTGCGGCTCCTGCATCATCCCATGTATCTCCCGATATACTATATCTGTAAAAAGTAGTACTATTCCCACCTCTTGTTATATATAGATAGTTTCCGGTTCCAGGGTAAGCAACTGTTGAACCTGATGAGAGTGTTGCGGGAGAAGCACTTAGCGTTGTAAAACTATTACCCTGTGTATCGTAACGGTACAAAGTAGTAGTACTTGATCCACGCGGAAAGTATAGATATGCACCCGCAGATGCTCCTTTAACATCATCTGCCATAGTTGCCGGAAACGCTGCAAGTGCCGCAGACCAAGTCCCAGCACTTAAATCAAATCTATAAAGATTTGTACTACTATTCCCTCTTACAAAGTACAAATACCCCTGATGATTTATTAAATCAGCCCCTGTTCCCGGTGTATTTGGTAAATCTGATTGACCTACAAATGAGTTTCCGGAAATGCTATATTTCCAAAATTCCTGTGTGCCATTTCCACGAAATACATAAATATATCCATCCCCTGAATGATATACAGCACCAACAAATCCAGTAACCTGGGGTGTATTCGTAAGTGTTGTCCATGAATTTCCTGAAATGCTATATCTATAGAATGTGTTAGTTGAGCTACCACGAAGTATATATATATAGTCTCCATTTACAGTTATATTCCCATCACTATTAAGCGTAGCCGGCACAGCAGTCATTGTACTCCATGAATTTCCGGAAACGTCGTACCTATAAAATGTTGTTTGATTTCCTCCTCTAGGGGTATAAAAATATCCACCACTGTATACAAGACTGCCTCCCGTAGAGATAGCTGCGGGAGCAGATGAAACTGCATTCCATGAATTGCTTGAGACAGTATACTTCCAGAAATCTGTAGTACCTGCTCCTCTTAGTACAAAAAGGTTTGTTCCATCACTTCCCAAAGATGCTCCTGAGTATACAAGATCTGGCATACTAGCAAGCTTGGTCCAAGTATTAAGCGCAATTGAGTATTTATAAAACTCCTTTTGGTATCCTCCAAAAATGGTATAGATATTTCCGTCAAGAACTCTCATGTCACTTCCTTGAAAGGAAAAAACAGGAGCATCTAAAAGACGCTTCCATGTATTTGTTGCAGGATCGTATCTGGTAAATAAATTGTCTCCGCTTACCTTAACATAAAGGTAAGTCCCATCACTAACTATTGCTGTCTGATCACCAAGTGCAAGCTGTGGAGTCTTCCAAACACGCGCTTCCCATGTACCTGATGCCTGAAGTCTAAGTTCACCAGACTTGCTTGCCGCTTCTGTACCATTAAATGCTCCGGAATTAAAATCCGCAGGAGTAGAGATTGTAGCTGTAGCAGCCTCTGCGCTAGGGATACCCCCACTGAAAGTTATAAATAGAAGTAAATTGTAAGGGAGAATAGTAATCAAGGCTAAAGATAGAATACATCCACGTTTTAGCTTATCCATAGGCAGTTTTTTATTCATAGAAACAAAATAAATCCCAAAAAGGGAGCATACTTAACGTATCAAAGCTTTTCACGTAGGTCAAGTCCTATAAGATGTATTACAATTTAGCCCTATTTTGAGGCTAAATTATAAAACCGTATTTAAGGTGTTATAGTAATTTTTAAATTCTTTTCACGTTTCTTTACTATAAGGCTATATCATATTTACTATAAGTTAATAGATGTTAGCCATGAATATTTGAGGTACATGCTGCCTATAGTCCTCTAATATTATTGTTTTTTTTCACAAAAAAATAAAATAAACTATACTTTTGTTCTTTTAAACGATACGTCACTAAAGAAAAATATATCTTTGTATAGTATTTTTATACATATCTTATTATTAATAAAAGCTTTAAAAACAGTATAAAATTAAAAATTTAAGTTTAAAAAATATTTTTATGTGAATAATTTAAGATAAATATAAAAGTGCTTTTTATTTTGAATATTCTATCTTTTTGAAGAATTGTAAGAGTTTTAATTGATTACTTTCCCCCTGACAACTGATTGTCTACCTCTTGATAGGTAAGTGCAGATAAATGTTTAATAGCATCTGAAAGCGAATGCAAGTCTTTCCCTTTTGTCATAATGCACAAAAGATATGGATTGTTAGGATAATACACCACACCACAGTCATGCAACTGATGTAACCCCTTAGTCTCACGCACTCCGAATTTATGTGCTACTTCAATACTAGCTGGAACACCCGCCACAATTCCCGCTTTAAACTCAGACCTTGTGAGAATCAACATAGCCTTCTCAGAATAAGGACGGGATAAGTATGATGCATTGTATAAAGCACGTAGAAATGTAGAATATCGTCTAAGTGAACCTGTATAATCCTGATTCTTAGACTCGATCTCTGTCTCTGTTAGATTATATGGATCAGCTAAAAGCCCCACGTCTATATTTTCTACTAACAACTGGAATGAGTCATTATCTGAATCTTTAATCATTTTCTCAATAAGATCTTCTATGAAATACCCCTTTCCTGGCTGAAGAAGGGTCTTTGGTTTTGTAAGTGGATTTGAATCTATCCTGTTTACTCTACTCTCCTTAAATATAATCGTTTTTTTAAGAATGTTTGGCTCCTGCTCTGCCCATCTATAATATGACATAAGTACAGGCACCTTCAAAAGACTTGCGAGGCTAAAGGATTCATCTAAGTTTATTCCAAAATATGGACCGTTATTTAAGTCTCTAAAATAATAAGCGACTGTTTCAACCTTTTTTTCCTGTGTCATTTTTTCTATGGATGTGTAAATAACGCTTCTAAAGGGAAATAATTCGTTTGTTTTATTCAGCTTTTGATCCCAGGGAAGTATAAGTGGGCGAATATGTGGATATTTACTGCTTTCCTGAGCTAATTCCCAAGAATGCACATGTACATTTTCTTTTAAGGGGAAGGAAAGAGAGAATAGGAAAACCACAAACCCACCTATAAATATCCCAGCAAGTAACCATAACCACTGTTTTCCTAGATACATAGAATTCCAATATTACAGCATTTTTGATATCGTTATGCAAGATATATTATTTGAAAATGAAATTTTATAGTGTATGATTACTATCAGCTTATGGCTATTAGAAAATGTCGGGTGTGTGAGAAGATGAATCTTATTAGAATTGGATCTTTAGGTAATATATCCATGAGTGATTTCACCCTTCGCCCAACAAATGGTACTGCGAGCCCTCTAACACTCGTTTATTGCCCTGACTGCACACTTCTTCAACTTCTTCATAATCCTTCCCGTCACGCGCTTTACGAAGAACATTACTGGTATGAGTCTTCACTTAATCCTGCTATACAAAAAGATTTGAAGTCTGTAGTGCAAGACGCGCTCAAAGAAGTACAAAGCAAAAAGCATGATATATGGATAGATATAGGAGCAAATGATGGAACACTACTATCATATGTGCCTAAATCGTTTTACAAAATAGGAGTTGACCCTGCTATAAATCTTCTTCCAAAACTAAAAAAACATACAAATAAGGCGATTTCTGACTTCTTTGATAATGTATCAATTCAGAAAAAGGCATCCGTTATCACAGCTATCGCATGTTTTTACGATCTTCCGAAGCCAAATCTTTTCGTTCAGAAATTAAAAGAATCACTTACTCCAAATGGAATAGCGATAATTCAACTTATGACACTTTCGCCAATGATTGAGCAAAATGATGTAGGGAATATATGTCATGAGCATATTGAATACTACTCTTATGCGTCTCTTGTAGTACTTTTTGACCGGCATAGTCTTGAGATCTATAAAGTAAAAACAAATTCCATAAATGGCGGAAGCTATAGACTGTTTATCAGGCATAAAATAAAGGGCAGCGTTCATTTCTCTGAAAAAAAATACTCTGTTTCAGATCTAAAAAAATTTTTTTTAAGAGTTGAAAAAAACAAAAAAACATTTCTAGAATTTGTGAAGAGATGTAGGAGAGAAAAAAAGACAATTGCTATCTATGGTGCATCTACAAAGGGCAATACAATATTGCAGTACTATAAATTAAACCACAAACATATCCTCTGTGCTGTTGATATAAACCCAGAGAAAAAGGGACGATTTATGGTTTATTCTGCCATACCTATTACAGATGTCATTCCTGACTGTGATTACTTATGGGTGCTACCATATGCATTCTTAGATTTTTTCATGAAAAGGGAAAGAAACTTTAGGAAGCAGGGGGGGAAATTTATAATCTGCACCCCTAAGGTAAAGATAGTCTAGCTTTAATTTTCTATCTCACCCTGTATATTTTTGCTTGACCTTCATCATATATCTTAATTAGGTATGGCTTTTTTTCAGGCTTAAATCCATAAGTTAAAATACTATCATTTCCACCTAAATACAAATAAGTGATGTTATTATCTTTCAAAAATCTATATGCTTCATCTACATTTTTATTTAATAGAAATTTATTAATAGTTCTAATTTTACTTTCAAATTGATTTGTTTGAGCCTTGTGCCCTATATACACCTTGCGTCCGGTAACTCCTGGGATCACATTCCCATAAAACCAATTAGATAATATTATGTCTTTTTCTCCTGTCTGATGCTTTAAAAAATCCATAGCCTTTATCTCATCATTGAGCATGTAATAATAATATGCACCTATCGTGTCGTTATTAACTGTTCTAACATCCTGCTGTACCCCTAATATTGTTCCTACACACATCACTGAAACTATAATAATTACAAATATGTAGGAAACCATTCTCCTTACCTTTGGGATAAAAAGCCTTGAGACGAAAAAAGCGGTTATGATAAGCCCTTCAGCACCTAATATTCCAAGTGGTATGTGAAAACCCTCAGATAGTCTTCTCTGGAAAAAAACTGGACTATAAAGCAGTACGCTTGTAACTCCGACCCATGAAACAATTAAAATCTGCGAAAACTTTTTCTGCGTTAAATATCTCTCAAGACCAAATACTGCAAAGGGGATAAGAATCCCATATCCTAAAATATAATCCATAGGATTTGGGGATTTACTTTGCGCTGCCCAATTACTAAGAATTGGGTTCCGTAATGTTTCCGTATATTGATATAAAAGTCCTAGTAGACAAACTACCACCGCCCCCAAAGAACTTATTATAAGAACACTTCTTTTAACTTTTTGAAATAAACCCAGATATACAGCAGAGGCTAAAATAGTCCCGGTACACAATAGAAGATCATATGGGTGTTCAAAGGTTAATAAAAATAATGAGATAAAAGAAAATAAAAGGTAAACAGTTCTTCTTTTTATTTTATTCTTATCATATGCGATACCCCATCCCTTTAAAATAAATAAAAATGTTAAGAGCATTAATGCTTGAGATAATATAAAATGCGGCGCCTCCTGAAGAGATAAAAACGTATTTGATTCAGGAATCCAGGCATCTGAAACCTGAGACCATAGATTTCCAACCAAAAAACCCAACCCGGTTGTTGCAATAATTATGGTGTACGCAAGAAGTCTTCTTTTATATGTAGAGAAAAATATTCCTAGAAAGATATATAAGACTAAACAGAAAGCTATGCTAAAAATTATTCTTCCCAAATGATATGCAGCAATTGAAGATATATCTAATACTGAGGCGACACGTCCCAACAAATAATATGATGGGCGAATAAGTGAGGCTGTTTGTGGTTCTGTTGTATAAAGATTTTCAAAAAGAATCTTACCCTGCTTTGCCTGCTCTATGAAAGCCACATAGGTATATGTATCCTGCGAATTAATAACTCTTCTCCCAAGATATGTTAATCCATTCTTAGGAGAAAAAATCCCATAAAAAAGATATATATTTGAAAAAACCAATACAAAAATGGTTATAAGAATGAAAAAAAAATATTCTTTTTTTATCATATGCTCCTTTCCTTAAGTTACCGCGTCCTTACCCAATAAACCACCCTACCATCATCAAATTTTTTAACCCAGGTTCCTTTCACTTTTTTATATTCTATATATAAACTCAAATTCTCTTTGGATGGAATAATTACCCATGAAAAGTTATATTTATCAAATAATTTTAAATTATCCTGATAATATATTCTTTGATAGTCCCAAAACGGAGAATAATTATTTTTCTCATCTTTCCACAAATGCATGCGTCCATCAACAAATAGTTTTGCAGGAAACCCCCGCCCTATTAAATAGCCTCCCCAATCATAAAAATTAAATCCACGACCAACCGGAGGATTTTTTAAAACATAGTCAACCAACTTTTCAGAACAATGAGAACCGAAAGAACAATATTCTTCATATGAATAGCCTTGGAAAATATGAAACGGTATAATCCTGTTAAAAATTGCTATTTCAAAAGATATAATAATTGCCACAATAAGCAAGAATGTGGTAGTTTTATACTTATTTAAATCAAGTTTTATTTGAGAGAAAAATATAGCTACAAATGGGAGCGTTGCTGTAACAAGAATTGCCACATATCTTCTTGCTCCAAATGCTAAAAAGGCTGTAAAAATAGAGATTCCAATCATATATATATTTAGCTTTTTTGTTTTTCTATAGTCCATTACAACGAAGGCACAAAGAATAAGTATATAAAGCAGAATAAGTGCATAAAACGTAGAAGGGAAACCTACAGGATTCCATTCTGAAATATACTTTAGGAGCGGGTTTTGGAAATGGCGTAGTGCCTCAAAATATACGCCTACTCCAAACGGATTTACAAACGTTAATAGTACGGAGCATATGAATGACAGAAGAATCGCAAGTTGCGTTTTTCCTATAAACAACTTCCCCCCCCTAACACTCTCTACCACAATTTTTTGTATTACGTAAAAACTGAAAATAAAAAGCCCAAAAGTAAATGTCCCATGCATATTTGCCCAGAATAAGAAAAACAGCGGAAGAAAAAAAACAGGCGTTTTACTATTTTGATCAATTTTCCTAAAAAGATACATCAAAAAGGCAATAAATAGTAAGCCAATCATTTGTGAACGCAATCCTTGCCAAACCACACCACTTACAAGATACCCAAATAGAAAAGCGCATATAGCAAGTTGGTATGCCAGAAGTTTTATTCCCTTCACGCAAAAATAAAAGGTAAAAAATGCAACTGCAGCTCCTGCAATACTTAACCCCAAAAAGGAAGTTGTTGAAAAAATAATATAAACCAATGGGTCATAAAGCCATTCATGGTTTATCCATTGATACCCGGGCAGAGTTGCGGAAAACGTATCTTTTAAGTAAAGTGATCCGTGGGTAAATAAGTATTCACCCTGCTTAAAATGCCATCCCCAATCAAAATCGCGATATGGATAGAGTAGGAATAAGAAAAGAACTATATATATAAGTAGTGAAAAGACACGCTCTTTGTTTTTTACCAAGTTTAAAACTAAATTTCTCATTCAGTAATTAGTATATGAAATGCACACTTTTGGAACAAGTGGCGAAGCATTCCTATGGATTACTGGATAGAAAGTGACTTACTTATACCTGGTCTACTGTGGCGGGAGTAAAGTCATGGGATCAACTGGTGCACCGTTACGACGCACCTCAAAATGAAGATGAGGGCCTGTAGAACGCCCGGTAGAGCCTGAGGCTCCTAGCACATCCCCCTTATGAATCCCCTGTCCTACAACAACTTGCGTGTCTGCTAAGTGCCCATAGAGAGATGTCAGTCCGTCTCCGTGCTCTATCACAACATGTACCCCATATCCGGTTGTTAGACGCTCTACTGATTTTACCGTACCATCATCTGCTGCACGCACAGGCGTTCCTAAATCAAGTGCTATATCCAGTGATCCTGCATGCCAATAGTACGCGTACTGGGTAATAACGGGCTTACCCTGAGGAAGCGAATCGAGTCGAATTGGCCAGGCAAACTGCCCTGTTCCATGTGCAATTGCAGGAAGTATCGGACGTTGAGACTCATCAATATACCCATTTGGAATAATTAATATCTCTCCAACTGTTAACTGAAGACTTTCTTGCAATCCGTTATTAGGAAAGTCAGCAATAGTTTGCGGATCTGCGTGATATTTTTCAGCTATAGACTGGAGGGTATCTCCTTCTTTTATCGTATGAGAAATAGTTACCGGCTGATAAGAGCTTATGTCTGTCTCCTGTGTTTTACTCTCTGTACTTTGAGTTGAGCTTAACTCCTTTAAATCATATGACCCCTGAGACCCATCTGATGCTGCAAGAACATTCCCTGAATCTATTGAATCTACAACTCTTACCTCCACTCTCTTTTTCAAGAGCACGTTTGAAGAATATAAAATGAGCCCCAAACCTAAAAACCCTAATAAAAAGAAAAACCTGGGATGTAGTTTAATTTTCATATAAAATCTAAAGCGTTATAGATTGCCTATTCTTCCCAAAACCTGGGATAATCCTTTGTGAACGCATCACAAGATTTAAGCGCAGCTGAATACGTTGCTGAAAAACCAGCCGGAAAAATAAGCGACTCTTTTTCACCATAAAAACATGACAATACACCACGAAGATAATCTTCTGAAACTATCCCATATCCCTGTTTTCTGGGAATATCTGACATGAGTGTATTTTTTTCAGGATAATAATAACTTTTATCCCCTCCGCATCCCTGATGATATGAAACCTTTGGGAATATATTCACGTATCCTCCCCACCATTCCTCGGCGGTTTTCATATCCTTTGCGCAGTTTGGCTTTCCAAAATTTGAAATTTTAACTATTGCACCCTGAGGAGGCGGTCCCTGAACTTGCAAAGATTCAGCTTCCACGTACTCTGAATATAATCCCAAGGATCTTCCCAATAACTGCGTAAACTGCACACCCATCCACCTATTGTGATCCTGTGGAGTTAACGTATTATTAAATGTAGAAAAGGTTATAAACGTGTTTGCTCCATGAGCGAGAGGAGCTACCGGGGTAAAATATTCTGGAGAAAGTAATACTACTTTAAAATGGTCTACTCCAAATTTTTTAAATGACTCGATCAGTTTTGCGTCACATATGAGCATGCTTTTTTCAACGCTGCATTTTTTCCCATCAGTAGTTAATATTTTATAAGCGATTAAATCCTGAACACTCTTAAACGGTTCAACGTCATGTAAGGACTCTTGTAAAATATGTATCGCGTCTAATGCTTCTTTTTGAGTGCCATATCCATCATAAAAAAATATAATAGTAAGTTTATTTTTTGTTTCTTGATTCATGTGATCCGTTACGGTATCCGCAATTTTTTGCACATTGTCGTCTTGTGCTATCTTAGTTCCTCCCTTTATAGTTCCAAGAGAACTAAACTCATCCTTAGGACCAAATAGACGAGGCTTATTAAAACTGCCATATAGTAAAAATCCCACTAAAAGTGCAATAAGTATAAATCCCACTAAAAGTGCTACCCCTAACCAAAGAGGAATATATACACGCGTTCCTGTATGTTGAGTGTTTTCCATATAGTATGTGCCTCTTACACAATTTACTTCTTCCCCTGTGTTAGCCACAAAACAAACCACATAAGCTGCACTCCAAAGATCGCGACAAGAGTGCTTGCAATCTGCTGATTAATGTTCACAGCGGTTATAAATTTATACACTCCAAATCCTACAATAACAAGACCCGTTAATATAACTGGTATACGAATTATTTTCCCTACATTTATATACATAAAATAAAATCACCCCCCCTCATAACTATTTTTTGTTACACATCTAATGAAATCACGAATAACTACACTAACACTACATTTTTTTTAATTGTTTTGTCTTATAATTTAAATTCATACAGTATCCATAATACATAATACAAGTCCCCTCGACTAAGGTACTATCTCTACAAAAAAGTATCCATTTGCACCCTCCCCACCGTTTCCTCCATTTCCGCCAAGAGCAGTTGTGAGAAATGAGCTTCCGTTTATACCCTTCAGTCCCATGGTGCCTCCGTTTCCACCTGCAACATTTACAGTTCCGCTCCCGGTATAGCTATGCGTTCTAATCCAGATTACACCTCCACCACCCCCACCGCCTCCCGCGCCTCCGCCTGCAGATGTTGCGTTTGATGTTCCATTACTACCTACCCCACCGTTTCCCGCGACAACACCATTTCCCCCACCCGTACCTACCGGTCCTGGCCTGCCGTTTCCTCCACTTCTTCCGCCTCCATTACCGCCATTTCCTCCGTTTCCACCACGCGCGTCAATTGCTCCACCGGACTGAATAATAACCGTGTCAGCTTCTATATATACTACTCCTCCACCAGCTCCACCTCCACCACCGCTACCTCCAGCGGCTCCAGTTGCAGAAGTCAGACCTACACTTGATCCTCCGCCTCCGCCTCCGCCTCCTCCCGCTCCATATGACGCAAGTAATAATCCCTTCGTAGGTGCTATTCCTCCCTTATTTCCTAAAAAAGCAGCCGCAATATTACTATTTTTAACCGTATCTGCATTATTTCCTCCAGATCCACTTGACGCACTGGCATCAACTCCCGCTGCACCACTTGACCCACCGTTTCCGCCATTTGTACTTGCTCCGCCCGCGCCCGCGCCCGTAGCTCCTCTTCCACCGTCCCCTAGTGCATCATCCGATGTTACGCCTCCGCCTCCACCGCCTCCACCGCCTCCTGCACCGCTTATACTTCCTGTAATTGATCCACTTCCTCCAACTCCAACAGCGGTAGACGCGCCGTTGGTACCATTTGCTGCTCCTTTATATCCGCCTTGCACTCCTAATACACCGCCATTACCGTTTGCGCCCGCACCATTTATAATTCCATTCCCTCCCAATCCACCATTTCCACCATTTCTGCCAAAATTTCTTACATCTATAAGCGCGTTATCAGTTATTCTAAAGGTCCCTTTTACAAAAAGCGCAAGTGAAGCAGGAGAATTACTTGGCTTGAGTGAGGTAGCGGTTGAGTTATCCCCTAGGCTACAGCTACTACTTGGTCCCTGAAGCTGATAGATGCCTGGTTCAATAGTTATTGTTCCTGTTCCTCCACAAATGGTAGGACTCCCGTTCCCTCCACTCCCATCTCCTCCAAATTGAGATAAAAACCCACTTCTTACCCCATTTCTTAAAACTCCAAAGAGTGTTTCATTTGTACAACTAGTAGAAGTGCACTGCTGAGAATTTGTTTTGTCACCTATCACCTCAAAAAGTGTACTACTGTCCCCAGATGTTCCAATCTTTGTATCATCTATATCTGCAAGTCTTGCAAATAAAGTGGTTATTCCGGCTGCATCTGTGTCTTCTCCAATTCGAGTAAGCATTTCCACCTGATTTTCAACCGTTGCCGGAGCAGCATACATTTCTTTAGGAAATATAATACATAATGCAGATAAGAATATTAAAATTGCAATTTTTTCTTTCATATTTTTTCCTACTCTTCCCAGAACAATGGATATTGTTTTCTAAAATCAGTGCATTTTGCATCCTGAACATTCTTATAAAAACAGGCTAAAACTCCCTCTAGGTACTGGTTAGAGACTAGTCCATAACTGTCTTTTTTTGGGAAATTTGACATGAGGGTATTTTTTTCAGGATATATATATGAGTCACCATTTCCACATCCGTTAAAATATCCTATTTGTGGATCTTGTACCCTATACTCTTCCCACCATCTCTGAGCTATATCCTTACTTTTTGCACAATTAGGTGAACCGTATGTATCATCTGTCTTGTATAAACTTGGTTTTTTTCCAAAATACTCATAAGACAGGCCCAATGAATGGCCCAATTCTTGAGCAAAAAGAATTCCAACCCATTGCTGAAGCTTACTATTTGTTAATTTCCCCTTATATGTGGAAAGGAAAATAGAGGAATTTTTCCCTCTCGCGTATTCTGATGAGGATATAAAATCAAGCGGAGACAAAACTATTACTTTATAATGTCCAATTTTTAAATTTTTAATAGAATCAAATAATTTATCATTACACATAAGACTATCCCTGTTGTATATTTTTTTAACAACACATTTCTGTCCTTCTGTCGTCACCGTTTTAAAAACTAAAATATCCTGATATGCGTTAAAAGGCTTCAGGTTTTGCACTACCGTCTTTATGACTTCTGTGTAAATTAATCCCTCTTTTGGATTTCTATACCCATCAAGAAAAATAATAAATGTTAGATTATTATCAGTTTTTATCTTCTCTTTTGTACTTGATAGCATTAACCCTTCTTCGCCTTCTAATAATTGCAGATGTATATGATTTATCGCAAAATACCCCAACGCACATAAGCATATAAAAAATACAATGGAGAATAATAAAAAAGTGTTTTTTTTCATTTTCATAAATGATAATTTATAATTTAAAATTTATTAAGAATACTCTAGATTACGGTACTATTTCTACAAAAAGGAACCCATTTGCACCATTTCCTCCTGCTCCAGGTGAGCCTGCAGCTGAACCATTTCCTCCGTTTCCACCGTTTCCACCCCGCGCGCTTATTGCACCCCCACTATTTACTACAATTGAGTTTGCTTCTATGTAAAGCACTCCACCGCCGGCTCCTCCACCTCCTCCTCCGCCATTACTTCCCTGATTTCCACCGCCGGCTCCTCCACCTGTTGTTGAACCGTTTTGTCCGGCTCCTGCTCCACCCGTGTTTACTCCTCCGTTTGCGGCTGTGACTCCTGCTGTACCACCATTTCCTCCTGCGGCTGATACTGTTCCATTATTTGTGTAGCTGTGCGTTCTAAGCCATACTATTCCACCACCGCCTCCACCACCGCCTCCACCACCTGCGCCTGAGACTGCTCCACCGGCTCCACCACCGCCTCCTGCACCAAAGGACAAGAAAAGATTTGTTTTGTTAACCAGGAAATTAATTTGGTTTCTGCCTGAGGTAGCTATTCCATCTGCTCCGGCAGTAGTAGTTGCGGAACCGTTTCCTCCATTTCCTCCAGCTCCACCACCTGCTGCTCCACCCTTAACGGTAACTCCTCCACCGCCTCCTCCACCTGCTCCTCCTAGTGAATCTGAAGCAAGCGTTGCAAAACCACTTGCTGTTCCACCCGCAACTGCTGCTGCAGCGTTTGATCCGTTCGTACCATTTGTACCGTTTAACCCTCCACCTGATCCTCCTTTAGCAAGAACTCCAGATGTCCCTCCGTTTCCTCCATTTCCTGCGTTTGCACCAAATCCTACAACAGAAATATTTCCTCCAGAAGCAACTGTTAATGTCCCCTGAACAAAAAGGAAGAGTCCGGATTTAGAGTTATTCGCGGACGCTGTCATAGTAAGAGTTCCATTAACTGTGCCTGATGCAAATTGGTAAATACCAGGATTTAGGGCACCACTTGCAGGAATTGCACCATTTGATCCGTCTCCTGTAAATTGTGATAAAAGTGGTTGTCCAGGTAAATTTCTAATAATTCCAAAAATTGTTTCATTAGAACAAGAAGCAACAGTTATTACGCCTGCTGAAAGAGTTCCGGTACACTGCCCGTTATCAGTTCTATCTCCAAGTTTTCCAAATAGCGTAACTGAATCATTGGATGTTCCTATCTTTTCATCATCAATGTCTGCAAGTCTTGCAAACAAAGTAGTTGTTCCTGCAACATCTGTATTTTCTCCAATTCTAGCGAGTATTTCCACCTGATTTGCAAGAGTAGCAGTCCCAGCACCACCAGACCATGAAGTAACACCACTTCCATCAGTCATTAAGAAATAGCCACTTGATCCTGCGTCAGTTGGAAGCGTCATTGTCCATGAAGTTACAGTTGCTGGAGCTTTAACGCCTACCACTCCAGAAGTTGTTCCTGCAAGTCCCAACTGATAATTATTATCTGCACCACTTTGCCCTTCAATGTAAACCCCATATTTAGTACTTGTTCCATTTGTTCCTGATGTTCCGTTTGCGATATATACCCCATATTGATTTATTGTTCCTGCATTAGCTGCGTGAGTTCCTGTTGTTGATGAATAGAACCCATAAATATTATCAGTCCCATCAGTTGCAAGGGTAGAGGATGGAACTGAATTTACACCAATTGTGTGCGTTATAGCGTTTGATTGGGCAGTTGCAGCAGTAGATACTGCAGAACCATATAGACCGTAGTTATATCTTGTTTGTGCTGAGGCAAGTGCTCCCGTAGCGGTAGTTGCACCTAATACACCCGTTAATATATCCCCTGTAGTAGAAGAGCTGGTAACAGAGGTCTCTAGTCCTCTTAAAGTTTTTGCAGCATTTCCTGATGCAGTAATTTCAATTAAAACGCTCCGAACTGTGTTTGCGAATGAACTACTATCTGTTACTGGAAGATAAAGGTTATTAAATGCAATAGACCCGGCACTAGGCGCAAATGTCCCTGCTATGGTATTTCCAGTTGCTGATGATCCTGTTGTCCAAGTACCATTAAGATTTAATAACTTTCCGGTCGTAAGCGTTGTTGAAGTAATACTAAGTGCTGTACCAGTTGTGGCTGTATTAGTAAGTGATAAGCTTCCGTTACTACTGAGGGTCATGACCGCAGCTCCACCTGATTCATCTAGATTTGAAACAAACCTTAGAGTCCCGTTAGTGTTATCAATTCCGAAGTTAGTGTTATTACCAGAATAAAACTTAATTCCTGGAGTATCAGTTGTTCCATTATCTAGACTTATTTCTCCTGGGTTATTATAGCCACTTGCTTTAGTAAATGTGTTTGTTCCAGCTAATATTCCACCCAATCTTACATCTAAAGCTGCTGCGGGTGAAGTTGCCCCAATTCCAACTCGACCACCATTTCCGGTATTTGGGTATACTATTAAGTTTCCTGAAATGGTTGCTGTAGGAATACCAGAATTAACATTTAAGATTGCAAACTTAGCTGATGCTGTAGTAGATCCGCCTATTAAAAAGTCTAGCGTAGGATTTGTTGGGTAAATTGCACCGCTCCCAGTTGTGAACACGCCAGGGAGAGTTCCAGGATCAAGCCATGAAAGAGTACCTGAACCATTGGTAGACAAAACATAACTTGATCCTTGTCCACTTGAGGGCCAGGTGTAGGTAATAGTGTTGAATTGGGTTGTTCCGATGT
>CAYMYC010000002.1:150276-150416 GCA_964394645.1 uncultured Gammaproteobacteria bacterium | reverse complement strand
GGATTAGGTAAAGAAGGAGAATAGCTCCAACCTGAGTTAGTATCCCCCACGGCTTTAGAAACGTAGTTTCACAAGACGTGAGGGGTTAGAATATCCTAAACAGGATTAGGTAAAGAAGGAGAATAGCTCCAACCTGAGTT
>CAYMYC010000002.1:16293-150176 GCA_964394645.1 uncultured Gammaproteobacteria bacterium | reverse complement strand
AGTATCCCCCACGGCTTATCCAACCTTACATTCATTGCATGTTGTAATTTATATATATATTTTGACCACGCAACTAATGGGTCTTTTATATTAAAAATAAAATAAGGAGCAGTAAGCCAGTCAGGCAGTTGGGAGAAAAAAATCGCCGCGAGTAAATATAAATAATTTGTCTCTCCAAAAATATATGTATACACAAACACTGACACAACTACGCTAATAATAACGTCAAAACTAGCCTCATAAAATAGTCTCTTTTTTGTTTTTTCCGCGTGGTGAGTGCCTGCATCCCAATGCGGAATCATGTCACATATAAAATGTGATGCAAAAGCCAAGGGAATCCCTATATATGGGTTGTGAAATTTTGCAATAAGTAGTGTTGCAACTAATGCATGCCCTGTTGCGGTCATTTTACAATTATATACTAGTATGCACTTTATTGATAATCTGTGCTCTACTCATTTTTCCAACAAAATCTATGAAATTGCACCTATTTATCATATTCTAGTAGCTCCGATAGAGATTCACTTATCTTACTTATGAATACATGTAAAATGAGACAAATAAAGTAGTCAAAATTTGCTACAATAGCCAAATGGAACTTCTATTAGGTGTTGTAATTCTTATTTTTTCAGCAATCTTGCATGAAATTATGCATGGCTATGCAGCTGATAAGTTAGGTGATCCCACCGCAAGACTCATGGGTAGACTTACCCTTAATCCCATCCCACATATTGACCCTATTATGAGCGTGATAGTACCTTTTGTCCTCGTATTTATAGGCTCCCCTATTATTTTTGGTGCAGCAAAGCCGGTTCCAGTAAACCCTCATAACTTCAGAGATGGGAAAAAAGACTTTGCCCTTGTTGCACTTGCTGGTCCATTAACCAATTTTTCACTAGCGGTTATTGCTGCACTATGCGCTAAACTACTTTCTTTCAATCATGACATTTACTTCTTTTTTTCGTTAGTTGCCTTCTATAATCTTATATTGGGATTTATAAATCTAATACCCGTACCTCCTCTGGATGGATCCCGTATCTTTAATTACTTATTGCCGAAAAATATTTCAGCAGTATATATGTCAATTGAACCATTTGGTATATTTCTGGTTCTTATCCTTCTCTCGCTTCCAATTGCGGGTTATCAACTAGGAGATCTCATCTCTAACCTCGTATTCACTTCTATGAGATTTCTAGGATTTTAGTGATTGACAAGAACTAGCCCAAGGCGAATAATATTTATATGGCTGAAAAACATGCACTCCCCGCGTTAGGTAGTTTATTTTCTGAGTCATGGATTACCTTTAAAAAAAGCGTGCTCAATCTGTTTATCGTTAATTTAATTGGAGTTGCCATCTACATAGCCTTGTTTTTTGCAGCCTTCATTATATCCCTACCCTTTGGTGTATTTTCCATCTTTAATGCAGTTACTACTAAAACATTGAGTATCGCGACACTATCCTCCCTTAGTATCATAGGCATTATATTTCTTATCTCATGTATTGTGGCACTACTTGTAGGATACGCACTCCAAGCAGCTAGCATACTGATTGTGGGACACTCTAAAACTAAACAAGACGTAGGATCTGTAATTAAAAAAGGGTTCTCGCATGTTTTGGGGCTCTTTTTAGCAGGCGTACTTACTGGATTTATAATTACAGGCGGGTACTTCTTATTCATAATTCCCGGTATCTTTTTTACCGCTATATTTTCTTTTACCTTCTATGAGATAGTACTCAACGGAAAAGGAGTACTATCCGCCATGAGAAGAAGTTCAAAAATAGTATTGTCTAACTTCTGGGGGATTTTAGGCAGAATTGTACTGTTATATGTTGTTCTTTTCGGAATTACGCTTATTCCTCAACTTTTTCTTATAACGGGAACTAACCAGGGACTAAGCAGCATATTCCAGCTTATCACGTTCGTCATTAATGTATGCGTGGGATGGTACGCGATTTGCTACTTAATTACCCTCTACAAACATGCAAGCCAGGGCTATGAACAAGATAAGGGAAATAAACTTTTATGGTCAGTTCTCGTAGGTATTGTTGGATGGATTATAGGAATTATTCTTTTAATATGTATTGCATTTGTTTCTTATATGCTTATCACAAGCTCACTTGAGAAGACAAAACAGAAGAAAACATATCAGATATATGAGATTGAATCAGTATTCCCCACATCTGCTTCTCTAAAAATGAGTACTCCATCTGCACGTTAGCTCTTGCAATCCCACACGCATATTATGTACCATAAGCTAAATGAAAATTAAAGATGTCTTGGCGCTTGAGATATTAGACTCCAGAGGGAACCCTACTATTCGGACATTTGTAACGCTTGAAGATGGTACGAAACATGTAGCCAGTGTTCCTTCAGGCGCCTCTACTGGCGAGCATGAGGCGGTTGAGCTAAGAGACGGTGATAACTTTTTCTATAACGGTAAAGGAGTTTTAAAGGCAGTTGAGAACGTAAACACAATTATCAAGGATGCACTCGTGAGTAAAGAGGCTGATCCAAAAGAAATAGATGAAATAATGCTCAACCTTGATGGCACAGAGAATAAAAATAAGGTGGGAGCAAATGCTATACTTTCAGTCTCTATGGCAATTGCCCGAGCTGGGGCATATACAGAAAATAAACCTCTTTGGCAGTATCTTTCTAGTGCATACTTTCCGAATTTCACACCTGACTTCCCCCGCCTGATGGTAAATATTATAAATGGTGGAGTTCATGCCAACTGGAATTTTGATATTCAAGAATTTATGATTGTACCCAACCAAACTAATCCTGAAAAAAGCGTAAGGATAGCTTCTGAAATATTTCACTCTCTTGGAAAACTTTTGTCCGATCATAAGCTTTCAACGCTTGTTGGCGATGAAGGTGGATATTCGCCTACACTCACCTCTAATGAAGAAGCTTTTTGGTTAATCTTAGAAGCCGCAAAAAACGCAGGGTATGAAAACGTCAAGGATTTCCGAATTTCAATTGACGCCGCAGCAAGTGAATTCTACTTGCCATCCGAAAGTTTAGCAAAGGATGACAAGGGCGGGAAATATGTCTTTAAAAAAGAAAATAAAGAAATGACTGCGGATGAACTAACAAATTATTATTCACAAATTGGACAAGAATTTAAGGTTTTATCCTTTGAAGATGCATTTGACCAGAAAGATTATAATGCACACAAAAAGTTTACGGAAATGGCAGAAAAGTTTGATTTTATAACTATTGGTGATGACTTATTTTGCACGAATCCTACTCTGATAGAACAGGGGATTAAGAAAAACTTAGCAAACGGAGTGCTGATCAAACTAAACCAAATAGGAACGGTAACTGAAACTGCAAAAGCAATAAATCTTGCAAAAAAAACTAACTGGAAAATTGCAGTATCTCACAGAAGCGGAGAAACTGAAGACAATTTTATTGCCGATCTCGCATACTCTTGTAGTGCAGATTTTTTCAAAAGTGGATCTATGTCCCGCTCTGAAAGACTTTCAAAATACAACAGACTCCTGGAGATTAAGATGGAAATAAGTAAATAAAAACTTCAAGCCCAAGTGCAAAATCTTCATCTGTTTTAGCTTCATATACTTGAACCTAAGGCTAAAATAACTTATACTCATGCCTATGAATCCTGAGCTAGCCAGAAATCAAGATAAGATTGAAAAAATAAGATCACTTTTTAGAGAAGGACTCCTACTAAAAGAGGAGGTAGATACGCTTCAAGGTGCCTTATCTTTGAATACTGTATTGCTGCGACCAGGCGTTGAGATTCCTAGGGTGCCTCCTCCTCCCCAAAAAACAACTCCAGAAAAAGAAAATGGACAGTTTACAAAACTTACCCAAGAAGATATAGATAAAATTGGAGAAAGCACTATCCCGCCAGATGATCCAAGATTAACTAAACAGGATGTCATACTTATGAAAAAACTTATGAAAAAAAGTGACTATACAAATATTGTAGATATTGCCCGCGAAATTAATCCCATGAAAAGAGATTATGAGATACAGTATCTTCTCATGAGACTTCCCACACTAAATACTAAATACCTGTCTCCTGTGGGACTAAGAATTACTTATCACAAAGATGATGAAGGACTCCTAAGAATTGTGCAAGATAGGGAGATAAAAAATCCAGAGTCAAGCCTTCTATTCGCAAATCTAAAAGTTCAAAATGAACTTATGGACAGAGAAAAAAATCATATAAATACGGTTGTAACTAAGAACGCAAAAGGCATAATAATAGAAGCAACAACCCCCAAAGGGAAATTAGATCCTATACTTCTTAAAACTATTCATATCAGGGAATTTCCCGCGAATGCTATTACTGATGAACAGGGCAATGGAATGGTATTAGTTCATGAAGATGAAAAGCCTCCGATAATGCAAAAGGTAAAACCCATAACGTATACCATATCTTCTAGCCAACAAGTAAAACTTATTCAAATGCTTTTATCAGAAGGGGCAATATCCCAAGCTAATCTCTTTGTAAGATTTACAAATGCAGAAGAGCTATTCTCCTATCGAAATGCTCAATTGCTAGTCCACTGTGTAAATAAAAACCTACGCGCATGGGGAGTTGAGGCATTTTTTGATGAAATAGAGGAAAATTTAAGCCTACAAGTTATGGGAAAAGAAAAACCCACAATACCAGAGAACCCTGTACGCTATTTTTATGAAACTGATACTAATAGATATTTAGGAAAAAAAAGGCTGAGAAAACCTAATTATCAAGGAGAGAAAATTTAAATAGCGCTTTTATTGCGTTTGTTTATATATATATGAACAAAGAAAACCTATCTTCCAAAGCACAAATTAGTACAATCAATGAACGATTGTTGCAGTTAGACAGAGCTTCATTGCTCGCAAAAAAAATAGCTTATCCAGGGAAAGATGAGATTGCAGATATTTTCTATTATATACCAAGCACGCCTATACCAAAAGATAAGCTACAGAATGCTAGTGATGATGAATTACTAAATTATTACAATGACATTGGAGAAATCCGAAAAAGCTTCATACAACAAATGAGATATAAAACTCTACCATATATTTCTACTTTAAGAAAAGATAGTATTGCAGAAAAACGCGAGCTTCAAGATGCACTTCATGATTCTGCCGACGGCTTAAATCCCTATCCTGCTCCAGAAAGTGTGACAAAAGATAAAACAAAGACAAGACTTATTTATGAGATATTGTTTGAGGATTACCCAAGCAAAAAAGGTCTTAGCGTAAAAGAAATCACGGAACGCATGAATGAAAGATTACCGGAAAGATACAAAGTTAACGAGAGTGTTACTAAATCAAGACTACACTATCTATTTAATAAATTAAAAGATCTTAAATTATACATAGAAGATATATCCCATACAGAACTTGAAAATAAAAGAAAAAGGGAAAAAAATTATCGCCTTTCATTGCTAATTGCAAACGAAAATATAAACATGAATAATGACGAATAACTTCTTACTTAATCCTGTATGCAAAAGTATCAACAGTACTTGATCCTCAATAAAAGATACCATATACTGCTCTTGTGGCATACCTAGTTTTAGTACGACATGGATTATCTGATTACAATAATAAAGGTCTTTGGACAGGATGGGATAACCCGCCCTTAGTAAAAGAGGGATACTTGCAGGCTCAGAAAACAGCTGAAGAACTCAGGGATATACATTTTGACTATGCATATTCCTCTGACCAAATCCGCTCTGTTGAGACAGTTCAGGAAATTTTAAAAACAATTGGACAAAATTTACTAATTACTCAAAGTAAAAACATAAGAGAACGCAATTACGGCACGTATACCAAAAAAAACAAATGGGAAGTTAAAAAAGAATTAGGAGAGGATGAGTTTCAGAAACTCAGACGTGGCTGGGATTATCCTATCCCTGAAGGAGAAAGTTTAAAACAAGTTTATGAGCGTGAGATTCCTTACTTTGACTCTGAGATATTACCTAAACTTAAGGAGGGAAAAAATGTTCTTATTGGATCAAGCGGGAACGCTTTACGGGCGCTTGCCAAATATATAGAAAAAATTCCTGATAAAAACGTTTCTGATTTAGAGATAGGAACGGGTGAAGCTTATGTTTATCACATTAATTCCGAGGGGAAAATTGTAAATAAGGAAATCCGAGGCAAAAATCCGCTCGCTGGCAAAGTGTAAATTGTCTTTTTACTCTCTTAACAAGAGTTACGACAATCTCTAAGCTCAAAACCTATTGAATATAGTGCATGCTGAGTTTATACTTACTAAATGCCCTCCCCTATTATTTCTGTCTCTAATTTATCTAAGATCTACAAGGTTCACAAGAAAGAACCTGGATTTACTGGTTCTCTAAAATCATTATTTAGTAGAAAATACGAAACTGTCGAGGCTGTAAAAGATATTAGTTTTGAGATTAAACCTGGAGAACTTGTTGGATTTATCGGACCAAATGGTGCCGGGAAAACAACAACCTTAAAGTGCTTATCAGGACTTCTCTATCCGTCAGGCGGAGCTGTAAAAGTGCTTGGCTATACCCCATTTGAGAGAAAATCTTCATTTCTCAAGCAAATTGCACTAGTTATGGGGCAAAAAAATCAACTCTGGTGGGATTTGCCTGCAACTGAAAGTTTTCTTTTAAATCGCGAAATATACGAGATACCCGAAAAACAGTATAAAGATACACTCTCAAATCTTGTAGAGTTATTAGATGTTTCAGATATTCTAAATATACAAGTAAGAAAACTCTCGCTTGGTCAACGAATGAAATGTGAGCTTATCGCAGCCCTCCTGCATTCTCCAAAGGTACTTTTTCTAGACGAACCTACCATAGGATTAGATGTAGTCATGCAGAAAAAATTACGCGACTTTATTTCTGAATATAATAAAAAGTACGAATCAACCATTATTTTAACCTCACACTACATGGAAGATGTACGGCAACTATGTGAACGGGTGATCGTTATAGATCACGGAACACTACTCTTTGATGGAAAACTAACAAATTTAACCCGCGAATATACAAATCACAAACTTATTACAGTCGTTTTTGAAAAGAATGTTTCAGAAAAAGATATCGCTAAACTAGGGAAAATTGTAAGCTATGATTTTCCTCGGGTAGTCATATCTGTAATGAGGGAGAATTCAAATAAAGTTACCTCAAAACTTTTAAAAGACTTCCCAGTAGAAGACTTAAATATTCAGGAACCAAACATAGAAGATATTATCCGTGAAGTGTTTAGTAGGAAGGCAGAGGCAAAAAAATGAAAGATAAGGAATATCGCAAACTGATTATTTGCAAAAAAGGGAAGATCCTCTCATAAAGATTTGACGAAATTGAGAAATTACGAGATGAAATTGCAATCATAATACGGTCGTATACCAAACCTGTCGGTAAAAGGACTTAACCTTTGCCGCCTTATCCCTTTGACTTTTTTTTAAATATGAAATACTTCAGGGTTTTTGCAAACACATGGGAAGAAACACTTTCTTACCGCTTTAATTTTGTTATGTGGAGATTTAGAGTTGTTCTACAGCTTCTGACTATGTTCTTCCTATGGAACGCTCTTATCCCTAAAAACTCTACTCTTTTTGGATATTCTCAACCTCAAATCCTAACTTACATTTTGGGAACTAGTCTTATGACATCTATTGTAATCGCAACTAGAACCGCAGAAATTGGAGACCAAATAAATAACGGAACGCTCTCAAATTTTCTAATCCGACCAATTTCCTATATGAAATATTGGTTCGCAAGGGATTTGGGAGACAAGGCAATGAATTTAGTTTTTTCAGTTGTTGAGATAACACTTCTTATAATAATTTTTAAGCCTAATCTTTTCATTCAAAATCAGCCTCAATATATTGCTATTGCGTTTGTTTCAGCGTTGATATCTATGACTATGTATTTTTACTTCAATTACCTCTTGGGACTTTTAGGATTTTGGAGTAATGAAATTTGGGGACCAAGGTTTATATTCTGGATACTTCTTAATTTCTTTGCAGGCTCTCTGTTTCCATTAGATATTCTTCCAAATACTATCTTTAACATTTTAAAGTTTCTCCCCTTCACATACCTTCTCTACTTCCCTCTTAAAATATATCTAGGGCAATTAGAAACTTATGCAATTATTGAAGGGTTAATAATATCAATTCTGTGGACATTCATTCTGTATTTTGTTGTAAAACTCACTTGGAACAAGGGTCTTAAGGTATATGGAGCTGAAGGAAAATAAGAATAAGGTATAGAATTAAAACTATGAAACGCTATTTTACAATTTGGTATAAAAGTATGACTGCCCAGGCACAGATCGCATTCGCGTCTAGGGTGGGAGTAGTTCTTTTCACGTTAGGAAAACTTTTACGTTTTTCCTTCTTTCTTATTTTTCTTATTTTAATTGGCGCGCGGACAACTGAAGTTGGTGGATACACTATTTGGGAGATGATATTTTTCTTTGCAACATTTAATTTAATTGATACTGCTCCTCAAATGATGCTAAGAAGCGTGTATAGTTTTAGAAGGTTAGTTGTATCAGGTGACTTTGATATTTTCTTTCTACAACCTATCTCAGCCTTATTTAGAGCACTTTTAGGCGGATCAGATATTATTGATTTACCAATATTAATTCTTATAATTGGTTTTATAATCTACTCAGGATGGCATCTGCCATATTTCTCAGTTGTTGGAATATTTATCTATATTCTTTTAGTCTTAAACGCATTTATTATAGCTATTGCATTTCATATTTTAGTACTTTCCATAGGAATTGTCTCAACTGAGGTTGACAACACAATTATGTTATATCGTGACTTAACACAAATGGGACGAGTTCCCGTATCCATATACCAACAAGGAGTTTCGTTCATTCTAACATTCGTAGTGCCTGTTGGAATCATGATGACATTCCCTGTACAAGCACTTTTGGGCACACTTAGCTTACAATTTATTCTATACTCGCTTGCTATAGGAATTGGATTTTTAATCTTCTCTCTTTTTATTTGGCAAAGCGCAATAAAACACTATACAAGCGCTAGTAGTTAGGCAGCTACTTTCCTTCTTGAGGTTCTTTATATGGCTCAGGAAAGTGAGAGTCTAAATTATTGTCAACCCGCTCAAGCGCATTTCCAACACCCTTCGTAAAATCAGAAGCTACATCCCTAGTTGCTTCAGCTGTGTTATGTGCAACCTCAGAAGGGGAATAACCAGTAGTAGATGCTCCAAGAAGACCTAGCGATGCGACAAAAGACGCGATCCCTAATTTATTTGCAATCTTCCATCTCATAGATGGCTCCATAGGTTTTTTACTCTCAGAAATATGAGTCATGCTAGAATGAGACGACTCTCCGACTGTTTCTCCCATACTGTTATACTATTCCCAAGATACTATAAATGTCAAGAAAGAATTAAACCTTTAAATTAGTTAGTTAAAATGATTTCAGAATTATTTATTGTACTTACTCATATATACATCAATCCCATGTTTCTGTAGTAATATGATGTCCTTTATTGCCTGCTTTATCATACTTTTTACCTTCCCCTTCTCGTGAGTTTCAAATGTACCCAAAACATAGTCGCTTGTATCAGTATGCGGTCCAACCCGACGTGCTTCACTTCCTATTCCTATTCTAACTCTTAAGAATTTATCAGTGCCTAATTTTTCAATAATGTCCGAAACACCATTATGTCCACCCCCAGAACCCCCAAAACGAATCCGTATCTTGCCAAGTGGTATATCTAACTCATCATGGATTATAATAATATCCTCAGGAGAAACCTTATAGTAGGCTGCGTATGCTGCTACAGCTCTACCAGACTCATTCATAAAAGTAGTAGGCTTCATAAGGACTACTTTTTCTCCGTTAATATCAAGATCGTGAATAAGCGCTTTTAATTTCTTCTCTTCATTCCAGAATGTGTTTGTCGCCTTTGTAAGCTTCTGGAGTAAATGGTCTAAAGTCAGAAATCCGAGGTTATGACGGGAGTTATTATACTTTTCACCTGGATTCCCAAGTCCTACAATAAGCTTCATAGTTTCCTAACATTATAGCACGCACCATCAAGATGGATATGATCTTTCTCACTTAGTATTTCCTCTGATTCTGAGACTCTAGTAGTTTTCACCAGGATTTGTAATTAACACGTCATGAGGGTGAGATTCTGTTAAGGATGCTTGAGTAATTTGGATAAATTGCGCCTTTTCCTGAAGCTCTGGGATAGTTCTGGCACCAACATAATACATTCCAGATTTAATTCCACCAATCGCCTGATTTACAATTTCTTGAAGTTTTCCCTTTATCGGAACTAATCCCTCCACTCCTTCTGCAACAAGAACCTTATCTTTGTATGATTTTCCATGATATTCATCTTCTGATTTAATTTTTGCTCCATGTTGCATGGCACCAATTGAACCCATACCTCGATACTCTTTAAAGTAATATACTTCTTCAATCTCTGAAAGCTCTTGTGCGGAAGCAGCAACCTCCTTTAACTTCTCCTTTCCCGATGAAAGTGCTTTCTCTTTATCAAAAATGCTTTGGAAACGTCTTGGAACCATACTGCGCTTAAGAGCAACTACCTTTCCTGGTGCTTCCTCAACTGAGGCAAAAAATGAACCCATCATAACGGTTGAGGCACCTGCTGCTAACGCCTTAACCATATCCCCAGAATACTTAATTCCCCCATCAGCAATTACTGGTACGTTATGCTTTTTTGCAGCTCTTACAGTTTCTAAGATTGCCGTAATTTGTGGTACTCCCATACCAGAAATTATTCTTGTTGTGCATATTGCTCCTGGACCCATACCCACCCTGAGCGCATCCGCTCCTGCCTTACATAAATCTTCTGCGGCAGCGTAAGTCGCAATATTTCCCACAATTACGTCAATTCCTTTGTAGTTTCCTTTTATAAACTTTAGTGCTTCAACAAATCTATTTGTCCAACCATGCGCTGAATCTAAAACTATTGCGTCTGCTCCTGCCTTAACAAGCACCTCAAGACGCTCTTTATACCCCTCAGAAACACCAATTGCTGCTCCCACAATATGCTTTTCTTGTTTAACTTTAGCTACTTCATCTGCTTGATTTTGAGGAGTTAAGTTACGATGTATAATCCCTATTCCACCAAGACGAGCCAACTCAATTGCAAGCTTTGACTCAGTAACAGTATCCATTGGAGCTGCTACAAAAGGAGCCTTGAGCTTTATATTACACGAAAATTGGGTTGATAAATCAATATCAGAACGGGAAAAATCAGAGTAACCTGGGGTTAGTAAAACATCATCAAACGTGAGACCGACAGGTAAAGAAGCTTGTGCCGAGCTAGCCGAAGTACTTACCATGATTTATGATATAGCAAGAGACCTTATTTGTCAATATTATCGGGAAAATTTGGCAAAGAAATAATATCTAACGGAAAATGCTTAATACTATACACTGTGTATATTTGCTTCTTAATAATTGGGAGAATGTATACTTTGAGTAGTTAAACTTACGTCTAACATTTTAAAGTAATTTTTGTTTTGCCCCTCAGTCGCGGACCTTGACCTAAAATTTTCGTTAGAAAATCGCAGGACAAGCTTTAAAGTAAAATATACTTTATGTAAAACTTGAGTATTAAAACTGTTTTGCCCCTCAGTCCTTGGCCTTGACCTATCTTCCCCTAGTGTGTAACACTAAAGTATTGTAGGCGCTGGCGCGTTTCACTTCTCTGTTCGGAATGGGAAGAGGTGGTTCCACACCGCTCCAAAGACCAAAGACTCAAGGGCAAAACTTCTCAAACAAACTTAACTATACTACCATTTGGTTTCTTAAAACCCACGCTATTTGGTATTGACCTATTAGTACAGCTTAGCTGAAACGGTTACCCGTCTTACACTTGCTGCCTATCAACCTGATGGTCTCTCAGGGGTCTTAAAGAGATCTTATCTTAAGGTGGGCTTCCCACTTAGATGCTTTCAGCGGTTATCCCATGGGAATCTAGCTACCCAGCAGTGCACTTGTAAGTACAACTGGCACACCAGGGATTCCCTCACCCCAGTCCTCTCGTCATTATGTTTTCTCAGATTACTCTGAGGATCAGACTATATCTTCAGCCTCGTTAAACGAGGTTGTTGGCATATAATGGAAGTATATTGTCCGGATTATCCGGTACCTTCCATATCAGTCGTTACGGGGACATTTCAAAGTGGAGTTCTCTGCGATGAAAAATAATTATATTCACGCATTTTCTCAATCCACTCAGCAACTGTCACTTTCGTCACAGTTTTTTGCTGTAGTTGTGGAATAAGATTAATTAACAACTTTGCTTGTTTCTTCTTAAGCCTTAAAAAAGGCTCAAGAGCTACAAGAGTTTGAAAAACTTTAGCAAATCCTTCTATTCGAAGCTCACTAATGTTGTCATTTCTTGTATAAACATATCCGCACTCAAGTATTTTCTGCATCCAATCAAGATCTTTCTCGTATCTTTTATCTTGATAGAGGCAAATTACTGTTTTTATGCGAATTATCTTACCAGATGAATTCTTGCGCAATTGAAGCATAATGCTTCCATCGCCATCAAGAAATCCAGCAATATATGCAAGTTGTTCTCTCTTTGAAAGTCTTCCCACGGTATTACCCTTCATTCTTTAAATAGAGTTTAGCATAGGACTGAATCTAAACTCAAGAATAGAGGGCTTCACCGTTATTAGCCAAATTGTCAATCTATATTACTATAGAAAGTAGCAATTTCTTACTAGGGGCGACTCCTTTCAAATCTCAAACGGTTGTCCTGGATAGAGTCCGAACTGTCTTACGACGTTCTTAACCCAGCTCGCGTACCTTTTTAACTGGCGAACAGCCAGACGCTTGGAAGCTTCTCCACCTCCGCGCTAAGATGAGCCGACATCGCTGTCTATCTTCTTTATCAATTTCAAGAAAGACCTAAAAACTCAAAATTGATTGTGTAAACTCTTATTACTAAGAGCTTTGACTATACCTTCATCCCGGCTGAAAATTATCAGCGGGAGCTAGCCGTATGATATGAATTATAAACTTGACTATTACATCAAAATCCATATCTCTCCCGATTGAATCGGGATCAGTCGATACAGGAAATACCATCTGGTATCTCCCTCGGTATTACCCTCTTTTGTTCAAGAGTAGGGTTTCACCGATTTGAGCTAGTTATTCTAATCATTAGTACCTTGTTTTTTGACTCAAATACTAATAATTCAGGCTTAAGTATTGCTACTTAGGCGCCCCGATTTTTTCAAATAAGGTGCCAAACCGCATCGTCGCTGTGGACGCTTGGATGCGATCAGCCTGTTATCCCCGGGGTAGCTTTTATCCGTTAAGCTACGTCCCAACCACTAAGGAACGCAGGATCACTAACACCTGCTTTCGCACCTGCTCGACTTGTGGGTCTCGCAGTCAAGCTGGCTTGTGCGTTTGCACAATAGGCTCCGATTTCCGTCCGGAGTTAGCCAACCTTTGTACGCCTCCGTTGCATTTTAGGAGGCAACCTCCCCAGTTAAACTGCCCACCAGACACTGTTTTCCAGCCGTATTTTTATGCGGCAATGGAGTAATGCTTACTCATCTTAAAGAGAGGTATTTCATTTTTTGATCTTGCGATCTCCCTCCTATTCTAAACAATTAAAATAAGCTTGCAAATGTCAAGCTACAGTAAAGCTCCCGGGGTCTTTTTGTCCTAGGACAACCAGGCCGCGTCTTCACAGCCATCTCAATTTCGCCGTGTAAATGTTCAAGACAGTTACTCAGTCGTTCTACCTTTCGTGCGGGTCGGAACTCACCCGACAAGGAACTTCGCTACCATAGAACAGTTATAGTTACTGCTGCCGTTCACCGGAGCTTTAGAAAGCGGCTCAACTCTTACGAGCATCACCACCCACTATTGACTTACCGGCACTGGGCAGGTGTCAGCCCCTATACGTTGCCTTTCGGCTTTGCAGGGACCTGTGTTTTAGATAAACAGTCGCTAAGTAATCTTTTGCTTAACCCCAATTTTACTCGGGGCAGGGCATCTCCCATAGGTTACGCCCAGCTTTTGTTGCCGAGTTCCTTGAACATCTGTCTCACGGTCGCCTTAGTCTACTCGACCAATCCACCTGTGTCGGTTATGCGGTACGGCAAAATATGACACTCCCTACGAATCTTTTCTTGAAGGCTGAAACTTACGATCCTTGTTCTACTTTCTTGCGATTTTGAACTTGCATTTGCCACTCAATTAAACGCCTGAGCGGATTTACCAACTCAAACTATCTTATGACTTAGACCCCGTATTACGGGGCGATCCTTTCCACCCTTGTCCATCCTTAGGTAATCTACTTACGTAGCGCCCTTGCGGGCTAAACGCATCATACTCTGTACTCGAATTTTAACGAGTTGTCCATCCGGTTACCCCGCGCTTTATGACGGGCCACCGTTAGGAGCCGACTAACGCTGCGCTGACTTACATGGCGCAGCAAACCTTGGATTTTCGGCGGACGCCGTTCTCAGGCGTCATACGCTACTCATGCCGGCATTCTCACTTGCAAACGCTCCACCATAGTTTACACTACAGCTTCACTGCATTTGCGACGCTCCCCTACCACTCACTCCGAATAAATCGGAGCAAATCTCCATCGTCGGTATTAAGCTTAATCCTCGATCATTTCCGGCGCCAGTATCCTGTATCGACTAGTGAGCTGTTACGCTTTCTTTAAAAGATGGCTGCTTCTGAGCCAACTTCCTAGCTGTCAAAGGACACTGACTTCCTTTTCAACTTAGCTTAAATTTAGAGACCTTAGATGGGAGTCTGGGCTGTTTCCCTTTTGACCCACGAGCTTAGCCCCGCAAGTCTGACTCTTTGTTAAGTTTACACGGTATTCGGAGTTTGATTGATCCTGAAAGGTTGCCCCTCCAGAGACCATTCAGTGCTCTACCCCCTGTAAACATTCATAAGGCTATACCAAAATATATTTCGGGGAGAACCAGCTATCTCCAGGTTCGTTTAGTATGTCACCCCTAACCACAAGTCATCTCAGATCATTGCTGCGATCACGAGTGCGGGCCTTCCTCCGATTTTCATCGGAGTTCACCCTGCTCATGGTTAGCTCACCTGGTTTCGGGTCTTCTGCAATGCGCAAAATATCTCCCAATTAGGGATTGCTTTCACTTCGCCTTCGGACGATTCGCCCTTAGACATGCGCAAAACAAAAACTCACCGGCTCATTCTTCAATAGGCACGACATCATACAATAAATTGCACTTTGTCTGCTTGTTAGCTAATAGTTTCAGTAACTCTTTCATCCCCCTTCCGGGGTGCTTTTCACCTTTCCCTCGCGGTACTAGTTCACTATCGGTAGATATTGATGTTTAGCTTTGGAGCGTGGTCGCCCCGGCTTCCCACAGGGTTTAATCGTACCCCATGGTACTCAGGAACTCACAAGAAGAGGAAATCATTTCAAATACAGGGCTGTCACCTTCTTTGGCCGCGCTTTCCAACGCGTTTTTCTATGTTTTCCCTTTGTAACTTCTTTTGCATTTAAGCAAGTGGTCCTACAACCCCACATATTGCTATGTGGTTTGAGCTGTTCCGCTTTCGCTCGCCGCTACTGACGGAATCTCTGTGATTTCTTTTCCTCGGACTACTTAGATGTTTCAGTTGGTCCGGTACCCCGCCGGCTACTATATATCACGATAAATCGTAATAACTTTATAGCAGGCTTCCCGCAATGCGGGAGGGTTTCCCCATTCGGACACCACCGGATCATTATGTCTTAGGCCATTCCCCGGTGATTTTCGCGAGCCAGATGCGTCCTTCTTCGGTCAATATCTCCTAGGCATCCACTATTAGCATGAATCAAATAGCGTAGATTCTAAAAAACCAATTCAAATAAAACCATGTGTTCGGCAAAGAAACATGGAACCCCGCCGAGCGGGATTTTTGGCCTAGTTGTTTGCCACGTTCAAAGACTGAACGTGGTCGTTTGTTTGTTATTTTCTCCCAATTATTAATGAGCAAAAAACTTTCTCGTGTATTCGTACCTGACGGTGAGTAAAATTGCACTCAGCCGCTCAGGTACCAGTACGCGAGACCTAAAACCAAAAACTAATACCTTCTAACAAAAAGCGTGCTAGTTTTAAGCTATTTTTCCAAACGAAAACCTAGCACTTTAATATTGCAAAGCAATATTAAAGTGGACCCAAGGAGATTCGAACTCCTGACCTCCTCATTGCAAATGAGGCGCACTACCAACTGTGCTATGGGCCCGAACGCATTAGCGTGAGGGTCCACAAGGTTCTGAATTGTATTCAATTCAGGTTCTTATGGGCCTAAGAAACTAAACTTTTAAACACGAGAATAGAATTTTTAAACCCGGGGAAATACAAGATAAAACTAAAACAATGAGGTAGAAACAGGGATCGACGTAGATGCCGATTTGTAAAAGTTAATTTTTTGTTACCATCATAACTATTCTTGATTTCCGAAAGGTAAAGACTATTCTAGCCAGATTATAGCCTCTTGTCAAGGGTTAAGTCAAGACAAGCAAATAGGCACAATTTAATCATATCCCAATAAAAAATGTTTAGAGAGTATTAAAAAGATTCTAGACGTAAAAAATCTCCTGAATCTTTAAGCTCAAAATATGCCCCATGAATTCCTCTCCCGTTTTTCATGCCTGAGCTTACTGCCTGAACTACCAAAGGAAAATCGCCTTCTCTACCAGGAACATGCGCTATAGGAATAATTTTTCTTAATATCTTATCCGTTGGCAGATTTGTTTTTTTAGCCAAAAAGGAAACAGCATCATAGTAGAAACCCCGATCCATTGAAACTTTTTTATAATCCCCCTCACTATACCAATTTGTCGAACCATTATATACAAGTGGACCACCAGAGTAATAAGTAAAGCATTCACTTACTCCATTTTCCATAAAAGTATTAAATTCAGCTGTTAAGAAAAGACGACCGGAACAATCATTTATTAATGGTCCTTCTTCCCGAGAATGAGAAGGTAAATGTTTATTCTGAAGCTCTTTTGACATAGACAAATTATATGTTTGTGCCAGGCAGAATGTCAAAGGTCTAATTTGTGAGACTGGTTTGCTGCATTAGGTTATCTGTTGCATTCGTAACCACTTTTCCACATCCAAGGCTGCCATACAACCAAAGGCTGCAGCGGTTATTGCCTGTTGGTACTTTGCATCGTGTACGTCTCCTGCCACAAACACTCCGTCTATGTTTGTCTTTGTGTGGTCAAAGGTTTTAATAAAACCCTTCTCATCAGTCTCAATGTTCTCAAACACCTTGGAATTTGGCATATGCCCAATTGCTACAAACACCCCGTCTATTGGAAATTCCCATTCTAATCCAGTATCCGTTGCAGAAATTTTAACTCCGCCTAAATCTTCCGGCTTCACCTCTTTATCCTGTCCTTGTTTTTTAATATGTATATTAGGATTTGTTGTTTTAATTTTTACTTTTTCTACCTTTTGCTCTCCTAGAATTTCTGTTAACTCACTGTTCCATAAAACGGTAATTTTAGGGTTTTCAAAAGAACGTTTCTGCATAATTTGCGAAGCCCTAAAGGTATCCTTTCTATGTATTATATACACATGTTGTGCAAATTTAGTTAACACTTCTGCCTCTTCCATAGCACTATCTCCACCACCTACTACAATGACTGTCTTACCTCTATAAAAAGCCGCGTCACACGGAGCACAGGATGAGATCCCCCGTCCTATCTTTTCATGTTCTCCCGGAATGTTTAACCACTTAGTTTCAGCTCCGGTTGCAACAATTACTGATTTCCCTGAATAGTTTTTTTCACTGTCTGTAGTAACTATAAATGGACTACTGGAAAAGTCCCCTGAATTGAAATTACTATCTACTATTTCTACCCCATGATGCTCTGCCTGCTTACGCATCTTCTGCATAAGTTCTGGTCCCAAAATTCCATCAGGAAAACCAGGAAAATTTTCTACTTCAGTGGTTAACATAAGCTGTCCACCCCAAGTACGACCTGCAACTATAAGAGTCTTAAGGTCTGCACGAGAAGTATAAATGCCTGCGGTTAAGCCTGCTGGACCGCTCCCTATGATTATTACGTCGTATAGATTTTCCATGTAGAAGTAAACTTATGAACTGAGGGCTTCATCTATAACCTTCTTATATACATCTTTTGCCTGCACTCCCACCGTAGTAGAAAGTGGCTTCCCCCCTTTAAAAAGAATGACGGTAGGAATAGACATGATACTGAAGCTACCTGGAGTTTTAATATTTTCATCCACGTTCATTTTTCCCATCTTAATCTTACCTTCATACTCTTTCTCAATTTCGTCTAATGTAGGGGTAAGCATGTGACACGGAGTGCACCATTCCGCCCAAAAATCCACCAAAACAGGTATTTCACTCTTAAGAACTTCAGACTCAAATGTATCGTCTGTAAAAATTTGATTTGGCATAGATTAAATTATGTATACTTTCGTTTCGTCGTATAGAATATTCATATTAGACCAATCAGAAACCGATGTCAACATTAATTTAACGATTCTCTTTCTCCTGAATTAATCTTTTATAGATTGCTAAAAGTTCATTCGTGTATTTCTCAACTGAAAAACCTTGTGCCTTTTTGAGGCTACCTGATCCTAATTCTTTTTGTTTTTTGGGATTTGTAAGAATGCTAGTTACTCTTTCTGCAATATTTAACGGATCTTTAGTAGTAAAGTAACCGTCTTTTCCTTCGTCAACTAAATCTATAACTGCCTTGTCTTTAAGTGCTACAATCGGAATCCCACAAGCCATGGCTTCAATAACAACCGTTGGAAGATTATCAGTGTCACTCGTAAACAAGAATAGCTGTGCTGCCTTGTTTAAGCTTGCAACCATTTCAGGCTTTTGAACGTCAGTAAACAAAACATGATCAGACATATTGTTTTGTGCTACTATATCTTTTGTTTTCTGAAGTAAAATTCCACCTCCCACTATAACAAGAAGTGCGTCAGGAACTTTTTTAATTACTTCCTTATGAGCCAAGACTGCCAGGTCTGCATTTTTTCCTGACTCTACTCTTCCAACCCATGAGATAATTGGTCTTTTTTTGTCTACTTTAAATGCTTTGTAAAAGTCGTCTGAATTTGCTTTTTCAAATCTTTCAAGCTTAATTCCATTGTGAAGGATTTGAATAGGTGCCTTAATATGAGCATCTTTTAACTCATCAGCTGATCTTGGAGACGGACACAGGACAAGATCATAACTTTTAAAATAACTTCGCATTGCAATATTTAAAAAAGGGTACGAGAAGCGCAGAAGATGAGGAAATGACCAACGGACAAACTGCGTAAAGGGCGTATGTAGCGTTACAATGTTTGGAAGATTCTGTTTTTTTGCAAGTCTTGTTCCTAGATATCCCAAGAGTCCGAGTTGGTTATGTACAACATCGAAATTAAGCTCTTCAAGTTGTTTCTCTATCTTTTTATTAAATGGAATTGTAAAGCGATCCACTGGACGAGGTATAAATACTACTGACGGAAGACGTAAGACACGCTCCTCGGGCTCAGTTTTAGAACCAAAATCAGGGGCAACTATCCACAATTCATGCCCACGTCGCTCAAGTTCTTCTTTAAGAAGCAGAATATGTGTAACAATACCGTTTACCGCCGGCTTATATTGATCACTTACAAAAAGTATCTTCACATCTCTAGAATACCACAGAAGTATATTACCGAGAAGAAGGAGCTTGGGGTCTCATTTGTTTTAGAAGATATTCTGCACCGGATCGCTCGATTGCTGACAGGGAGATCGTCTTTCCAAACTGCGGCTCGCCTATTATGTGCCTTGCATCTTGTTCTTCGCGTCTTGCACGAATAAAGCCGAAACCATGAACAATTAATTCATTATGACGCGCGCCTGAAATCACATATGATGACAATCTATTTCTATCTTCTTCACTTATTGAATTCATTGCTTCTCTTAATTTATCATTTATTACATCAGAACGAGATAAATTATCACCGTCATTTGTCCAAATCTCTAGATCTCCTGATATATTAGTAAGCGTATTTTTAATTGATTCTGTATCGTTTATTTGAGTACCTGAAGCTTTTCCTGAACTAATAAACTTACGGCTTTCAAGCATTCTCTTAACAAGAGAAACATCATGAAGCTTTGCACCTGATGGTCTTTTTGCATCTGTATTGCCTTGGTATGCCATAATAACTTTAGCCTCTGGGTCATTTACATTTCGTCTCTCCTCAGCACTACCTTCTGCCATAAGATCTTTCTGGGCACGAGGCTCAAACCCCACTGGCTGAGTCAAAACAACATTTTCTATCTGAATTTTTTTCGCAAACTCGGGGTCTGAAGCTATTGCTAAAGCAAAAGCGCCTCCCAAAGAGTCTCCTAGTAAATTTACTTTTTGCAATCCAGAGTTGCCTACAGCATTTTTAAACATCTGCATATCCTCCTGAGCAGTATTTTTTAATAAATCATGAGGTCCGCGCATGCCCTCCTGATCACGCATTTGTTCTGGATGAGTTAATACCACAACTTTCTCTCCTTGCAAGGCAAGAGCCATAGAAAGAGCAGCGTTTTGTTCTGACGTTGAGTAGGCTCCACCTATCATAACCCAAGGAATTCTATTGTCTGGTTCATCTGAAGGTTCGCGCAAGTCAAGTGTTACAGCATAAATAGAATCTTTCTTTTTATCACTTTTTCCTGCTTCTAAAAACTTACCTGTTGTGTGAAATTGTGTATCTAGCTTATCTAGATTCTCTGCTAACTTTCTTGATTCTCTTACAAACCCAGGAAGAACGTCAATTCTTAGTTGTGGATCGTTTTTAATATCTTTTAGTGTAGCTGCAAGAGAGCCTCTTATAAGACGCGTTGTGGGACTTCTCGGAACAGTTTCGCTCTCTCTCGTGAAGCGTCTATCAGTCATTATATCCGGTTCAGAAACAGTAGGCTTAAGGCGGTTACCTAAAAAGGGAATCTTTCCTAATACATTTGCCTTCTTATCTTCTTCTCTTCGAGCTTGATCCGTTATGCTCTCACGTCTTTTCTGAACACTTGATAGCAGTTGATCTATTTGAGGAGACACTTCTGACATATACCTTATTATATCATTTGTCCCGTAGAATCAAAGATGATAGAATATGAAACAAACTTATTTCACTTATGAATATTGCATTTTTTGCAGAAAGCTACTTACCTGATCCAAATGGTGTCGCAACAAGTGTTGCAGCAACAGCTGAAGAACTAAAACGCCAAGGACATACAGTCTACATAGTTGCCCCAAAACACCCAGGCTATAAAGATAAGAAAAATGTTATCCGTCTTTATTCTGTTAAGCTCTATGAAGACTTGGATATGAGAACTGCACTTTATCTGCCAGAACCCAATCTTATTAAAGTACTACGAATGAAAAAACTTGACATAATTCACGGTCAAGACGGTGGGGTTATGAGTCTTTTAGGGTGGGAAGTGGCGCGCATAAAAAACCTTCCCTTTATTGGAACATATCACACAATAGTACATGAATATACCCACTACTTACTCAAAGGAAAAGTCTTTCGACCAGGAATTGTTAAAACAGTAACTCGTATTTTTGGAAATATGTGCGAACAGCTTATCGCTCCAACAGAACGCGCAAAGCAAGAACTCAGAAAATGTGGAGTAAAAACTCCCATTATAATTCTTCCCAATGGAATTGATAGGACAAAGTTCTTAAACCAGAAAAAGGGATACATTCATGGAAAATTAAAAATTTCAAAAAACACGAAAATTCTTTTATATGTTGGTCGGCTTGGACGTGAAAAATCAGTTGAGTTTTTAATAAAAAGCTTCCAGCATGTGATTTCCAAAGAACCAAACACCGCGCTTGTACTTATAGGTGGCGGTCCAGATAAAAATGTACTTGTAGAACTTACGAAAAAGCTTGGGCTTGAGAAAAAGGTATATCTTCCAGGCTTTATAGAACAAAAATTTATGCCTCAAGTCTACTCAGATAGTGATATCTTTTTGTTTTCTTCAAAAACTGAAACCCAAGGAATGGCACCCATAGAGGCAATGGCTTCTGGGTTACCGGTAGTAGCAGTAAAGGACAAGACACTACAAGAGTTAATAAAAGACGGAGAGAACGGATATTTAACATCCAGAGATAACAAAGAATTCGCCAAGAAAATACTTCTACTTCTTAAAAATGATGAGCAAAGAAAGGAAATGGGAAAGAATGCTCAGACTTCAACAGAAAAATATTCGCTTGTTGAGACTACAAAACAATTAGTTAATATTTATACAGATTTCTTAAATACACACAAGAAAAAGAAAGCTTCTCCATTTAGAAAAACCGTAAGTGGAGCAAAACGAATACTAAAACTGCTTTCAGAACCCATATAACCTCAAAAAAAATCACAGACCCACATACACGCATAGGGTCTGTGATTCAATTCATTGTCATACTATACACAGGCACAATTCCGACTGAATCGGAAAAACCTGAAATTAAACGCTCCTTCGACTCTGCTAACACGTAAAACTTACTTATAGTGACTTTTAATTTGAAAGATTAAATAGAACCCAATTAAAGTGAATACTATTCCTCCCAAATCAAGCGGCGCAAGAATTGCTGAAAGCAAAGCTACAGCCTCACTCCAGAAAAGAAAATTCCATCCTGAAATCTTGTATTTTTTTGTGCCTGGAAAAGCTGCAAGCAGTAAACCTGATGAAACTATGGTAAGAATTGCTGCTAAAACTCCGCCACCCAAAGCCCTTCCTGCTCCTCCCATAAATGCAAATGGAGAGAAGACGGTAAGAAGTCCAAGACCTGCTATCCCACCAAGTACACCTAATATACCAAAAATAAGCGCGATCCATGGGGTAATTTTTGCAATAACATCTCTTGCTTCTTTTGGAAGTACTGGGAGTTTATCAAATAACTCCTGCGTTTTATCAATTATGTTTTGTGTTGTTGTTTTTGCCATTTTTTTTCTCACCTCCTATCAAATTTGTCTTCTGAAAATATAATAAACAGTCCATTGACGCAAAATTCTGTATTACATATGACACAGTTTTTGCACACTTACTCTATTCTTGCTCATTTGAAATAGTAGTGCAAGCCCCTGTTATATTAAAAATCCCATCTGCTCCTCTTCAGTCCTTACATTTTCATTTTTCTCTTCCTTCCAAATGCTTACCTTCCCATATTCTCCATCATAACCTGGAATAATACTAATATCACGGCGCCGAACTCGCTCTATTCCATCTGAAACTATTTGTCCTGCATGGCTTCGTATATCATCTAAATCAGTTCTTAAGAGAATCTCGTGCTCTGTTCCAAATTTCTGAATTAGAGAATCAAACAAAGTTAGGACCTTTTGTGAATTTGGAGCAGTTTTTAAGGCTTCCGCAAGAATTTCCAAAAGAGGAACCAGGCTTACTGAAGAAGGACGAATACCTCTAGAATCTTTTACCCATACTACACCATTCTTGTCTTTTATGTATGTAAATAGTTGTTCTGATGTTTCCGCAAGGTCTTCCACACGCTTCATTACGCCTACCGTCAATGGTCTTTTACATACGGGACACATATCGTTCTTGGGAGTTTCACGCGGTGAATATGAAACCTTACAATTCCTGTGTCCAGTATAATGGTATTTCCCCTCCTCTGGATAAAATTCTATTGTGTAGGCAATTTCAAATATTCTCTCCTTCCCTCGGATAAAAGCGTTTAAAATATTATCATATGTAATATCTTCATCCCGTATTCTGTCTCCTGTTTTATTTCGGAGTACAGTCGCCTCACGACCCATCTTCTCAAGTGAATGAGCATCCGAAAAAGATACTATGCTACGGGTTGAAAGCTCTTTAACCCTCCAGTTCATTGAGGGGTCAGATGATAATCCCGTTTCAATTGCAAAAATACGAGGCGCGTACTCACCAAAGCACTCGGTAATATGGTCATACCCAGATCTACTACCATATAACGAAAACCAAGGAGTCCAGATGTGACAGGGAATAATTGCAATTCTAGGACTTATCTCAAACAATAACTCGCAGAGATTTCTAGTGCTAATTCCAAGTATTGGTCTCCCATCCGACATAAGATTTATCCCTCTTTGAGACAATGATTTATTTATTTTCTCCGCTGTATTAAAATCAGGAGCAAAAATTAAATTGTGAATTCTGTGGACTTTCCCTTTCTCCGTATAGATTGCTGCAACCTCACAAGACAACATGAAGTATGGACCTAGTAGCGGTTTCTCTGCAAGAGTTCCTAGCTTACTCTCAAGATCACTTGCTTCCTTCAAGGCATATATTCCTTGTCCTGTCTCTGTCAGTTGTGACTGTGCCTCTTTAAACCAAATTGGGTGAGTAAAGTCCGTAATGGAGAAAACGTTAATCCCTTTCTTACGACCCCACAAATACATATTGGAAAGATTCATGCGGGGAGAGACAGCCCGAGAGAATCTTGAATGAAGATGAAGATCAAGAACTAATTCCACTCAAGACATTAAAGCAAAAAGGATAAGCTCCTTCAATAGACAGAGATAAAGCTTGACCTCTTTGACTCGCAGTCTTTATGACTTATAATAAGCCTATGCAAAAAGTCTCAAATATATTAGATAAGTTTAACCCAGTTGCGGATAAGTACATATCCCGTGAATTTCAATCTTTTGGAATTTATATGTCAGAAGAGCTGCATGACCATAAGCACAAATCTTTGTATATTAAGCTTGCAAAAACCACTGACAGATCACTTATAGAACGTGCTCTATCTTATGTTAAAGATGCTCACACAACCACTCCCAACAAGGGCGCGCTTTTCATGTGGAAATTAAAACAGTTAAAAGATGAAGGAAAAGGAATAAAGCCACCAAAGAGTAAGTGGGATAAATCGGGAAGTTAGTCAACTAGTCAACTTGCAAACGTATTGTACGAAAATCAAACAAGTGCGTCAGGGAAAACATGCCGGCACAAAAGTGGGGAATACATATGAAAAATAATTATGAAAAAGTTTATAACTTAGTCCTGAAAATCCCTAAAGGAAAAGTAACAACCTATGGAAGTATTGGTAAAAAACTCCATATGTCCCCCAGAGTTGTAGGACAAGCACTTCACAAAAACCCATACGAAGGCACAATTCCGTGTCACAGAGTGGTAAATAAAATTGGTCGTCTAGCACCTACTTTCGCGTTCGGAGGGAAAAATGCTCAAAAACGCTTACTGGAAGCCGAAGGAGTCATCTTTAAAGACGAATATGTAGATATGTCAGCTTCATATATCACAATCTAAAACTTACTGTTGGCTTTCTACTTTGTAATTCCCAAACTTCGTACATCCACCTCCTGTACCATCATAATAATTTGCTCCCCCGGGTTGAATTGACGGATCAGAAGCGTTTTCAAGCCGAGTTACAAGGATATATGACTGACCATCCGCTGTATAATATGCATATCCTCGTGTTGTGGTATCTCCAGGATTACAAGCACCACCCTGGTCAACAAAAGAAGGATCTTGACTCATTGTCTGAATGTACGTCGAGGCATTTGGTCCAAACATAGAGGATGCAGGATTTGTATTCCAACAATTCCAGCTTGCCGCGCTAAAACATGTTCCACTCGCGTATACATTTGGATTTGGATATACACCGTTATCAGTGTAATATTGTTCTAATGCGTTTTGGACATCCCGCAACGTTGCCTTGCGAGCTGCATCCCTGGATTTTTGAAGTTGGGCGACAGGATTTAATACTACAATCCCAACAGTCACAAGAATCCCCAAAACTGCAATAACAATTAACAATTCTACAAGAGTAAATCCACCTGATTTCTTTATCACACTTTTAGTAAAGCATAGGGGAACTAGAGTGTCAATTTATGATGATAAAAATAGGACGCACTAAAAATTCGTTACTTTTTCTGAAGTTTAAAGATTTCCGCAACTTCGGTTAGTGTTGTTGCGTCCTCCGGTTTTTTGTCATCCCTAAACCGCTCTAGTCTGGGAAACCGCAGAGCATACCCTGGAATGTCTACGTCATACGCGGATCCACTCTTTGAAGGTTTTAAGATTCTTCCTGCTGTATGCACTGGAGACCGAGTCAGCTCATCTGCTTTAATTTCTACTACAATCTCCGGCTTCACCCACACGTCTGGCTCAAGCCACTTATCTACTTCGTATAGCACTGGTTTTATTTTTGATTTTAATCTATCTCCTCTTTTTGCAAGTTCCCTCCATTCCTCATCAGTAAGCCCCGTTCCTACCTTTGCAATCGTTAAATACCTATCACTCACCTCATCATATATCCCAATCAGAAAAGCACCAATTCCAAAACTTGTTCTTTTCCCGCGCCCATAATAATAACCCATAACCACACAGTCCACCGTGTCATTTAATTTTGACTGGTATGATCTCTTGAGCTTAATCCAATTCCAACCTCTTGCACCTGCCTGATATGTTCCGTCCAATTTCTTGGCAAGTATTCCTTCTAATCCACGGGAAATAGCATCATCAAAAAAGTTCTCTATTTCCTTACCCTTGTCAATTATCTTCTCCTCAGCAGGATACAAAACGCTTCCCTTTTTGATCATTTTGTTTAGTACCTTTCGTCTTTCTATATAATGTTTAGGGATTAAATTCTCACCATCTACATATAACGCATCAAAAACCATATATTTTAAAGGGATTTTGCGTGCCATTTCCTCTATGTCATATTTTCTTTTTCTTTGCGAAGTTAGCTGAAAGGGAAGATATTCATTAGTGTTAGGGTTATACGCTATTGCTTCACCCTCAAAAATTGCTTCATTCGCATTCATTTGATTTTCAATTCCTGAAGCTACATCTGGATACATAAAAGTAACCTCCTCTAAATTTCTTGTAAATAATTTTACCCTCTCTCCCTCCCTCTTTCCGCGATCCCAATGCGCTTGAAGTCTAAATCCATCAAATTTCTCCTCAACCGCGCACTCCCCTATCTTATCTACTATTTCTTGTCCAGAACTCAATCTTTCCGCTCGAGCCATAAGAATGGGTGTTCCAACTGCAGGCTTCACCTTTTCCACACCGTAAATCCCATGCTCTTTTAACATTTTACCTATGACTCCCAGATCTGGTCGTATATTGTATGCCCGCTCTATTTCTTTCCTGTAACTCTTATTCCCATTTAACATCCAGGACAATGAGTCTAAAACGGTCATATCAGAAAATCCTAACCTCAATTTTCCTACAGGAATCCGAGCTACAAATCTCACAGATAGTGGATCTAAATCTTTGAATAAATCAGAAAGTAAATTTATCTTTTTTTCCACAGACCCTGTTCCATTCGTTTTGGCAATTTGTTCAAGCGCAGCAAACACATGAGAAATTGGGATACCTTTAACGGAGTGCTTCTTGCCCATACTTAATTTCTCAGCTAGATCCCCAACATCCCCAATCTTTTTAAATTCAGTAGTAATTTTTTCCTCATCCTCACCATAAGCAAGTGCTACTGCACGCAAAATCATTTTATCAGCCATGCCAAACTCTAGAGGAACATATAATGGCGCTACTCTTCCCTGAAGCAAATACATAACCTTATCCGTGTCTTCTGCCTGGACCTTATCAAATAGCTCTGCAAGGAGTAATACCATATCATTGCGGGAAGCGGTATGCTCTAATTTTTGAAGATATATGGAAAGTTCGTTAAATGTCATTTAAAAACGGGTTTCGCAGTAAATATCATTGTACCTTTTTTATCAGTTCTTGCAGGAGTTACTATATTTTCAAATCCAGGCGAAAGCTTCCATTTATCTGCGCCTATTTCAGCAGGCTTAATTTGCTTTCCATTTTTCGATAAATACACCTGCAGCTCTGTTGCTTCATTGTTATCGTTTAAACCCTGAGGAATAATACCCACCTCAATACCCTGCATACTTGCAAGCACACCATCTACCCCAAACATGGTAACATTTCCTCCAACTTTCTTTCCAGCACGTCCTCCAACAACTGCTTTTTTTACATCTTCCCCTTCTGAAAGAATATTTACTGGAGTGAGAATAGCATGAGGATCCTTCATGTATGCATCCGCTATTAACATCGAGTCTCCTTGAGTGTCTACAACCTCTTCAACTATGTTCACCTCTCGCCCATTTATTACAACCTTAATACCGCTCCCAATAGCAGCATGCTCTAAAGCCGTTAAAAGAACTTTTCTGTCCCGTGCTTGCATTTCTTGAAGTGCATCAAAACCTAACATTTCACTTGTGTTATCCATATTTATACCATCATGTACTTCACTCCCTTTGTAACCCCTTTTTTCTTTAAAATTCCTTTTTTTACTAGGTCTTGCACTTCACGAAGCACTGTATCTTCTGAAACCATTGAAAAAAGAGTTGGATACATTTTGTTTTCAATATATCCGTTTGCTTTTATAAATTCTATTATTTTAATTTGCCTATCTGATAGCATTACTGGTCCTCCTAGCTTTTTCCGAAGCGTTATATCAGCAGAAATCCCTTCCACCTTTGCTTTTATTTTAGAAAGCTCTAACGCTAAACATTCTGTAAAATAAGTAAGCCATAAGGTTTGGTCTCCCCTCTCTTTTTCAACACTTTGGAGAGCATTATAGTATTCCTGCGCGTTACTGTCAAAATGCTCCTCAAGTGAAAAGAATTGTCGTGTGTCATACCCTTCTTGGAATAAAACGAGCGTGGAAAGTGCACGCCCCACTCTTCCATTCCCATCCAGAAATGGATGAATTCTAACAAATTCATAGTGAACCACTCCAGCCTTTAGCACCGGATGCATTTCATGCTCTTCTTCAATAAACTGTACAAGCTCCTTTATCTGCCATGGTACCTCAATCGTCTTTGGAGGTCGAAAAGAAACTTCTCCAGTAATTGAGTTTTTAATAACCACATCACGATCTCTATAATCCCCCATCTTGTCCATGGGAAGGATATTTGCCACGACTATTTTATGTAATTGTTTTATAACATCCTCGTCAATTCTCTTACCCATAGTGCGACCCATATACTCTACTACCCGTCTGTAATTTATAACCTCCTGGACATCCCTACTTCTTGCAACAATATTTTCTCCATCTAGAATTTTTTGAACCTGTGTTAATGATAATTCGTTCCCCTCAATATGCGTTCCATAATGAACAGTTCTTACAACAGCCTCATCTTGAAACTTTTTCTCCCAATATGGCAATAATGGCGCGTTCTCTATAACTTCACGTGCAGCTTCAATACTTCCAATATTTTTTAAAATAGAGTTGGTTATGGAAAAAGTAGGTATATACATTTATTAAGCTTTTTTGCCTTTTGAATTGGCTTATTGTATTATACAATACATGGCTGAAAAGAAAGAAACCCAAAAACAAAAACGGCTTCACATTGAGTTGGTTCGACAACTTCTAACACTTGCTACTGCCGGATTTGGACTGGTTGCAGCCTTGGCCTGGAATACATTTATTCAAGAAGTAGTAAACACATACATAAAACAATGGATTCCGGGAAGTGGAATTATTTCCCTTTTTATATATGCATTAATCGTTACTATTATTGCAGTATTTGTAACATATCAATTATCTTCCGTTCTGCAGAAAGTAGATAATAAGTAATGATTCTAAAAAGTCTTACCCTCAAGCATTTAAGAAATCATAAAAAAAAGTTTTTTACCTTTAGTAAAACGACAATTATTATTGGTCGTAATACCGCAGGAAAAACAAATATTATAGAGGCGTTATATATCTTGTCTCATGGTACATCGTTTCGTGCAGAACGCGACATAGACGTCATAGAAGAAGGGAACGAATACATGAATATAACAGGTGAGATAGAAACACAGGATGAGATGATAAAATTATCCGCAACATTCGCCCATTCGACAAGCTCAGGGCAAGCCCATTCGACAAGCTCCCCTCGTTCCTCGGGGCAGGCAGGGCAAGCCCATTCGACAAGCTCATATTTATCCAAAAAATATACCATAAATGATATTGCACGAAGCCTTAGGACCTTCACGGATTATTTTTTTACTGTACTTTTCACTCCACAAGACATTGAAATAGTAACAGATACCCCCACCATAAGGCGTCGCTATATTGACATAATCCTTTCAAAATCTCACAAAGAATACCGCATCGCTCTATCAAAATATGAAAAAGCGCTCAGACAACGGAATAGAATGCTACATGATGCAAAAACTGGCAAAAAAATATACAAGCGTGAAGACTATCTTTTTTGGGAGAACTTCTTAATTGAGCATGGAACCACCATTCATACTTTTCGTGAAGAATTTATTAAATATGTAAATCAGGGAGTGAAAGATATATTTAAATTTACGGCTGTATATGACCATAGCATCATCTCTGTTGAGCGGCTTTTCAAATACCACTTTGAGGAATCTGCGGCAGGGGTAACTCTCATAGGACCTCAGCGGGATGACATTCAGTTTTTATTCCCAAACACAAACAAAGAAATAAAAGAATTTGGCTCCCGAGGAGAACAACGACTTACCGTTTTACAGCTAAAACTGATTGAAATTGAATACATAAAGCAGGCGACAGGGGAAACACCTGTCCTACTCCTAGATGATATTTTTTCTGAACTAGATACTCAAAATATTGACAAAATTTATGAATTTATTGAGGATCAACAAACCATAATTACAACAACTCATAAAGAATTTGTGCCTAAAAAAATACTGAGACAAGAAAACCTAACTATAATAGAGCTTTCATAACTTTTGGAATTTCCAGAGCTAGGTCTGAGGCGTTAAAGTAAATCCCCATACTCTTTTCAAGCGATTCCCCTGCTTTTTTATTAATGTATGAAGCTGCACAAGCGGAGAGGAAAGCATCATTTTTACAGTATAATGAGGCTAAAAGTCCTGCCAAAACGTCACCGGTTCCTCCTTTTGTCATACCCGCATTTCCTCCATGAATTGAGACTTCCTCAATTGGCGACGCAATAATATCAACCTCTCCCTTGAGTAAAACAATAATTTTATATTCTTCCGCAAACATTTTCACTTGATCTTCTATTTTTGCGTTTTGAATTTCAATTTTTAATTTTGAATTTTTAATTTTTGATTTAAGCTGCTCAAATTCTTGAAAATGAGGCGTAATAATCGAATTTTTAGGTATAAGCTCTGGTTCAACCACCTGCAGGCTTCCCCCATCTATCACCCATTTTTTCTCAGGATGTTTTTTAAGTAAAGTCTCAGTTAGTGTTTTCGTATCATCATCATCATCTTTTTTTCCTTCAGGTCGAGGAAGACCCGGACCTATAAGAATACAGTCTGCTTCCTGAATATATGAATCTAGATTTTCCCGCCTAATTACTATTCCATTTCTAAATTCTTCTTTAGCGCGTTGCACAATCTCATTGTTCTCAGGAACTGAGGAATAAAACACCATATCCAACATCCTTGAGGCAACCATTAATGGCCATAGAGACGCTGCATGAAACAGTGTGGAACCAGCAATAATAAGAAGTTTTCCATTCTGCCCTTTATGAGAGTCAGATGGAGGAATATAGAGCTGTTTTAATACATTAGGATAGAACTCTCTCATTCATGTATTGTACCAACAGACGCGTAAAGATCCAAATTCTATTATTCAAACGGTTTTAAAACTCAAAATTAAAAATAAGAAATTCCACGAAGTAATTACTCGCCCTCAATTGTTGTGCCAAAAAATTCGCGCCCTTCAAGCGCGTTTTTTATGTTTTCAAAATTTTCACCCTTAATAATAACTACCTTAAGACCTAATTCCTGAGCCTTTTTAGAGGCTATCGGGTCAAACGGCATATTCATTCCAGGATCCCATGTATCTCCTACAAGCTTTCTAAAATCTGTCCATGTAATATCTTTTATAGGAGTGGCTGTAGGGTCTTTTCTGGGATCTGCTGTGTATACTTGAGGAATATTTGTTAAATTAAGAATTGTTTTTACGTTATAATCTTCACAAATCATAGTAGCGCAAAAATCAGTAGACCATCCCGGCTTCCACCCAGCCGCAACAATTACTGACTCCTCTACTTTTCTTATTATTTCATAGTGCTTTAACACAAACGGGTGGGCAATATCACGAAAAACCGTTCTTACTAAGTGTGCATTTAATTTAGTTGCGTGAATCCCAAGCCAATCTAAATCATCCGCTGTTAATTCATGTCCTACCACATCCCGCCCTGCGTCTCTGTATTTTCTCGCAATAGTGCCTCCTCCGACAACCAAAAAAAACTGACGGTTTGGGTCATGCGCCAGCTCTAGTCTTATAAAGTTATTCAGTTGCTTGAGAAATTCAATGGATACACCTCCATCAGGCACTAATAAAGATCCTCCAACTGAGAGGACAATTTTTTGCTTTCCGCTTCCCATATTATAAATCGACCTTTTTTACTCAAACTGCCACAAGTAGGATAACAAATGAACGTATATAAATCAACACACATTGCAATTTCTCTCATAAATTACTACTATTAAAGTCTATGGATCTATCCTGTGATATAAGCATATTGGGATTTCCGCTCCAAGAATGTCCAAGATGTAATGAAACAATCGGTGCATTTCCTGGAGGACGTGACGCAACATGCATAAATTGTGGATTTAAAGATCCCTGCTGTGAATAAAAGCTTAATTCTTTATTTATATTATGAATCCTTTTTTTGAAATAATTTTAAGAACAGCAGTTATATATTTAGTGATAATAATTGGTCTTCGGGTATTTGGCAAAAAAGAACTTACTCAGCTTTCTATTACTGATCTTGTATTCATCCTTCTCATCTCAAATGCAGTACAAAGTGCCATGATAGGAAACGATACGTCAGTATTTGGCGGAATAATTGCAGCTCTCTCTCTTTTTGTTGTGAATTATCTATTAAAAAATGTTTTCTATAAATCAAAGAAAATTAGCGAATTCTTCCAAGGTGACCCACTTATGCTTGTATACCATGGTAAACCAATCGCTGAGCATATGGCTAAGGCTAAAATTACTATGGATGAATTAGAGGCTGTCGTTCGTGAACATGGTGTGAAAAATATACAAGACGTTGATCTTGCCGTGTTTGAAGTAGATGGGAACATAAGCATTTTGTCAAAAAACTTTAGCCATGAAACAAAACACAAACACCCTCACAAAACATCTACTAAATAAGTAAACACCGTTTAAGTCTTGGCGTACTAATAAATTAGTATTAAAAATAATGAAGTAGTTATTTTTACACTGCACTTTCAAGGTGCTTACTCAAAACCAGGGGACTTTGCTGCCTCAATGAGTACTTTTTTTAAAACTTCAAGGTTTATATCATCTATTTTTTTAAATCTGATGCAGGATTTTCCAACTGATACTTTTCCTAATTTGTCTTTGTATTCTTCAGCAATATATTTTCCGTTTGTAACCGAACACACATATACTGAAATGTAGTTCTTTTGAGACGCAAGGGATAATACTGGCCAATCTCCCTCCCTGCCGGACTTTGTTTTATAATGAAAGTTACCATATCCTAGCATATTAGATGCAAAAACTGGCTTTAAGGAAGGGACTGTTTTCTGAATGATAGAATCAAGCTCTATAATTTGACTTTTTCGGGGCTCTTTAATAAGCGCAATATATTCACTGATAGATTTTGCCTTTACGGGCTTGAACATGTTCACTAATTTAGTATACCAAATATGCTAAGATTGACTCATGAGTAATGTCCTAGAAATTGCTACGCTTGCAGGTGGATGTTTTTGGTGTACTGAGGCTATATTTAAACGCCTTAAAGGGGTTGAGCAAGTAACCTCTGGGTACTCTGGAGGTGTTCGAGAAAATCCCACTTATGAACAGGTGTCATCAGGGACAACAGGGCATGCAGAGGCAATTCAGATTGAATTTGATCCTTCAACTATTTCATATGAAAAAATTTTAGAAATATTCTTTCACCTGCACGACCCCACCACAATGAATAGACAAGGAAATGACGAAGGAACTCAGTATAGGTCTGCAATTTTTTATCACAACGCGCTTCAAAAACAAACCGCTGAGAAAGTAAAACAGGAAGTGGCGGATGAAGAAAAATATAAGCAAAGCATTTCTTCAAATAAAAATTTGATCATAACTGAAATAGTCCCATTTGAAAAGTTTTACCCCGCTGAAAGGGAACACCAAAACTACTATGAAAGCAACCAAAGCCAAGGATACTGTAGCTATATAATCACACCTAAGATTCAAAAACTATTAAAAGATTATTCCAAAGAAGTAAAAAAAGAATACCTAGCCTAACCATCCACTTGCATTCTCGTAATATCCCATGCTACGCTAACTATATGAGAATAAAAATATTCGTTATTCTTCTTATTGGAATAGTCATACTTCTTCTCGGAACTGTAGGAATATTGCTCTATCAAGCCAGATTACAGCAGAATACAAAAACTGAAATAAAAACCGTGTCTATAAGTGGGAAATTTAATATAAACGGTACTATTCCGGAAGGGGCATCTATAACACTTACCCAAAAACAAATCGGAAAAACAGGTACAACTCAAAAAATATTTGCTTCAAATTTGCCGGTTGCAGATCAGTCTCCTTGGAGTTTTAACAATGCGCAAGAAAATGGAGAATATGAAATACAAGCACAAGTTGTGGTAGGGCAAAACATAGTTGCATCATCAGACGTACTTGTTGTAACTGCTCCTGCAGATGATGAGACACTTACTGTCAACATTGAATCAGAAAAGCATACACCAAATGCAATTATTTCAGGAAATATTATAATAAATGGGTATATCCCAAATGGTGCAACTATTACAATCAAAGGAAGAAGACTTGGAACACAGCAATTTACAACGGTTACACAAAACCTTCCTGCCGCATCCCGTCAATTTATGAATTACACAACAGCACTAAGTGGTACAACATACGAAGTCCAAGGTACCCTTTTAGCCTCTAATGGAACGGTTATTGGAACCTCAAATATTTTAACGCTCACAGCTCCCGCAGCAAATGAAGAATTGATCATAAATTCTTCTTCCCAACCCCCTATGACACCTACTCCTACTCCTTCAACGCAAACAACAGTAGCAACTCCTACTCCAGCTCCCCAAGGATCAGCTATTTCAGGAGGCATAAATCTAAATGGAGCAGTACCTGCAAACTCAAGAATTGTAATTTTCCAACAAACCCAAAGTAATCCTTCATACCAGGTAGCCGTAAATAACGTCTCCCCTATGGATGGCGCGACATGGAGTTGGGGAGGCGCCCAAAATGGAGCATGGTACACATTAATTGCTGTATTAAAACAGCACAATGCAGATGGAACTGATACGGATATCGCAACTTCCTCTCCCATAACGGTTGCAGCGCCTGCTTCAAATGTTATTTTTACGCTAAATTCCACGATATCACTTTCCGCTCCAGGAGGTCCAATATCCGTTTCTTGCCAAACATATAACGGAGGACCAAACCAAAATACATGGAATGTTACAATTACTTTTCAATCAATTCCTGGAGCCCAATCATATTGGTATCAAGTAGGAAATACGAGCGGAAGCAATAATCTTATCAACACTGCCAATCAATCAAACACAATAACCACTACCTTCAACAATAACACAACTTACTACGCAAGGTATTCATATACAAACGTTTCCTCCACCCCACTTGGATCTCCCCAGTGGTCAGGCTTCTCATCTTCTACTCCCCTTCAGTGCAGTCATTAATTATTTTATTCTACTAGTTACGTCTATAAATTTGTAATAGTTATTTTCATTCTCAAATATATAATTTCTGTCTTCCAAGAACTTGTAGCCTGCGTTAAAATATTCGTTAAATAAAATTCTAAATGTATTAACTGGAGTTATTGACTGATAGAGATCTGAGTCTTTTTTACCTGGGAAATAATAGGCATTGAGAATGGGAAATTTTTCCCGCAATGAGTCAGTCTCTGCCGTTCCCCATGATTGACGTGGTGGAAGTGGTATATTCATAGGGAAAGGTCCCTCATCAGCCTGCAAAATAATAACTGGTGGGTTTTTAGAATTTTTTAAAATCTTACTAATCACATCTTTCATCAGAGAATTTGTGCATATTATTTGGTTTTTATAATTCTCCTGATGTTGCATTGTGTTCACAATCCTTTCAGAAATTGGTCTGCAATTCTTATCAAAGACAAAAGGGTCGTGAGGTAACAATATATGTGCAAACACAAATTTTGGACCCTTTATCTGAGGAATTTCGTCAAATGCTTTAAATTCATAAAGAGCCGAAGACCTATGAATATTGTTTTGAGGATCCACTGATACATCCATAGGATCATGAAAAATAAGCTGAAAAAGTGGAGATACGGCAGTAATATTCAGATATCCGGTTGTAAACTCATCTGAATTAAAATATCCTTTTTTTGGCAAAAAGATATTTATATCCGCGTTTGGATTTATTCTGGTAGGCTCCCACCATGAACCAACGTTTATAAAACTGTATCCCCTTTTTTTTAAAAACTCTACTACCTTATTATTCCGTATATAAGGAGTGACAATAGACTCATCGCTTGACTCTCCACCGCCTGTTTTGTCTGTTAAGAAATCCATATAATCCATGTTTAGAGAGGATGCTAAAGACAAAAATGTCTTAGGATAGTTTGCTGTTGAATCAGATGCAACATAAAATCCCTTGTTCGTAAGATATGAAAGAAATGAGCTGTTATCAAAATTGTATTGCTCAGACAACGATTTTTGACCTGCGTATCTATCAAGAATAAAATAATATATATCAGGGTCTGAGGATGATACCTTCTGAATATCTGCTTTTTTCATCGGTGAAAAATCCACTCCACCCCAACCTCTATTCACCTTCAACTCAAAACCCACAATAGTTATAGAAGAAAAGATAATTAAACCCAAAAATAAATATGTTAGAAGTTTGTTTACGATAATAAGTCTTTCTCTATATTTCCTGGAAAAGTAGGAAGTTAGCAGGATGATTACAAAAACAATCACAAAACTTATCAGATTATGAGGAATTGATATGCTACCAAAGTGCATATCCTGACCTATGATAGCTGAAAATAATCTACTGTAGGACAAAAGAACAAACACAATTGTCGCGGCAACTACTGTGGAAATTTCTTTTTTTCTATACACGAAAAAAGCTATAGCTGAGACTAAAACCGCAAAAAAAAGTGATAATACAAGTGGTATTGGCAAAACACTTAGTGTGTATTGACGGAGATTATTTGCATACAAAAAAAACACCGTATAAATTGCGATGAGATATGGAGAAGAGAAGATATAGTTTTCTTTTACAAATATTCCGAGTCGTTTCATGACACACCAATGCGGAAACTACTGCGTTTTCTTCTGCATTAAATATAAAGTTCTCTTACTATCCCGAATCGCAACTTTTCTCTTTATATCAAAATAGTTTGAGAATTCATTCTCAAAATTCTTTTGGGTATACCACGGGAAAATATCCTTCCTGTTCGCAAGTAAAATCTGAATTTGAGAATCAGACTTTTCAATAAATTCAATAATAAGGTACTCTCCCATTTCAGAAAAACACGATGCTAAATATGAAAACGGTACATTCCCCGGGAATACTAAATGATGAATAAGTGCTAATGCTAAAATGGTATCTGCAGGTCCCCGATCAAAAAGAGACATACGCTCCCTTCCCTCCCAGCCGAGTGCAGGCGTAGGGTTTGATAAGTCTGAAAACAAAGGTAGAATATTGGCAACACCTTCTTCTCTTAAGTGTAGGTAATTTTTTTCTATTGCTCCATAATCCACATCAAATGCCAAAACCTGTTTTGCTGATTTTGCCGCAATTTTACTAAAATGTCCTGTGTTCGCACCCATGTCCCAAACTAATTTTGCCTGGCTTTCCCTCACAAACTTTCCTACCAATTCTGATTTATGTCTAAATGATACGGATTTATAGTTGTTTTTATCTTCTTCATAATAGTCCTCCCATTGTGTACCCTGTGGACTCCACTTAAGACTTTTAATTGTTCCCTCCAGATTATCAATCAGCCCAAGCAATGCACGCTTGCTAAATTTTTTACTTTTTGTTGCCTTATCTATTTTTTTGTTTGAGTATTTTTTTTGTGTTGAAGCATGGGCAAATATGTGGAACAAAAGCCTGGGATTTAATCGGGCACGAACAGGAAGCATATGAGCAGTAAGCTCTACCGGAATTCCGTCTAGAAAAGACTCTCCAAGCCTATTCAGCCTTACATCCACATATGACATTAAACACAAAGGAGACAAAAAGTGTTCAATGAATTGTTTATATGCAACCCATGGCTTCCCCTCTTCATACCTCTCAAATGAAAGAGTATCAATAAGAAGCGGCTTATTATCTAGGAACTGAATATTGTAAGCGCTTGCATCCTTTAACGACAGCTCGTACTCTAACGCTTTCTTCTGAATACGAAGCGTAGCAAGTGCTGCATCCTTTAACATACTAAACGACCATTCATACCAGTATGAAATAAAGGGTATCTGGTCAGGTTCAATAACCTTCCATGCATTAACCTGCTCAGGAATATTAATTTCTTTGTGTGCCACAAGTAACTTTTCATCAGTAAGTGCATTATAAAGACCTGAGGACATAAGAAGTTCATAGTCGCTTTTATAAGATTCGTTTATATGACGATAGACAACACCATGCCTACTAAAAACAAATCCGCTTGGGTCTTTATATGATGCGGTTATGTGAGAATTTTTTATATTATTCTTTTTTCTTACCTGAGGATTTTTCAGAATTTTTTACTTCCTTTCCTTCTTTTTTATTGGCAAATCTACCTAAAAAACCTTTAATTTGTGTCCACCAAGTTTTAATTAAAAAAAGTCCCGCAAAAAAAACAGCAGCTACAATCTGTAATATATAACTTCCTGTTCCTGGATCTAAATATGCGTGGGCGGAAGGCGGAAATAGAACTATATATAAAACACTAAAAAAGACGATATGACGAATTATTTTTTTCATGGGTATAAGAATGCTACTAATTGTACACTATTTTGAATTTACAACACAACCCCAAATATTCAAATTACTTTCTACTTGACACAAAACACAAAACATGAGAATAATAAGTAATGCCCAAAAAATCTGTCCATAAAACTAAGTCTACAAAAAAAATCTACGAACGACACTTTCTTTGGTCTATCTTTTTCATCGCGGTAACTGCGGCATTAAATATTTACTTCGTAGGTGATGCACGAATTATGGGTGACTCTTACACATGGCCACTTGTAGGCACGCTTACAACAATAGCTACACTTCTTGTATTAGGGTATGAACGGAAAACAGGGAAATTAGGTAGCGGAAAGTACATGTGGTCTATATTCTTTGCTGCTCTAACGCTTGCAGTCTCACTTTACATCGCAAGTTTGCAAAGCTATTCTTCATGGTCAGTTATGGCAGCAGGATCATCAGTAATTGCTCTTATTCTTCTCATTTACGAAAAATACAACTGATAGTTTTTTCTGCTTCGTACCATACAAAATCATATGTTTTTAATTCCAGAATCATCATGGGAAGTGAAAGATACAAAAGACCACGGACGTGGAATCTTTGCGACTCAAGAAATTCCTGCAGGAACTGTAATCGGTGACTACATAGGGCGAGTAATTCGCCCCCAAGAAGAAGATGAGGTTGAAAAAGGCGCACATTTCTATTTAATGTATTATCATGACTATGCATCCATTTACCCTGACTTAAAGAAGCCAGGGATTCATTTAATAAACCACTCCTGCACACCAAACGTTTGGATGTATACCTACCATGGGCATACGCTTTACTTTGCCCTGAGAAAAATATTCAAAGGTGAACAGATAACAGTGTCTTATCAGCTAAGCCCGCTGGATAAAAATTGTGCCCCATGCACTCATACATGCACCTGTGGAGCAGCACTCTGCTTCCAAACCATGCACTTATCTCAAAAACGATATAAAGAATGGGATGCGTTTCAAACAGTCCAAGAAGATAAAACACCAAGAGAACGCGTACGCTTTGGTGAAATACTCCCTCCTCTTTCCTCTTACCCTAAAAGTATTCCCGATAATTCAATTTACATATTGTTTGGAGCAAAACAGGAGCTTTCTGTAAAGCTTATGGATAAAAAAATCCCCAGTAAAACAGAGGTTAGAAAAATAATAAGAGACACAGGACGCACTATTCAGTTTTATAATCTCCACCTAAAGATACACGGCGTGTTTGATGAACTTCTTATTTCCGAGTCAAGAAAATAATTCTCATAAGGAGAGGTTTCTTAGATCAATTACACAAAATTGTTGCTTATAGAATATATCTCCTTCAATCTTCGCCTAATTTTGCTTCTCTTAAACTTCTTACCTTCTTTGTTGCCACATATAAAGCTACCATCTTTACAGGGCATTTAATATGTGTTTACATAAATATATGTCTACTAAAAAGAATGCTGACAAAAAGCGTTGGGGAAGATATGTTTCAGGAGGTTTACTTATTGGGTTAGGAGTAGTTTTTCTTTTGAATAATTTGGGATATACCTCTGTAAACCTTTCCGTATTGTGGCCGGTGTTTATTATTATTCCAGGTATTTTTATCCTCTTTGGTCATCACGAACACGACTAAGCAATACAGCTTTTAGCGTAGAACTCCTAACAGAACTAGGGTTAGCATTACTGCTGTAAATATAGCAAACACCCCAATAGTTTTTATAAATAGGTTAACTGCGTCTTTTTTCTTGCCCGCTATAAAGAGTTGAAGTGGTTGATAGAAAAACAAAAACGCCATGACAGTAACAGAAAGAGTAAGGAGGGATAAAAATAAAATAGGAGCAAAAAATGTATCAGGTTTGTGCTTTTGGGTCTGGGATATAAAGGTTATAACGGAAACCACAAGGAATATATATCCACCTGCACATAGGGCATTTATGATAGGATTTTTAGTCACATGTATATTATACCAAATCTGCTCCGCCCTGTAAAAATCTTAAGCCTCTTATGCTAAAATTGAGCGATGAATCTAAAAAATGACAACTATGTAATTTTTATCGGCACTAAAAATTTCACAGAAAAGTATTACAAGGATCGCGACGGATGGTTAAAAATTTCTGCAACTGGCCGAAAGTTTCGAATGACTGCTGAGCAGGTGCTCAATCACCTACTACCAGCTATCGCGGGAGTTAAGTCCAATATTATTCTAAAAGTAGAACATAACGAATAAAAATATGAGAATCTGGGATATTCCAACAAGCGATTTATGCCGAAAACACTTACTTGGGGAACATAGAGAACTTCATGCAATTTGGGCTATTCTTACCACAAATAGAAATGGCTACATAAATCATCCTGAAACGAAACGCTGGGTTGGAAAATTAGCTGCTCTTTATATAAGACATGAAGATGAAGTTTTAGAGCTAGAAAAAAGAGGATACATACATAAATCTCCTCTCGATAAAAATCTTGCAAAGGGATACGATATTCAAAATAAATTTGTTAATACTATAGAGGAGCAAAAACAAATCTTAAAAAATAAAACCTGTGAATGCTATAAATAATTTGGCTCGCACTAACTAACTATGTGGGAAACTATTATCGAGAGTTCCTAATGTCAACAAATTATACAACCGCACTTGCCAATTAGAATATGGCCTCCTTTTTCCAGTTCTTCGACATTCTGGTTCTATGAACCTTCTCAAGTCCTAATTGCTCTTTCTCTAACTTTGCTACCGAGCCAGCAACTACCATTTTCTTATTATTGTCCACAAGTGTGAGAAATGATTGAAATAGGTTGAGCCATTGGTCAAATGAAAGTTGGGTAGGTGTAACTGATTCATTGGCGTGAAGTGTTTGAGTAATACGAGAAAATTGTGTTGAAGTAAAGACATCCCTCAAACCTCTCTTGAGGTTGGGGTTTGATCTGTTGAAAGCGTAAGACACAAAATCCTTATAATACTTTGCCTGGTTCTCTGAAATTAGAGGAGTTTCTCTCTTTCTGATTCGTAGAAGGACAATCTCAATGTTTGGACGAGGATCAAAGTCAGTCCTTTGAAAGTTATGTTCAACTGTAAGCTCAAACCAGGGCTTTATTGTCACTGAGAATAAAGTTTCTTTACTCAAAGGGGAACCAGTATATTTTAGGGCTGATTCTTTCTGAACGATTAGATAAGAATCAGAGGGAGAGTTGGGCGTGTTTAGCAGTTTCCTGATGATGTCCGCCGTTTTATTGAATGGGATATTTGAAAAGATCTTATATGGTTCAGAAGGTAGCCTTGAAGCAAGAAAATCTCCTGCTTGAATCTGTATTTTGGAGTTATCACTAAACTTCTGTTTTAGCTTTTCAACCAGGCTAAAATCAGCCTCAAAAGCTATTACTTTTCTGCAACGAGAAGAAAGAATCTCAGTGATAATACCTCGGCCTGAACCAATATCAATTACCAGGTCGTTTGAGCCAATGGATGATTTCTCCACTAACCTTTGAACCAGTTGAATATCTCTCAAAAAGTTTTGAGAATATTTGATGCTATTTCTTACTTTTTCAGTTCTCTGTTTCATAGTTTGGGTAATCATGGTTGACTACCTTTTATTTCAGCACGTTCAAGTAAATGTAGGGCTAAACTACTCAACGAAAGATATTCGTATGCTTTCTGTGGGTCGTCTATTTCAGCATCAGAAGTATGGCTTTTCTCATTCCGAAACATATCAATAGCCATTGTCAGAAACTTTACCCCATTATTGAAATCATCATCAACATTAGATGCAGCAGCACCTTTGATGTGGAGTTTCCCTTTCCCAAAGGCTTCGGAGCCTGTTTCAAAACTTGTGAGGCTTCGGAGCCGATCTCTGACCACTTTGAAGCTCTTCTCGACGGCCTCCGCATATTCACCACTCTCAAATAATCGTTGGCATTTACTGAAAATATCTTGGTGAAGCAGTGATAAGTCTGTCAGAAGTGGTCTATTACCAGAGTCCGTAATTGGCGTGCCTTGCAATTCATACCACTTGATAAAATGCTTAGCTGCCTTGAGGAACTTCTGAGCGTTTCCAATAATGGATTCTGCCTCATACACAACAGCGTCGTAGTAAATTACTGCTGGTTGAATTATTCCTTGAGCAACTGCCTCACTGTCCCTTGTCATCATACTTCGATTCATATAACTGGCGATGTATGCCTTCAATTTCTTTCGTGGTTCAACTTTTTCAATATTTGCCAAAGGATGGGTATTGTCCTTCCCAGCGATAGAAGTTATAAGAAGTCCAACTTGAGTTTGAAAATCTTCAATTTCCGATGCCAATTTCTCATTGCCTTTTTCAAACATGTCCACACTGAAATCGCCACCAACGAGTTGGGCAATTTTCTTCTTCACTTCATCAGGTGTCCTTTCTTGCCATCTTTGGGAAAAGCCATTGATTCCTCCCCATTCGACACTGAAGGCTTCGTCATATGGCGGCTTTTCAAAATCCCCATAATGAAGTTTTGCGAGATAACCAAAACAAGAACCACTCCAGGAATCCCGAATATGATCGCAAGCCACCTTCATTTTCTCCGCTTCGAATGAAACTTTCTCCAAAGTTGTGGAGTATTTCTTATCGAAATCAGCAAGCAATTTCTCTAATTGTTGAATTATGTCTTTCTTTCCCATATTACGCACTAATTATATCAAGAGTTCATTGAGAGTTATAGCCTGTTTTGCTATACTTTCCTAATATGAAACCAGCACAAAATAATATCTTGCTTGAGCTACATGTTCCAGATTTCGAAAAGGTCAAAGACTACTATCAGAAACTTGGGTTTGAAGTGATTTGGGAACGACAACCAGAAGGACACAAGGGTTATCTGATTTTGAAAATGGGAGATAACATACTTTGTTTCTGGGCTGGGAATGAACATGTTTATGAACAGTCATACTTCAAGAGGTTTCCCAAAGACACCAAGCGTGGTTACGGGGTCGAAATAGTCATCATGGTCAAAGACATTGAAGCATATTATGAAAAGGTCAAAGATTTTGCCAATGTAGTCGAGGATCTGGAAACTAAACCTTGGGGATTGAAGGATTTCAGAACTGAAGACCCATTCGGCTATTACTTGAGAATAACTTCACTCCATAACATCCTTGATGACACTAACGCAGTAAAATAGCTGGAGCTGGTTGAGAGTTGAGAAACTGTTGTAATCTCTGAAAATACCTCCTAAATAAACTGACCATCAAGAGTTGATTCTTTCGTAAATCAAAAACCCATTCTGGCAAATGCGATATGGCTTACCATATCAACCCATCTGGATAGCCTCAATTTGACATGAGGTTGAGCTCTGTTACGCTATAACTAATACATTTCAAATTATCAAATTAGATGGATATGACGATGAAAAGTAAGGACATTAGTAAAAGGAAAATCAGAAAATCTCCAGACTCGCTCTCACAGAAAGAAATCATCCGCCGAATCAATCAGTCCACCAGAAACTCCCACCGATATTTAGAGTTATTCATTTGGAGCAGAAATGGTTATGAGAAATGATTTGATAGTCTTAGAACATATTGATTGGCCTACCAAATTATTCGCTAACCTGGATGTGTCAGAAAATACCAGAACAGAATACAGCTCACGGATCAAACAGTTTATTGGCTTCATTCAAGTCCACGGATTTACTAAGAACAGCTACTTGGAATATAAGCGACACCTGTCCAGCCAAACCGATCTAAGCGTGAGCACTAAGAATAAGTATCTGATTGTTGCCAGAGTTTATTGTAAGGAATTACACAGGCAAGGCTACTTGCCAGTAGATGTCACTCAGAACATCAAGTCGTTCCAGCAATCACGGAAACACAAAAGAGATGGCCTATCAGAAGTTGAGGTACAGAAAATCCTCGGTTACATTCAGGCATATCAAGGCAAGGATACCTGTCGTATCAAGGCGCTGTTGAGCTTGTTGATTCTGCAAGGGTTCAGACAGATCGAAATAGTCAGACTCAATGTGAAGGATCTCGACCTTGCTTCCAGCTCTGCTTTTATTCAGGGAAAAGGCCAAGACGATAAAGAAATCGTTGATCTACACCCTGTCACTGTTTCAACTCTCAAAAGCTACATCAGGAAATACAGGATTGCAGATGGGGCGTTATTTACAAGTACCAGTAATAACAGCAGACATCAGAGGCTAACCACCAAATCCATACGCAACCTGATAAACCCGATTCTCAGAAGTCTTGAGATTGATAAAACAGTTCATGGTTTCCGTCACTACTTCACTACAAGGCTGATTCAGTCATACAAGGGAGATTTGCTCACTGTCGCCAAGTACACACGCCACCGATGTCTGGAAATGCTGCAAATCTACAATGACGGCGTCAAACACAAGGCAGATTTGCCCAAGTATTATCAGACATTTAGCAGTATCAATTTTCAATGAAAATAAACGTCCAACTTCCCATAATTTACATTACAAGAAATACAATGATTACTACCAAAATATGCTGAAAACAGTACAGAAGTTACCCATTGAAACCGAGGAGCAAAGAACGGAAAAGTTCAAGGGTTTTGAACTGAGGACGAAGAACGGATATAAGCTCGATGAGATTGTGTCGGCACTTCAGAAAGAAATCCGCAGAGGAAACGAATTGATGGCAAGTTACTGGGCGTTTGAAATGAATGATTCAGGATACTGGCGTTACTGTTTCAGACGATTACAAGTTATTGCAGGAGAGGACATCGGACTGGGAAACCCAGAGGCGATGATTCTGGTCAGTAGTACCTACTCCTCCCTACTGGCACAGGATAAGGTCAAGAAAATTATTCAAGTTGATAATAACGTCATTGGATTAGTGGTCGCATATCTGGCTCGGAGCAAGAAATCCCGACACATTGATTATTTGGGTGGTGTAATCCTCAAACAAAAGGAGCAGGGTTGGAAACCTGAAATACCAGATTACGCCCTCGACATGCACTGTGAGCGTGGCCGAGAAATGGGTAGAGGCGAAGATGAGTTCTTTCGTAACGGATCAAGTATTGCAAATAAGCAATGTATTGAAGGCGAGGATGATGTCAAGAAATCTTGTTTAGAACTTTACAATTTTCATGAGCAACGTGACGAATCACAATTCTGACAATCAAAATACTATAATTTGTGGGGAGGGTTATTGATATGACTGAAGATACGACAAACAAACTTCGAGAGAAAAGGATAGCCAATCTCGTAAAAGCCAATCAAGTAAAATACTCTGAATACCCAACAACAATTCATGAGTTACCAGAGAAAATACATGCTCGATTAGATCAATATCTCAACTACAGATTCCCTACTATGGTTTGCCTTCGGAAATTATGCACAGAGTTTCCATCCGTCAGGCTTCCAAGTTATAAAGCAGTCCAGAATTATCGACAGAAATATCACGTTTTGGGTTGTAAATATCAGGAAACAATTGAGGCTCAGAATATAAGACTCAATAACCTTATATCAAAGGCTCAAGGTTTATCAGCGTTGCTGAGATAGGTCAATGACCTAAATCATGCATATTAGGCCACGATTTTCCACATTTAGTAAAGGCAGACTCCTGCAATTGTTAGGACTGTATTTCCAGTTGTTTCAGACATTCAAGGCTAAGATGCCTCCGTTTAGACAAAACATGGATGCACCCATCAAGAATGGCATTTCTGAGCCCTAAGATTTGTTACAATAACGGCATGAGAGATATAAGAATCGTTGACTCTGCAATGAAAACACCAGGTTTCATCGAAACTCAGATGGTGAAATGTGGTAGGAAAGGATGTAAATGTAACAAGGGTCAGCTACATGGCCCCTACTTCTATTACAGGTATTGGAAGTTGTATCACAAGACATGGCTACAGCAAAAGAAATACGTAAATAAAACTGAGGCAGAGAAAATAGCCAAAGCGATAAACAAATACAAGGAAACACTCAGTTGGGCTGGAGAAAATCCATATCGAGCTTTACGCAGAAATGTCCGATCAAACATAAAGCATGGAGTAGCAAATATGACACAGCGGAAACTTGCCAGTATTTCTGCCAAGATGAACGCATTTGTGGAGTAGTCTAAAATTCAATAAGGATTGAGATGAAAATGAATCAGATTCAAATTGATATCACCGATAAACGAGTGTACGCCCAGATCGCCTTTCTGGTGGATAGTCCAACTTTCTTGGATCTGATTGAAAGGGTACGGAGCAAGTTTCAAATTACAACCCCATTCAAGCCAAACGATTATGAATCGTGGCATCATCATGTGCTCAAATTGGCTGGTTATGATGTTGATGAATACTGGAAGATGGAGAAAATCGGCCCAGACAATAAAACATGGAATAAGAAATCCAATTGGATGAAATCAACAGAGCAAAAACTCATCAAAATGGCCTCAATTGAAAAGGATTTCATGGAGGTGATAGTGAAAATCAGAAAGCTTCATCATTACCCTGTGTTATTCGACTCTGTTATTAGGCAAGCTATTCTTTTCCATCATGTAACCGACTTCAAAACCGCTATGGCTGTGTTGACATACAATGGCTTACCAGTCAGCCAAGACGAGGATGATCCGATCATGATGATCATCATATCGCCAAACTCAAGTCCAGATGATGTTTTAGAAGCCCTTGCGGAATCCAAGAAAATGAAACTCCAGTACGAGTTCACCAACCCGCTTGATCGTAAGCTGGACAACGACACTGTGACCAATATCGAAAGAAACAGAGGCTGGCATTGGGAGCAATATTTGGGAAAGACTTACAAGAAAATCTTAGAAGATTGGAATAATATGTGTCCATATTTCAAAGCAGTAAAGGAACATTCAAATGGCCAAACCTGCGAGTATTGTTGCTTGGAAAATCAAAATATGATCGAGAGAGCTGTCGCCCGATACAGACACAATCTCCAGCTCGTAGTCCCCAAAACTGACATTTAGCATCCTATCAAAAGGTAAGGGTTTTAGCTTCAATTCGTTGTTATTCTGTACCTAATAGCTCGGAAATAGTTTTCGAGCCAGGGTAACAGATGAAAACGAAATCAAATAAAACCATCCTTGCTCCAAAGTGGCTCACTGACGAACTTCAACAGAAAGTCAGGAAATTGTACGAGCCAAAATATAATCGTCCCCTTTCCCTCCTTGAAGTGATTTCAATTGCCGAAAATCTCACATCGTTTATGGAGCACTTCTACAAGTTCAAATGGAGATTGGAATATGCAAATGAATCAAAGTAATCCCAACGAAACATATACCAAAGACCTGGCTCACGCAGCCGCACTACTGACCGCAGGAGTCAAGATGATTCGTTTGGAACGAGAAGCAAACTTTTACTGGTTTGTGTTTGATATCAAAGGGGCGGATGAAATAACCAATGCGTATTTCTCAGGCGATTTGAAACAACCAGTCAAGCAATACAGCATGAATATGCGGTTTCTCAAGGATCGCCTGTTTGCAGAAAGATGACAGGTTATTAGTAACAGATTGATATGAAGATTACATATAAACCAAACTTTGTCGGATACATTTCAGTTCTTCGTGGTATTCAGCATCTCCTAAATAATCCCGATTTCGGATTTACCCAGCTTGGTGCGTACATCGCCTTTGTTATGCAAGCAGATTTTGACCGCAGACATGATAACTACAGAATCATAATTCGTGACGACCAAGTTTTAGCAAAGGCATGGGGCTGTAGTATTTCCACAGTCCACAGAAGGCGTAAAGAACTGATAAAACTGGGACTGCTTACTGAAAAGGAGGGGTTGACTATCGTTACTAACTATCATGTATTCGAAAGGGAGTGGATCAAAATCTTTGCAAAGTTCCCTACGTCAATAATGAAAGTGTTATTTGCAACCTCACAAAAACAAATTGAAAATGAGAATTATTTTATTGCAGAAATGCAAACGAGGCAGCCTCAAAAGTCTGATCAAAGCTCTAATTTTCCTTCTAAGGGTGAATTGGGTTTATCTGATGAAGATATTAGTTATATCAATGATAGTTTAGGAGGTAATAAAGAGGAATAATTAGGCAGTAATTCTGCTAAAATTATATTACCTGTTACAGATGAATATGGATAATGAAAATACATACATTGACTATTGTCGAAAATCATCCGAAGCGAAAGAACGTCAGGTGGCATCGCTCAAGGATCAGCGTTCAGAAAATATAAAGGTCGAGAAACGAGATGGACTGCACGTCAAATACCGATTTGCTGAAAGCCGATCCGCTTTCAAACCTCATAACAGGCCAGATTTTGATAAAGCCATTCAACTGATAAAGACAGGTAAAGCCAATGCTTTTCTCACCTGGAAAGAAGATCGTTTATGTCGCAATCCCGAAGAAGGGGGCATCATATTACAGATGCTTCAAGATTGTATTCTCAAGGAAATCCGCACAGCCACAGGTTCAGTGTACACACCCGATTCTGATCACCTGATTTTGCAAATTCATTTTGGCATGGCTAACCAGTATTCCAGAAATCTGAGCCAAAACGTCAAACGAGGACTAAATCACAAATGTGAACGAGGCGAATATCCCAGACCAGCCATTTTGGGCTATGAAGGGTTTGGTATTCGAGGCCAAAGAATAGTGCGACCACACCCTGTTGAAGGCCCACTAATCCAGCAAGCATACGAAATGGCCAAAACAGGCGGATACTCCCTTTCCTACATAGCAAAGTTCCTGCATGACAAAGGACTACGCACTAAGCGAGGGAAGAAAATCAGCAAAAGTCATCTACACGGAATCCTGACAAATATCGTCTATTATGGCTACTTCTACCATAATGGTGAGTTGTTTGAAGGGACATTCGAACCACTGATAACCAAGAAGTTGTTTGATGATGTGCAGGAGTCCCTACAGAGGCGTTCTCGACCCAAAGTAAAAGTTTGGGAGCATACATATAACGGACTGATTACCTGTGGCGATTGTGGCTGTCAGATTACAACAACAGTCAAAACCAAGTATTTCAAACGTACCAATCGGACAGTTGTATACACTTACCACCACTGCACCCATCGTAGAGGGGTCTGTAAACAACAAGCTATTACTGGAAAACGTCTTGAACGATTACTGCTTGAAAATATGGCCAAAATCAAAATTGACGAGGAATCATGGCGACTGGGCATAGAATTATTCAAAGCGAAATACCAAGAGGAAATGGAAAAGTTCTCCAAGCGTGGCAGATATTTGCAGAATCAACTGGATACGATCCAAACACGGCTCAAGTATTTGGTACGTATGAGAGCCGACCAGGAACTAACGAAAGAGGAGTTTCTGGAACAGAAGTCAGAACTTCTCAATGAAAAGAAGGAAGTCAAGGAAAAGCGAGCTGATAATGAATACTCTGCTGACACTTGGTTGGAACTCTGTACGAAATACCTCGACAATGCTTTTTCAGCCAAAGAAAGAATTGAACATGGCACGAGGCAAGAAAAGCGTGATTTGATTCTTGATCTGGGTCAGAACCTTATTTTGAAAGACGGAAAACTCGATTTCCGCCTCAAACAACCATACGATGTACTGCTGTTGCCAGAATATCGTACTAATGTGCTCCCCCGCGAGGACTCGAACCTCGAACCTTTTCGTTAACAGCGAATTGCTCTACCATTGAGCTACAGGGGAATATATTTCCTAATATACTCTCTACCACGATAGCTTTTTAATTGTTTTTCTCGTTTTAAAGCTTCGGTTCGATTTCCTTTTTCTTCTTTGTAGATTAAGATCCAAGTACCATCGAATCTGGCAGTATAACTATTCTTAAAAAGTTTATCGTTATGTAATCTTATTCTCTCCTCTAAATTTTCTGTTTGTCCAATGTATATCTTATTATGTTTACAGTTGTAAATTGCATAAACAAGATACATATTTCCCCCCTGCTCTACCTCCGCCAGCTGGCGGAGAGCTACAGGGGAATACTTATTGCTAAGTGTTTGATATTTTAGCATGTGCAGATATTGAAATCTAGAGTTGCATGGGTAAAAAAGGAGATATGAAAAGCTGCCCCATCCTCCCCTTCTTTGACTTCAGGCTCAACTTACTTCATAATGGAGGCTTATGATTCAAGTTAAAAATGTTTCCTTTAACCATTTACGTCCCATCTTTAAAGAGGTCAGTTTTACAGTAGGGGTAGGGCAAAAAGTAGGACTAGCAGGTCCAAACGGTGCGGGTAAAAGCACGCTTTTTAATCTCCTGACACGGCAGGAACTACCACATGAAGGAAATGTTGAGATAGAAGGATCAGTCGTTTTAGTTCCCCAAGAAGTAAAAAGGGATCCAATTTTAGAAAAATCTCAAATAGCACGCGAGTACCTAGATGAACAATATGTGCATGATGACAGAGAGATCTTAGAAATGCTGCGTGGACTGGAGCTTTCGGAAATTGAACTATACGAATCAGCGCATGGACTAAGTGGCGGTCAAAAAACAAAATTGGCAATTGCCCGCGCTCTCCTTCATACACCTGATATTCTTCTTCTGGATGAGCCTACTAACTTCCTGGATACAAAAGGAAAACTATGGGTAATGAATTTTCTAAGCACATACCCAAAAACCCTAATTTTAGTTTCACACGATTTAGAATTACTAAATAAATCCATAGATAAAGTAATTGTAATTAATCCCGAAAACTCAAAAATTGAAGAATATAAAGGAAATTACAGTCAATATCTAAAACTTAAAGCACAACATGATGCACTACTCATAAGACAAATCACAAATGAAACAAAGCATGTAAAAAGGATGGAGAAAAGTCTTGTGGGACTTATGAGCAGGAAATCCGAAAAAGGGGTAAGACAACGGGTTCAGCTTCAAAAACGGATCGAAAGAATAAAAGAGGCTCTCCCTCCACTTCCTAAAGAAGCGAAACAAATTCAAGTAACACTGCCTAAGCCTCAACCCCTTTCTGACGCACCCATAAAAATACAGGATATTAAAAAGAGTTTTCAGGAAAAAATTATATTTGAGCATCTTTCACTCATAATAAATAGGGGTGAACGAATAGCACTTGTGGGACCAAATGGTGCGGGTAAAAGTACTTTGATTAAAATAATCATGGATACTCTTCCCCCGGACTTTGGTGAAGTAATTAAGAATGAAAAATTAAAAGTTGGATATTACTCACAAGAATTTGAAACATTTGATTTCAACCAAACACTTATAGAGTTAATCGCGGAACGGGGGGCTATGCCGCATGAGAAAATTAGAGCATTTTTGGCAGCATTCCTCTTTAATGGGACTAAACCATTCCAAACCATAGGATCGCTATCAGGAGGAGAAAAAACAAGACTCTCAATTGCTACACTCTTACTTGAGAATTATAACTTATTGGTCTTAGATGAACCCACAACATATCTGGATGTTATGTCTCAAAGAATAATTTTAGAAGCACTAAAGAAGTATACTGGAGCAATTCTTATAGTAAGTCATACAGAAGAATTCATAAAAGAATTAAAACCTGATCGAACGCTACTTTTACCTGAAAATAAAGTACTCGGTTGGTCGGATGAGCTGCTAGACAAAGTCGGCAAGATCTAATGTATTTCTAACTCTTGAAATTACGTTTTTCCACGTTATACTAACAGTATGTTAAATTTAAATTCAATAATGATAGGCACTTCAAAGGTCCAGGAAATGGCAGATTTCTACAAAAAGGTATTTGATCGTCCGGCTGACATGATTGACGGAGATTGGCATGGTTGGCAGGTAGGAAAAGGGTTTTTAACAATAGGTGCACATTCTGAAATACACGGTGAAGCACAAGAGCCTCAAAGAATCATTATGAATTATGAAACAACAGAAGTGAAGGAAGAATTTGAACGGATAAGAGCTCTTGGAGCCACAGTCATAAAAGAACCATATGATATGGGAGGAGCATGGATTGCAACACTCGCAGACCCCGATGGGAATTATTTTCAACTCATGACCCCATGGGAAGAGGAGAAGCAAGTAAATTAAATATGAAACAGTCGCCGGTAGTACATTTTGAAATGCCCGCAAAAGATAAAAAACGAGTTTCCAAGTTTTATACTGAAGCATTTGGATGGCAAATGCATCAACTAGGTGCTGATATGGAAAACTATGTACTTGCAGGTACTACTCCAACTGATGAACGCCAAATGACACAAAATCCAGGAGAAATAAATGGAGGTTTTTTTGATTGGAAGGATGAAGAAGGATTTAGAACACCTCATATAGTAATTCAGGTAGAAAATCTTGACGAATCTATAAATGCTATCAAAAACGCAGGGGGAGAAATAAAAAGCGAAAAGATGGATATTCCAGGAATCGGAACATACGTTTCATTTATTGATACTGAAGGTAATAATGTTGGCATGCTTCAGCCACCAAAAGCGTAACGCAGTAAAAAAATGTCTCCTCTAATTATACCGCCGCACTTGATTCATTTAATTTCTTGTATGAAAAAAGCGCCAAACTCCATTAATTAAATAGCACACTCCAATAAATCCTAAAAGGATACGCCCAAATATACTATTTACCAATTCCCTAACCATATCCCCCACTGCTACAAAACCCCATACTGAGGCAACAATAGCTGATAATAGTATTGATATACCAAAAATTATTTTTATAAAGCTATCTACCCTTTCAGTAAAAAGATATGCAAGCCTAGTTCTTTCATGAACCGCGATCGTATTCTTTTCTCTTTCTTGCTCAAATAAATGCTCAAAAATATCTTCAAAAAAATCTTTCGCCTCTTCAACTATTTCATCCAACATAGTAATATTCTAGTACACTCTTTCCTTATTTGTATTTGATATACTTCACATATGAGAAAAGGGCTCTTGCTAGACACTTTAGGCTGGGGAATAGGACTTTGGCTTTTTGGATATATCTTAGGAATTGTGCTCTTTGCGTTTGTGCCAACTAGTTTTCTTGGATGGATTATTACCCCAATTGGAACTTTAGCCATTCTTTTTGTCTTATTTAAAAAGATTAAAGCAACTTCTCTTCCTTACTATCTTTCCCTTTCTATCACTTGGACACTCATAGCTATTCTTTTTGACTATTTTTTCCTAGTTCAAATGTTTCACCCAGAGGATGGTTACTATAAATTAGACGTATACCTCTATTATCTCTTAACTTTTATGCTTCCACTCATGGTAGGTTTTATAAAGACAAAAAAACTGTCCTATTTGACCTATCATGTCCCAGAATCTATACGCAAAATGTTTGATTAATCAAATAACTGCTCTGTGATATAATAAAAAAATGGCGCAACAAATCAGACCAAATCTTTGGTTTAACAATAATGCGCAGGAAGCAGTGGATTTCTACCATTCTGTTTTCAAAGACTCCAAAATTTTACATACCGATTACTACATGGAAGGTCACGAAGAAATTACTGGACACAAAAAAGGAGATATTTTAACCATTGAATTTGAACTTTTAGGCACAGCGTTTATTGCAATAAACGCTGGTCCAGAATTTAAATTTACCCCTGCAGTTTCATTTTTAGTTGAATGTGATACCCAGGAAGAACTTGATTATTACTATGAAAAATTATCTAGTATTCCTGAAGTTGAACAATGCGGATGGGTGCAGGATAAATATGGTCTCTCCTGGCAGATTGCCCCAAAAATTCTTGCAAAGTACTTAAAAGAAGGAAGTAAGGAACAGAAACAGAAAGTGATGGATGCATTTATGCCTATGAAACGGCTGAATATTGCAAAAATTGAAGAAGCATATACCAAATAGAAGAAAGGAGGTCAAAATATGTCATATGTAGATGGATTTGTCCTAGTAATACCAAAAGACAAAGTAGAGGATTATAAAAAAATGGCACAGGAGGGAAAAGAATCTTGGATGAGACACGGTGCACTTTCCTATTTTGAGTGCGTAGGAGATGACCTTGAACCAAAAGACATGGGCGGAGGAATGCCTGTAGGATTCAGAGAGTTAACTCATGCAGGACCAGATGACACGGTATGGTTTTCATTTATTACTTTTAAGGATAAAAATCACCGGGATGAGGTAAATAAAAAAGTGCAGGATGAAATGAGTGAAAAATACAAAGACGTAAAGGAATTTGCCATGCCATTTGAGATGAACCGCTTCTCTGTTGGGGGCTTTAAAGCTGTAGTTGAGAGTTAAATGAATAGTTATAAAAATATTGATGAGTACATCAAAAGCTCTCCAGAAGAAACGCGGGAAAAACTAGAGGAGATAAGAAGTATTATTAAGAAAACAGCACCTAACGGTATAGAAACAATTGCCTATGGTATTCCAACAATTAAATTAAATGGAGGAAATCTGGTACATTTTGGCGGATTCAAAAATCACATAGGATTCTACCCTACACCATCAGGTATTACAAAATTTAAAAAAGAACTAAAACCTTTTATTGGAGGCAAGGGTACAGTAAAATTTCCACTTGAAAAACCGCTACCGCATGAATTAATTGTAAAAATTGTAAAACTGAGAGTGTTAGAAAATAATAAAAGTAAATAACTTTTTACTCTTTTAAAAAATTTTCCAACTCTCTACTGAAAGGGTGTAGCCTTATCTTTTTCAATGCCTTAACTTGAATCTGACGAATGCGCTCACGAGTAACTCCTTCCATTTTCCCTATTTCTTCTAAAGTTTTTGGTTTCCCACCAGATAGAGCAAATCTTAATTCTAAAATATGATATTCGCGCTCAGTCAAAATGCTTTTACATATTTTCCTTATTCTCTCCCCCCGCATATCAGAGATTACTGTATCATCAGCTGTTTTATCAGAAGAAAGTATATCAATAAGTCTCAGGTTTTTATCATTATTTATGAACCTGTCAATACTATATGTATTTCTGTTCGCAAACTCCTTATAAAGGATACTGTAAGCCCTATCAAATGAAATTTTTTCCACAGCAATTCCCGTTAAAGAGCTTGCAGCCTGAATTAACCCCTTTTTTTCCTCATCCGTTAAGGGACGCTCTGAAGTATCTATGTATCTATTATATTGACCACCTACAAATTTGGACTCTAAATTTGACTGCGTGAAAAAGTATTCAAATCCTTGACTCATTACTACACTTTTCTCTTTCCTAGGATCTATTCCCACTACACTTTCAAGAAAAGCAAAATGGTTTCTTGTGGGAAAATGGAGATGCCCCGGAGCATTTATAAAGCTCTCTTTAAACTCAGGGTCTATGTCAGGCGCTAAAAGATACCGTGGGTCAATTTTTTTAATTTCTTTTTCTACCAACGACATAGGGGTGAATTATACCCATAATTTACCTAAAACACAATCTAAATAAAGCGGGCTTCTGAAATGTATAGACACTTTTGTAATACACTGAAGCAGCAGCGAGGTTCGCAAACTTAAGGCTTACTCTAAGTAGTCCTTAAGTTTATTGCCCCGGGACGGGTGTCTTAATTTTCGGAGAGCCTTAGCTTCAATCTGACGTATACGCTCACGGGTAACCGCAAACATTCGCCCCACCTCTTCCAACGTCTTTGGTTTTCCGTCTCGTAAACCGAATCTTTCTTCCAAAACGCGCCTTTCACGGTCAGATAATGTTCCCAATACTGAACCCAGTTGTTCCTTGAGTAAACCACGGGATGCAGTATCAAAAAGAGTTGGAGCTGTAATATCGTAAATAAAATCTCCCAAATATGAATCTTCCTCGTCTCCTACTGGAGTATCCAATGATGCAGGCTGTTGTGAAATTTTTATGATCTCCCGCGCCTTATCTGGATCTATTTCTAAAATTTCTGATATTTCCTCTGGAGTTGGCTGACGACCCAATTCCTGCATGAGCTTTCTTTGTACTCTCATAAAACGGTTTATGTTTTCAACCATATGTACCGGAATACGGATTGTTCTTGCCTGATCTGCAATCGCACGGGTTATAGCCTGCCTAATCCACCAGGTAGCATAAGTAGAAAACTTAAATCCTTTTTTCCAATCATACTTTTCAACTGCACGGATAAGACCCTGGTTTCCTTCCTGAATAAGGTCCAAGAGCGTCATTCCTCTTCCTACATATTTTTTTGCAATTGAAACAACTAATCTCAAATTAGACTCAACAAGTTTTTTCCTAGCCTTAGGATCACCCTTCTCAAAGCGCTTTGCAAGATCAACTTCCTGCTCAAATGTGAGAAGCGGAATTCTTCCAATTTCCTTTAAATACATACGTACAGGATCAGTAACCGCACCACCCTGAATTATATTTAATGCCTCCAATTCCCGCTCTAAGTCTTCTATTGATTTCTGGTTTTCCTTTTCTTCCTCAACGGTTTCAAAAATATCTATACTCTTTTTTAAGAGCTGATCATATAGATAATCTAGCTCTAATACATGTTCTTCTGGCTTTGGAAATGTAAGAAGTATTTCATCCTGAGAGATATATCCTCTTTTCTTAGCAGTTGCAAGAAGTGTTGCGACTCTATCACTTTTTGTAGGGTTTACTTTAGCTGTCATAATTATACGCAAAAATACCAAAAACCCCACTATTTATGGGGCTTTTGGGAAGTAAAATGATTGTACTCTTTTGTAGAGCCGCAGTCAAGCTGTACCACTTTCTTGAATTTTCCCTGTTAAATGCGCAACCTCACTCTGAAGCAGATTTACTTGTTTTGTGTCTTTTGCGCGCTCTGCCTCAACCAATTCGTGTGCTATTTGCGTAATCCTCTTTTTTATTGCCAAATTCTTCTCTTCTGTTGCTGTCTTTTTTAACTCGTATATAAAATCTTTTTCTGAAAATTCCTGAACTGGAAACAAATACGCAGTATCATACGCCTCTGTTAACTCTGACGGAAGAGATTTTGAAAAGTCTGATAATTCAATTGTTCCACTTTTTTCAGCTTGTGTTTTCAAACGTAAAAATAGCTTAAGATAAACGGGCGTAATCCAGGGAACATCTGAAATAATTAAATCTACCGTTCGTATAGATTCAAGCATATGGGGAGACTGTAAAATGAGCGCAAATAAATATACTGAAATCATATCTTCACGCGATTTTTTTTTGAGTTCAGATGGAAGAATTTTTGTAACTTTTACACTTTTTTCTTTTTCTGCCTGACGCAAAACCGCATCAAAACTTGTATCAAGTGCCACTGCTAACTTCTTTAAGTAATGTTCCTTAATCACTTGGTTATCAATTACAGATAGGTAAGGTATTGTTTTCTCAAGTATTCCTCTCTTCCCGTCAGCACTTTGCGGATCTGACTGGGCAACGGCTGAATCTATAATAAAATCATATATGTGAACGTCTTTTTTTAAGGCTTGCTTAAACGCAATGGGATCAGAGGACAATAGCTCATCAGGATCTTTTCCAGCAGGGAGCACGATAACGGAAGCGACTATTCCTGCATTTTCTATCATCTGAATAGAGCGTCGTTGCGCACTCGTTCCTGCAGGGTCTGTATCAAAGCAAAAAACTAATTTTTGACCATACCTTTTTAACAAATCTATTTGTTCAGGCGTCAGTGCTGTGCCCTTAACTGCTACCACATTCCCAATTCCTTCTCTGTGCGCTGATATAACATCAAACTCTCCTTCCATGATAATAACACTCCCCTGTTTTTTTATTTCATCACGGGCCAGATTCAACCCAAAAACAGTTTCTCCTTTCTTGTACAATATTGTTTCTTTCGTGTTTACATATTTTGGCATCTGATCAGAAGATAACGCCCGCCCTGAAAAAGCAATAATGTTGCCTCTTGGATCTGTTATTGGAAACATAATTCTGTGTCTAAAAAAATCTACAACACGCGCCCCTTGCCTAAATGCGAGACCCGCATCCACCAAATCCTGAGGTTGATACTTTTTTTTACTTAAAATAAATTTGACTAGCGAATCCCCGGTATTTGGCGCGTATCCAACCTGAAAAGTTTTAAGAAGTGCTTCTTTCTGATGTCTTGCTTTTGTCACATACTGCAAAGCCTGTTTTCCTACAGTGTGAGAAAACAAGATATATTCATAGTATTGTGCTGCTAAGTGATTTAGTGAGTACAAAAGGTCGCGTTTCTTTTCAATTTCAGAACGGGCAGCGGAGGTAGTTAATTTAATTCCTGCTTTCTGTGCTAAAAACTTTAATGCATCAGAAAAAGTTGTTTTCTCATATTCTTCCACAAACGTGAATATATCCCCACCTTTATTGCACCCGAAACAATGCCAGATCTGCCTATCAGGAGATACAACAAAAGACGGGGACTTTTCACTATGAAACGGGCAGGGAGACTTGAAATTACGTCCTGCCTTTTTGAGCGGAATATAGGCTTCAATAAGTTCTACTATATCTATTTTTTGTTTTACTTTCGCAATATCATCCACGCCCATATTGTAGCACACGAAGCAAACCTGAACCCAAACGCAAAGCCTGTCTTATATTCATAGCGCTAAACTCATACTTGATACTTACTATGTAATACTTAATACTAAATTTATGTTTGCTAAGGTTTTATCAAGTGCTGTCGTTGGTCTTGACGGAGTCTTAGTTGAAGTTGAAACAGACATTTTAAATGGTCTACCTACATTTACAATCGTAGGTCTTCCAGATAAGGCAGTTGAGGAGTCTAAGGAACGTGTTAGATCGGCACTGAAAAACACGGGAGCAGACATTCCACCTAAAAGAATCACCGTAAACTTAGCACCCGGAGATCTCCCAAAAGAAGGACCATCTTTTGACCTTCCGATTGCAATCTCTATTCTTACAGCTTCAGAACAGATCCCAATCAAAAATGACGAGGCTCATCTTTCAAATTCAATATTTTTAGGTGAATTATCCCTGGACGGATCCCTACGACACACAAAAGGAGTTTTACCCATGGTTTTACTCGCAAAAGAAAAGAAAATTGAGCATATTTTTATCCCCCACGCAAATGCGGCAGAAGCCAGCATGATCCAAGATGTATCTTTATACCCTGCGAAAACACTTAAGGATGTTTTTCTTCATTTATCAGGAGTGAAATTTATAGAAAAACTTATCCATACCCCGTTTGATAAAATAGAAGATGAAGAATTATATGAATTTGATTTAAAAGATATAAAAGGTCAGGAATTTGTAAAACGTGCTGTTGAAGTAGCGGTCTCCGGTGGACATAATATTCTACTCAAAGGTCCACCAGGCGCAGGAAAAACACTTCTTGCCAGAACCATCCCGTCAATCCTCCCAAATCTCACTTTCGATGAGGCAATAGAAGTCACCAAAATCTATAGTATCTCAGGGCTTTTAAATGAAAACGCAATTATAAAAAAACGCCCATTCAGGTCTCCTCATCATACAACTTCGCATATAGGACTTATTGGAGGCAGCGCGAATCCAAAACCCGGAGAAGTATCACTTGCGCATCGTGGAGTTTTATTTTTAGATGAATTTCCGGAATATCCCAGACATGTTTTGGAGGCTATGCGTCAACCGATGGAAGACGGACATGTTATTATTTCACGCGCACGTGAAAGGGTAAAATTTCCAAGTCGTTTTATGCTTGTTGCAGCAGCCAATCCTTGCCCATGTGGGTATTATGGTGATCGCACTCGTGAGTGCAACTGCACAACGCTGCAAATTTTAAAATACCAAAAGCGTGTATCAGGACCATTGCTAGACCGAATAGATATTCATATAGATGTACCAGCAGTAAATATTTCTAAAATTACAGAAGATGATGATACAAGTATAGAAACGTCAAAAGTAGTCAGAAATCGCGTTGAGAAGGCAAGAAAGCGGCAACTAAAGAGGTTTCAAGGGAAAAAAATTATCACAAACTCTGATATGTCTGCCAAGGATATAAAAATATTTATACAAATAGATGCAGCAGCTAAGGATGTTTTGCGAAATGCAGTTACAAAATTCGCACTTTCGGCACGGTCATATCACAAAGTCATAAAGGTTGCACAAACAATTGCAGACCTCTCGCAATCTGAAACTATTAAAAAAGAGCATGTCTTAGAAGCGCTTCATTATAGACCAAAAACCTCAAGTGACTAATAGGGCTGTAACAATTTGGTATACTAAAGTATGCCCATAGACAATGTGAGGGGATTGTCCTCGTCGCAAATCCCTGCTCTCCAAAAACAATTTGGGAAAAACTCGGTTGAAACAAAAGACTCGTTTTTTTTCCTAAAACTCCTTCTTGCACAATATAAAGACATAACAACGCTCATACTCTTTCTTGCTGGAATATTCTCATACTTTATCGGCGATACCATAGACATGGTCTTTATCTTTATGGTGCTCGTCTTCAATGGAATTTTTGGATTTATCCAAGAATATAGGGCTCACGACACGATTGGAAAATTAAAAGAACTAGTTTCCCCGATTGCGCGTGTTATACGGGATGGACAGGAAACTGAAATAGACGCGCGATATATTGTCCCCTCAGATATTGTAGTAATTCGTGAGGGAGACAAGATACCCGCTGATGGAAAGCTCATCACAAATGTATCAATGGAGGTTGATGAATCTATTCTTACTGGAGAATCAATCCCTGTGGAAAAAAAAGTAGATTCACACTTATTTTCCGGAACGTTTGTTGTGCGTGGTCGCGGAATGTTTTTAGTTGAAACGATTGGTTTTAAAACAAAATTAGGCGAAATAGCATCTGAGTTGGAGAAAACTAAAAAACCAGAAATTCCACTTACAAAAAATCTTTCAACCCTTAGTAAACGGCTTGCTGCAGTAGCACTTATTCTATCTTTTGCGCTTATCCCTATTGGCTTTCTCCAGGGACGGGATTTAACTCAAACAGTCCTTATCTCAGTAAGCGTTGCGGTTGCACTTATCCCTGAAGGGCTTGCGTTAATAGTTACGGTCGGACTTGCTGTTGGCGCATACAGAATGGTTAAGAGAAAAACTATCATGCGTAAAATGGCTGCAGTTGAAACACTTGGAACAACAAACGTTATATTGTCTGACAAAACCGGAACGCTCACGCAAAACAAAATGAAGGTAAAAAAGTTCTATCTTCACAATAAAGAGAAAGAAAGTCTCTTTCTTCGATGCATGGTCTTAGGAAACACAGCAAACCTAGTGCTAAAAGAGGATGGAAATAGTTTTGAGATAACAGGAGACGGAACAGACGGTGCGCTTCTTGCGTTCGCCAATGAGCAATCCCAAGATATTGAAAGTCTTCGGAAAGAAGGAAAAATAGCTGAGGAAAAACCTTTTAATCCGGAAACAAAAACTATTGAAGTTACCTGGGAAAACAATGGTGAACAGCACATTTTAGTCAGAGGCGCACCTGAAACAATCTTTACATTAATTAACGAACACGCGGATGTAAAAAAACTATTGAACGAGTATGAAGCCGAAGGTCTCCGCGCAATTGCCTTCGCGGAGAAAGCACCCAAAAGCACACATTTTACCCTTCTTGGAATTACAGCACTTTACGATGCACCCCGAAAAGAAGCAGAACAGGCGATAAAAGAAGCACGAGATGCGGGGATTAGTATTGTTATGGTAACGGGAGACAATCCCGTCACAGCGAAGGCAATTGCTGAAGAAATTGGTCTTATCACAGATGGAGAGCTGATAGTAACTCACGACGAATTGGATAAAATGGGTGATCAAGAACTCTTGAAGCTTCTCCCCCGAATTAAAATTTTTGCACGCATGATTCCAATAGATAAACTTCGCCTGGTGAGACTCTACAAACAAGCAGGGTTAATTGTTGCAGTAACTGGGGATGGGGTAAATGATGCACTCGCGCTTTCAGAAGCACATATTGGGATTGCCATGGGAAAGTCAGGAACTGATGTTGCAAAAGAGGAGGCAGATATGATCATAACAGATGACAATTTATATACCGTCATAAAGGCAGTAGAAGAAGGACGCGGAATCTATGAAAATATTGTTCGTGTTGTTATGTTTCTTTTTGCGACAAATCTTACTGAATTTGCGCTTATACTTTTTGCTGTAGTTTTCGCTCTCCCCCTTCCACTTACTCCCACTCAAATATTGTGGGTAAACCTTATTGGAGATGGGCTTCCAGCTTTTGCCCTGGCAATAGATAACAAGCGCCGCAATTTATTAAAAAAGCGTCCTAGACCCGCATCTGAACAAATTTTAAATAGACAAAGACTTAAGTTTACGCTTACTATAACCGGAATCTTCTCCACGATATTAATCGTGCTTTTTATGCTAGCACTTCAATATAATTTTTATCCTGATTCACTCGTCTTTAATCTCCTAGTAGTAGGAGAAATGATTATTGTGTTTATTGTAAGAGGAGGTATGTTCCCCATTAATAGATTCTTAATCGTATCAGTCGTAATCACTCTCCTACTTCAGTATTTTGCGGCAACTCACCTTAGCGGATTCTTCCATTAGTGATCAGCTACAATTGAGCGAAGTCTTTCATATGCTACCTTCGGATCTTGAGCATTCCAGATAAATGAAGTTGCGACAAATCGTACCGCACCCGCACTTTTCCCAAATAAGATAGTTGTATCCTTTACTCCTCCGTCTACCTCAACAGGGATTTGAGAGCGGGTTTTAATTAACCTTACCTTATCAAGCTTTCTCTCGTCAAACTGAGCACCAGTAAAACCAACCTGCTGACATGTATAAACAGTCACACAATCTAAATCAGAAAGCGGGATTGTATCAACAATAGATTTATCAGTTGGACCGTCTAATGCGAGTCCTACCTCGCCATATAATTGTGCTTCGGCAACAAAATCGGAAACGCTTGGCATCTTTTCTATGTGTCCTAAAAATCTTGTAAAGCCTGCTTCTGCAAAGGGTTTTAGATATTTTCTAGGATCTTCCACCATCATGTGAACTTCCAAAATCAAATCCTTTGAGTACTTCGCAAAAGGTGCAGGATCCATAAATGTGGTATTACTTGCAAATTTTCCATCAATCAAGTCTATGTGAACAGTTTTTGCAAATTTTTTAGCCTGCTCAAGTTTTTCCTCAATAGAATCCCATTCCTTTTCAAGAATTCCTGGTACTATCTCATAAACATACTCTTCAACTGTTAATTCTTTCATTTTTATATCATACCCTCTTTTCAAGATCTTTGATCTTCTGGATTCTTCTTATATGGCGTTCGTCATTGGAAAAAGGCGTTTTGAGAAATGTTGCAAGAAGCGTCTCAAGATCATCTTCTTTTATAAAAGCGGACCCAATTGACATGACGTTTGCGTCATTGTGCTCTCTTGCAAGCTGCACATTTTGCTTATTTATTGCCAAAAATGCTCGAACTCCATAGATTTTGTTTGCAACGATACATTCTCCGGCACCTGATTTCCCAAAAACAACACCAAAAGATCCAGCCTCAGAAGCTACTTGCCGTGCTGTTTCTGCACAAAAGTCTGGATAGTCATCATCCTTATCATAGAAAAATGCTCCACAATCTATTGGATCATATCCTAATTTTTTAATAATTGGCTTCAATTCCTCCTTGTATGCAAATCCTGCATGATCCGCTCCCAAATATACTTTTTTCATATTACCGCTTTTCCTGTAGACCCAAATACATCCATTCTCTCCTCTACTACTTTTTGTACCTCATCCTCAACTGGCTTCATGAGTTTTACCACGGCATATTCATCTGGATTATCTTTTAATTGACGTTCCAATTCTGTTCTAAAGGCATAACGCATATCTGAGTTTATATTAATCTTACTTACCCCAACCTCAATAGCCTGCTTAAAATATTCTGGTGGAGTTCCTGACCCCCCATGAAGGCTGATTGCGCAGGATAACACTGCCCTAATTTGCTTTAATAAATCAATATCAAGTACTTTAGGGACTGGATATTTACCGTGGAGATTTCCAATTGCAGCAGCAAATGTATCTATTCCCGTTGCTTCTACAAATTCTTTTGCACCCGTGGGAGTACTAAACGTTTTTTTAATCTCATCATAATTAATTTCATCATGATGCACGTTCGAGCTCCCACCAAAATAATGAGGCTCACTCTCAACTAAGGCTTTTGTAGTTTTTGCATATTCAACTACTTCTTTTGTTGCTTTAATAATTTCAGAAAGTGTTGCTCCTTTTTTTTCTTGAGATAGATCAATATGAATAAATTCAAACCCGGCATCAATTCCGGCTTTTGCTGCTTCAACCGAAGGCGAATGATCTAAGTTAATATACATCTCTATACCATATTCCTTTTTATAATTGTCAACTAGACTACGAACATTTATGAGCCCCATAGCCTCAACCTCTCCATGTGAAACCTCAACTAAGACGGGGGAATTTTTATTTTTAGCAGCACGGGCTATCGCAATAAGTGTTTCTTGATTATCTATATTGAACGCTCCAACGGCAAATTTTTCTTGACGTGTCCGAATCCAAAGAGAGCGGGCTAAGTCTTGATTAGTCATGGTTTTTTATATCTGCATCACCTGAAAATCTGAACGCGCAACTAGCATACTTTCAATTTTATCTTTCGTCAAGAGTCCATCTTGAGCACCAACTTTACTCATAACACCTTGCGCATTTACTGCTCCCCAAGCCATTGCAGTTTTTATATTTTTGCCTAGTAAAAGTGCGCCAAAAAAAGCAGATGCATATGAATCTCCTGCGCCTGTTTTATCAATAGAGCGTAGATTTTCGTCATATGAGGGGATAGCGTAATATGCGTTTTCTGAGTAACTATACGCTCCATTTTGAGCATCAGTAACAGAAACTATGTCTGGACCAAACTGAGACAACTTATACAATAATTCGCGCATGTCGCCTGCTACTTCTTTTTTCTTGGCAAGCAATCTCTCACCTTCTTCTTTATTTACAAATAAAATTTTTGATGCTGCTAATACCTCAAAAATAACATCGTTGCTGTCCTTCAACTGATGTGAGCCTGGAGAAAATGCTAATAATAAGGGGTGCGACTGAACATATAATAAAACGTCTTTATACGCCTTCTGCCAGTCTTCCCCAATTGATGTCAAATATAAAGATTGAATATCGCTCACTCGTGTTGCGTCAAAGTCGTAAGGAAGTACCTCATGATGCGAGAATATAACTCTGTCTTTGGAAAAATCAAAAATAAGAGATAATGAAGAGCTTTTCGTTTTTAATTTACTCTCTATAAGATCTATCCCCGCCTGCTCAATAGTCTCCCTCATCTGATGCCCCAACACATCTTCACCCATATATGTATAAAAGGATACATCAAGACCGAGCTTTTTAAGTCCTACTGAAACATTTGAACCGTTCCCCCCTAGTTTCATTTCTGAAAGTTTTATGGGAATTTTATCCCCTAGTCCAAAAGAAACTTCTTTATCAGTTTGAGTATATGAAGTGTTTGACTCTGGTGAAAGAAATATGTCTATATCAGATGACCCGACAACAAGCGTACACATATAATATTTTTGAGGCACTTTTATTCTAATATGTATGATTGCAATTTTGCAACTGATGCTTGTTGTGTACATTTTAAAACTGAACCTCTAGTATGAGGTCGTAAGAACCCATGGCTCAAACATTTTTACCACTTGCGTCCATATTATCCCTTCAGTATAATCTGATTCAAATTCCCCTGTTTTATCCGATAGGTGTACTCTATCCGAATGAATCGGATAATTGGGAGCGCCATGAGACTTATAGTAGATCTTTTTTATCTTCTTATTTGGATCCTCATTTTAATTGGGGATAGCGTGCTTTACCTTTTATCTCACTTGGGAAGAATTTTTATAAAAAGCCACAGAACATTAATAAAGATTTACAAAAACCCTTCAAGACTTCCCCATCTAATGTTACAGAATAAAAATCACCGACTTAAAAAAAAGCAGATATTATTTAAAACAAAAAGAAAACACAACTATTACATTAAACACTACACCAAAAAAGTCATTAAAAAAACGAAAAAGCTTTTTAAGTTTGTGACGTATCCATTTGTAATGCTTTACGAATATGAAAAACAAAAACGCGATGAGTTTATCTTGGAGCAAAAAATTTTATCAGAAGAGAAAAAATTACGGAAAGCGCATAGGGGACGCCCTTCCTTTTGGTACAGATTCAAAATTTTTTTCTGGGGAGTAATTTTTGCATCAATTTTTATTTTCCTCCCACTAGTTGCTCTGGTCTTTCTCTCTGACCTTCCAAATCCGTCTGGAATTTCAACAACGTACATACCCAAAACTACAAAAATTTATGACAGAAATGGAGTACTACTTTATGAGATATTCGCAAATCAAAACAGATCAATTGTCCCACTTGGCAAGATCCCCAAACATCTCCAGCAAGCAACAATCGCAATTGAGGATAGAGATTTTTATACGCACCCAGGTTTTGATGTGAGAGGCATGCTACGCGCACTCGTTTCAAACCTGAAACACAATGATCTTCAGGGTGGATCAACAATTACACAGCAGCTCATAAAGTCATCCCTTCTTACTCCTGAACCAACAATTACGCGGAAAGTGAAGGAAGTTCTTTTGGCATTTTGGGCAGAACGAGTTTACAGCAAGGAACAGATATTAGGACTTTACTTCAATTATGTGCCTTATGGAGGAACAGCATGGGGAGTTCAGGCTGCAAGTGAAATATATTTTGGCAAATCAGTAGAAAAGTTAGACCTTGCTGAATCTGCCTTTCTTGCAGGTATTCCCAGGGCACCCAGTATATATTCTCCCTACTCTACAACCCCCACTCTGTGGAAAAAGAGACAGAAAGATGTATTGTCAGCAATGGTAAGAATGGGAGCAATTAGTAAAAAACAATCAGATGAAGCATATGACAAAAAGCTTATTTTTGCAGGTTCACGCGTAGGGATTAAAGCACCACACTTTGTAATGTACATAAAAGATCTACTCGTTCAAAAATATGGTCTATCTGAAGTAGAACATGGAGGACTCCAGGTAAAAACATCTCTTGATATGAAAATGCAGAATAAGGTACAGGAAATTGTAAAAAATGAAGTAGATGGGAACGCAGCGCTTAACATATCAAACGGTGCATCAGTAGTTACAGATCCAAGAAACGGTGATGTGCTTGCTATGGTTGGCTCAAAAGATTACTTTGACACGGAACATGATGGAAATGTAAATTTAGTCACCTCGCTGCGTCAACCAGGATCTACGATTAAAATCGTAACCTATGCTCTTGCTCTCTCATCAGGATACACACAGGCGACAATGTTAGATGACTCTCCTCTTACCATAACTCCCGCACAGGGTCCTGCTTACACTCCCGTCAATTACGACGGAAGCTATAGAGGGAATGTACCCTTACGTTTAGCGTTTGCAAATTCGCTCAATATTCCTGCAGTACGGGTTGCTCAAAAAATGGGAGTGGAAAATATCATTGAACAAGGAAAGCGGATGGGTATAAAAACCTGGAATGAACCTGAAAAATATGGTCTATCAATAACTTTGGGCGGAGCTGAAACTACAATGTTAAATCTTGCAAATGTTTACGGAACAGTTGCAAATTCTGGAAAACGGGTTGATATGGATCCGATTCTTTCAATTACTGATTCGTTCGGAAACGAACTTTATAAAAAAATACCCCAAGGATCCCAAGTACTAGACGCTGGTGTTGCATTTATTATTTCAGACATCTTGTCAGATAACAGGGCAAGATCAATTGAGTTTGGCAGCAATTCTCCGTTAAATGTACCAAATCACAGAGTATCTGTTAAAACGGGGACAACAGACAATAAACGAGACAATTGGACCGTAGGATTTACTCCCAATCTAGTAGTTGCAACCTGGGTAGGCAACAATGACAATTCTCCCATGAGCCAAGCATTAGCATCTGGAATAACAGGAGCCGCTCCCATGTGGAACAGAATTATTACCAGCCTCCTTGAAACAAGAAATGAAGGTCCACTTCTTATCCCCGACAGTCTGACCAAAAAATCTTGCTACGGATTTGAGATGTATTTTCTTAAAGGAACAGAGGGTGGATGTAGATATACCCCTATTACCCCATCACCCACAAAACCGGCAACAGCACTTGCCCAGTAAACATTATTTGTGTATAAAAGTACTATGACACTCAAAAGCATTTCAGATGTATCCAATTTTCAGAATAAAACTGTACTTGTAAGAATTGATTCAGATGTAGATATTAAAAATGACTTCATCCTTGACGACACAAGACTTTTGTCTTCACTAGAAACTATTAAATATATAATAAGTCACGGAGGAATTGCAGTTCTTATTGGACACTTAGGACGACCGGACGGAAAGGTAACTCTCAAACTCACCTTAGAAATCGTAGCCAAGTGGTATGCGGAGCATTTTGGAGGGGAAATTAAACAGGAAACATTAAATGAATTTCCCTGTTGGCAAATTAAAGACAACTTATTCCTTCTTGAGAACGTTCGCTTTTACGAAGGTGAGGAGAAAGACGATAAAGCGTTTGCAAAAAAATTGGCAGGTCTTGGAGATATTTTTGTAAATGAAGCTTTCGCAGTTTCTCATAGGGCGCATGCAACAACCGTTGGCTTAGCAAAACTACTCCCCTCATATGCAGGATTTCATTTTCAAAAAGAAGTGAAAACATTGGAGAATATTATGAAAAATCCAAAACGCCCACTTGCAGTTCTTATTGGAGGAGCAAAAATTGAAACAAAACTTCCTATGGTAGAAAAAATGCACCACACAGCAGACTATGTACTAGTAGGGGGTAAAATTGCCGATGAAACAAAAACTCTAATCAAAGTTCAACATGAAAAAATTAGTGGTCAAAAATCTGCTGTATTGGTAGCAGATAATACTCCAAACGGTGAAGACATCACAGAAAAAGACACAGAAAACTTTATACAAATTCTCGCTCTTGCCAAAACTATTGTATGGAATGGACCGGTTGGCAAGATGGGCAACTCTCAAACAGAGGCAAATACTCTAAAAATTGCTAAGGCAATTGCTGAATCAGATGCATATACGGTAGTTGGTGGAGGAGACTCATTAACACTGCTAAGAGAGCACAACATGTTGGGTAGTTTTTCTTTTATTTCAACTGGTGGAGGTGCAATGTTAGAATTTCTATCAGGCAAAAAACTCCCGGGAATAAGCGTACTTGAGTAATTTTCAATACTTTATGGTGTGTCAAAAGGAGTATTTGTATAGTCATAAAGAGGGTTTTGACTCATATCCAACGCACCACTATATAAAAATGTTATTGGTGTTGACCTTGCAAATAATTTACCCGATGCACTTTTGTCAACAGTTGATAGTACAAGTGCGGACGTCAACCCTCTCTCTTGGGCTCAGTTGGATTTTTTTTATCTTCTGGTTTTGATGCATTTACAGATAGCGCTTCTTTAGATGAGACTTCACTCATACATTGATAATAAAATACCCTTTCAAATTTTCACACACAACTAACTAAATGATATAATCTACCCATGTCTGAGAAACCGCCAAAGCAAATAGAGCCAAATGTCAAAGAGCTAAAACTAAGGCTTATAAAAGCAACAGAACCTATAAGAAGAGAACGAAGAACTTTAATAACAACTAAAGACATACCTATTCAAACCTCAACTATTCTTACCAACACTTCAAGCGAAGAAATATTTGTCATATTCACAGAAGAAATGAGGAGGTATAAAACCGTAATTTCAGGAAATGCTGCAGATAAAATTTATGCAAAAATAGAGCAACTAGCAGATGGTCTTGCCGACACACTTCCGGGAAATGATTCTGGTGTGAAATTTGTTGTAGAGTCTATGAATTATATCGAAACACATAACCCTTCTCTAGGAGAAGAGGTTAACTGGCAAATGGACGCAGCATGGAAAAGAAAATCTGAAAGAGAAATAAAACGGGAAGATTTTTATAGAAAATGGATAAAAAACCAAAGAAGCTAAGGCGAAAACCCCAAGGTCCTATTTTTTCTCAAGAACGTCTTGCACAATTTTTAAAGTCTCTTCCTTGCTATGCTCAAAGGTGTTAATCACAAAATCATAATATTTAGGATCAAAATATACCCAGTCCTGATCATCATGAGCATACATATGCCTCCACTTTGCTAAATCGTTTTTCTCTCTTTCTAGAACTTCTTTTTTTGCATCTTCCATAGCTTTTCCTTCACGATTTACTAATCTATCAATTCTCATTTGAGTCTGGTCTACTCCCACTCTATCTTCACATATAACCAGTATTTTAAAAACACCGTCAACTCCTTGCGCATTATAACCTGCAAGTTTTGTCTCCAATACAATGTTTCTATTTTCTTTAAGAATTTTTTTAAGCTGCTCATCAAAAAGCGCATCTTCCTCATCTGGACGAAGATGTGTATCCTTCGCGTCAACATTCATTTTAGAACGTATCGCTTCCCAAAATATTTCTCCACCTTCTATGTGCTTCCAACCCAAATGGTGTGCTATTCCATTTGCTAGAGTTGTTGAGCCTGCTCCAATTCTTCCTGAAACAGTAATTATTCTTGTGTCCTTCATATTTTTTAATAGTGCTTGAGATAATTGGGTATTAAATCATTATTTAGTAATTAGGTCAATTAGTAATTATTTTGTCTGATATTTTTTTCCGAGGACAACAGTCTCTTCAACAAGCCTGTTTGCGTACCCAAATTCATTGTCATACCAAGCAATAACCTTTACCATATTGCCTCCTACTACTTGTGTCAATGAAAGATCGACAATTGATGAATGTGAATCACCAATAATATCGCTTGAAACAATTGGGTCAGTTGTAGCTCTTAATATTCCCTTCCATTTGGGCGTATCGGCAGCATTTTTAAATTCTGAGTTTACCTCCTCAACGGTAACATTTTTTTTAAGTAAAAAAGTAAAATCTGATAAAGATCCTACAACTGTCGGGACTCGTACTGCAAGGCCATTAAATATCCCTTCAAGAGATGGTATTGCCTTAGCTGCGGCCTTAGCTGCCCCGGTTGATGTAGGAATAATGTTTTGAGCTGCTGCACGTGCCCGCCTATAATCCTTATGTCCACCGTCTTGCACTCTTTGATCTGAAGTATAACTGTGAATAGTTGTCATCATCGCCTTCTCTATTCCAAATGCGTGCTCCATAACTGCTGCAACGGGGGCTATGCAATTTGTCGTACATGATGCATTACTTATTACATTTTCCAAATTATCCGTTTTATCAGGGTCTAAGTTTACCCCTAATACATAGGTGGCAGAAGCCGCCTCATCCTTAAAGGGAGCTGACAAGACAATAGACTTTGCACCGGAATCAAGATGGGGTTGAATTTTTTCTGGTGTTGTAAATGCTCCAGTTGACTCTATTACCACATCCACATCTAACTCTTTCCATGGAAGTTTGGTCGGATCTTTTTCGGAAAAAAATGGAATTATCTTGTCGTCTACTACCAATGCTCCTATTGTGGGAGTTGATGTTTTGATAGTTACCTCTTCAGGTTTTTGTATAAATAATGCGTGATGAGAAAGCGGACCATAAGTGGTATCATACTTGAGTAAATACATCCATCCTTGCATGTCAGTACTTGATCCTGCATTTATAGCAACCACTTCTATTTCATCTGAATGTTTTTCAATAATTATTCTGTGAGCTACTCTACCAATCCTACCGTATCCGTTGATTGCTACTTTTATCATATATTCAGAGTAACAAAAAAAAGGCTATATGAAAAGAGGAAAGATTGTTGAAATAAGAAAATCTCAGGATTAGTTGGTTACTATATTTCATCTGCATACTCCCGAGGCTGCTTATTGTCAACTGACTTACAATTTAGTACAATACACATATGTCTGAAAAACGGATGAAGCACAAAAAGGTGAAGGGGATAAAAAAACATGGATTTATGTCCCGAAATAAAACCCACAGCGGAAAAGCGGTTTTAAAAAGAAGAAGACTTAAGGGAAGAAAGAAATTAGCTCCCTCAAACTAACTTACTACTTCATGTTTAAAAAATCTCAAAGATTTTCTTTTAAAAGTGGTGCCCCAAAACAAAAAATTATTACCCCCTTCTTTGTTTTTCGATATCAGAAATCTGATACTCCAACCTTTGGAGTAATCGCGGGGAAAAAAGTATCTAAAAAAGCTGTACTACGAAATAAGGCTAAGCGCATGGTTCGTGAAGCTATCATAAATACATGTAAAAATACACATAACTCATACACGATTGTTGTGTTTTTAAGATTACCCTTCCAAGAGTACAAAAAATCAGCTATAATAGATGAGGTGGAACACATTGTTGCACGACTAAACAAATAATTATGGACTTCCAGGCAATAGGATCACTTTTTAACATATTATTTATTAATCCGATCACAAATATTCTAGTCGGAATTTACCAACTCTTACTTTTTGTACATGCCCCATACCCACTTGGTTTTTCAATTATAGGTCTTACTATTCTTATTCGACTTGTCCTGTATCCTTTTACTTCTCAACAAATAAAATCAGCTCACAAAATGCAGAAAATAGCTCCTCATGTAGCCGCATTAAAAGAAAAGCACAAAGGAGACGCAAAGCAACAACAAGCAGAAACTATGAAGCTTTACAAAGAGCATGGAATAAATCCAATGGCAGGATGTCTACCTCTTCTCATTCAACTTCCAATTATTTGGAGTCTATATAACGTTTTGACACACGTAGTAAATACTGACCCAAACACATTAAAAAGCATAAATAAGGTATTATATTTCCCATGGCTACATATTAATCAAGCAGATTGGAATGTTTACTTTTTTGGTATTTTACTTTCCTCAACGCCGGCAAAGCTCATGCCATCAAATCCACTTTTTCTTTTAATCCCTCTTATAACCGGACTTTTACAATTTATACTCTCTAAAATGATGCTTCCCCATCCGGATGATGTCGTAAAGAAAGAAAAAGGAAAAGATTCATCTAAAAAAACCGCAAAAAGTGACGACTTCCAAACCGCTTTCCAAAACCAATCATTATTTATTTTTCCAATTATGATAGCGTTCTTTTCATATAATTTACCGCTCGGCTTATCTCTCTATTGGAATACGTTCACAATTTTTGGTATAATTCAGCAATATTTGATTGTCGGAGCAGGAGGCGCACACCCCTGGTTCAAAAAAGTAAACTTACATGGAAGAAAACATTAAACTAATAACAGAAAAAATTGAAGAGCTGATGCACCTTATGGACATAGAGGCAGAAGTCTCTGTATCAGAGCGGGATGAGGCGCTTGTCGTAGGTATAGATGCAAAAGATAATAACGCTTTACTTATAGGGAAACATGGAAATACATTATCCGCTCTTGAATATGTAATTTATATTCTGGTTGCAAAAGATCTACCTGAGGGTAAAAGAATTCTTATTGAGATTGGTGGATACAGAGAAGAACGAGAAGCATACCTTACAGACCTTGCCGCAAGACTTAAAGAAGAAGTGCTTGAAACTGGAATTGAAAAATCCGTAAGAGGTCTAAAGCCATGGGAGAGAAGACATGTGCACATGACGCTAGCTGAGGATGCTGAGGTTATGACAGAATCTACTGGTGATGAACGTGATCGCGTATTGATAATCAAAAAGAAGTAATCTACAATGTTCTAGTTGAAACGTCTACGAATCTCCAAATTTATTTTTTTTCTTCTCATTATTTTTTTACCCCAGCAATTTGGTCCTCATTTTTGGCCAAATTTTTCATACATACATGGGATAAGGGTTGACTATCTTTCCCCGGCTCTCTACGTCTCAGATATTTTAATATTTGTTCTGTTTACATTTTCTATAACTCTTGTTCTAAAAAAGCCACTTTTTTATAAATTTTTTTCAAACAAATTATTTCTGCTATTAATTACACTTTGCGTTGTCTCATTATTTTATGTAAGTTCTCCATATGCAGTGCTTTTTGGAATCCTCAAATTTTTTGAGTTTCTCTATTTAGGATTGTTTACCGCAACTATGCTGTCAAAGAAAGACCTAGTAATAATATGCGTTCTTTTTACGCTTACTGGGGTACTTGAATCAGCACTTTCCGTCTTCCAATTTATTAATCAACAATCCATAAACGGATTTTTATATTATTTTGGCGAACGTTACTACAACATATTAAGTATTGGAATCGCAACCATGAACTTACCCCAAGGCATTCTTGTACGCCCATATGGCACTTTTCCCCATCCAAATGTTTTAGGTTTTTTTCTATTTCTTGCATCTGTTTTTGCAACATATGGAATGCATAACAGTAAAGAATTGAAAAGATATTTATTTTTTGCGGCAATTATATGTATTCAAGCAGGGTTATTTCTCACTTTCTCAAGAGTTATTCTTTTTCTTAATCTTTTGTTTCTTCTGTATGCATTTGGATTTGTAACTCTTCATGATACAAAAAAGAGGAAATTAAATTATATACTCCTTGCTTTGCTTACTCTCTTTACTGTTTTCTATCTTTTTTTCTATGGCATGCGCTTTAATCCAACTAGTTTTATAGACAGCATCAAGCCAAGAGAAAAATTAATAGGCGTAAGTATAAATGCATTAAGCTCGAATCCTTTAACAGGAGTGGGATTATTAAATTCATATTCCTTTGAGGAAAATCAACAATTGAGCTTTTCAACCATGTATTTGCAACCCGTTCACAATATTTTTCTATTAATTGCAAGTGAGCTTGGTTTATTAGGGTTATTCATTTTCGGGTATTTTTTAAGCGTTGTATTAGCAACAGCGTGGGAAAAAGCAAAATCTGAAAAGTATTTATTCTCATTTAATGAACTACCTCTTGTGCTACTTCTTTCATTTATTTTTGTTGGGCTATTTGACCATTACCCATTAACTATTCAGCAAGGACAGTTACTCTTCTCTATGGTTTTGGGACTTTCATATGTAAATCAGGTGCAAGACAACAATTAGTTTTAGCAGTAAAAATTTTAAGGATTTGGAGAGGGAGATGGTTGAGGATGTGGACAATCAACGCAATATCTATCTCCAGTAACGTCGGTTATAACTCTATGATCCTCCTCTACTAGATTGTCAGTTTTACCTTTTGGTGGAAGATCATGAGTATCTTTATCAACTTGTACCTTTTGTTTTCCAGGATCAGTTTGTTTTGGCTGTGTACCCTTTACAAAATACTCATATCTAGTGGGGCACCTATCCGGTGTTCCATCAGGAGGGGGTAAAAGACCTGAATCTGCACAAACTGTAAGACCTACAACATTGTCTGGCTGAATAAGAGCCTTCGGAGGATTTTTTTCAACCATATAGTCCATTACAGATCGCCAGATAGGAGCAGCACCTGATACGCCTGAGACTATCCCACTCATAGGAGTATTATCATTATTCCCAACCCAGACAGCAACTACATAGGAAGGAGAATATCCAATAGTCCAATTATCTCTATAGTCATTTGTTGTCCCTGTCTTTACTGAAATCGGATAGTTTTTAACTTTTAATACTGACGACGGTCCAAAGGCTGCGGTTCTTGCACTATTGTCTTGCAACATGTGGGAGACGATGAACGCAACCCCACTTGGAAGAACTTTCTCACCAAATATTGGACTGCTTGGTGGAACGTACTGCTCCAATACTTTCCCGCTGCCATTTGTCACCTTTAAAATTGGAGTAAGAGGAATTTTATACCCCCCGTTTGCAAACACACCAAATGCCTCTGCCAAATTAAGCATCGTAACTTCTCCTCCTCCTAAAGTAAGGGATAATCCATACCTTTCCGGATCTGTAAAAGTTGTTATTCCCATTGCAGAAGCTGTAGCAATCATCGCATCAATTCCATTTGCCTTAAGCATCTTAACTGCTGGAATATTATACGAGTTGCCCAATGAATACCTCATCTGCTGCACACCATGAAATTTACCATCATAATTAACAGGACAATAATCAGGCTGTCCGACATTATTGAAACAAGTCCTTTCATCGACAAATGGTGTTGCAGCTGTAAATCCTTTTACTAATCCAGTTGCGTAGTTAATTGGCTTTATAGATGAACCTGGTTGCCTTTTTGAAAGAGCAACATTTACATTCCCATCTTGCTCAGTATCAAAATAATTTTTTGAACCTATCATAGCCAGTATCTCTCCTGTTCCGGGTTGCGTTACCAATGCTGCACCGTTTGTAATTTTGTACTGTGAGGAATCCTCAATTTCAGCAGATAAAGATGCCTGAGCATATTCCTGAAGTGCAAGATCTAAAGTTGTAGTTACTTGAAGCCCTCCTTGCTCGACCATCTTTTGTCCATATTTTTGCACCAACAAGTCTTTCACATAAAAAACAAAATGGGGCGCAAGAATTCTATCTCTAATTTTTGTAAATTTAAGATTCTCTTTTAGGGCATTTCCCATTTGTTTCTTTGAAATATACTTTTGCTCATACATTTTTCTTAGTATTTCCTCCTGACGTCGCTTTGCCGCCTCCGGGTGTGACCCAAAAGGCGAGTATAGAGAAGGGGCTTCTGGAAGACCTGCTAAAAATGCTGATTCAGCAAGATTAAGCTTTGAAACTGGCTTATCAAAGTATACTTGGCTTGCTGCCTGCACTCCATAAGCAGTACCACCATATGGTACCTGGTTTAAATACATCTCCAAAATTGAATCCTTAGAATGCGTTTCCTCAACAATAAAAGAAAGTATAACTTCTTTAATTTTCCGCTGAATTGTTTGCTCTGGAGTAAGCAATGTTGTCTTTACAAGCTGTTGAGTAAGAGTAGAACCTCCTTGTGTTTGTTTTTTTACAAGAGTAGAGTATGCGGCTCTTACTATCCCTCGAATATCTACTGGTCCGTGATTATAGAAATCTTTATCTTCAATCGCAATAGTTGCCTTCTGTAAATTTTTGGGAATTTTTGACAACGGAACAAATGTTTGATTTTTAGAGGTATAAATAGTATAGAGTAATTTTCCATTTCTGTCATAAATTTTTGATGATTGTGGGAAATTGCGATTCCCTATAGTTGCGGTCGTTGGAATATCTTTTAACACATAAAAGTAAGCAAAAATAATAAACGCTACAGCGAAAACGATAACTGCTATTCTTTTCCAGTGCGTATATATATAGGTTTTCTTTATTCGTTCTTTCATGGTAGGGAGCTTATGTACGCGGTGGAGTTGGATATAAATTCTGTATATAATATATATCGCATCACCTAATGTGTTTAGATAAATTATATGTGTTTTTATACCAAGATTCAAATTTTATGGAATTTTTAAACGTTTATCACGCATTGGTATCATTATTATTCTCACTTCCTATAAATATTTTTGATATCATCCTGATTGTCGCATTTATTTTTTATGTGTTTGAAGAGGCCTCACTAGGAGCACTACCTGCCCTGACAAATCTTGCAGCTACCGTAGCAGCGTTTATTGGCGGATTGTTATTCTACCCGCACCTTGCATCTTTATTAATTTCTGCATTTTCACTTTCAAAAGGAATATCTGATGCTCTCTCGTTTATACTTATTGCTGTAGCACTATACGCTGTTACCTCAAATGTTATTGCATACTTTACCAGAAGAACATCGTTGGTATTTCCAAATATGTCTTCGAGGCTTTTAGGAGGAGCTTTCGGTGTGCTTTCATTTTTACTTATTTGCTCCTTTATCGTCTCTGTCCTTTTATCCTTTCCTGTTTCGATTGCAATAAAATCTCAAATTAAATCTTCCCTTACGGGGCGGCTTATATTTACAAGAACTCTGTCTTTTGAACTTGCAACACGACGAATTTTTGGAGGAGCAATATCCGAAAGCCTAAATTTTTTAACAATAAAACCTGATGCAGACAGCACAGTTACTCTCCATTTTAAAACAAATAATGGGACAGTTGATAGTACATCAGAAAAAAAAATGATTGCTCTTATAAACGCAGAGAGAGAGAAGAAGGGTATAGACCCACTCATATTTGATAGGGCACTCACACAAGACGCACGCGCACACGCGAAAGATATGCTAGTTCGGGGATATTTTTCACATTATACACCTGAGGGCCTATCTCCTTTTGATAGGCTAGAAAATAACTCAATTTCATACACAAGCGCAGCTGAAAACTTAGCTTTTGCACCAGAGGTGGACCTGGCAATGTCAGGGCTTATGAAAAGTGATGGACATAGAAAAAATATTTTGGATACATCATTTATTAAAGTTGGAGTAGGAGTTATTGATGCGGGAGTATATGGAAAAATGTTTGTTCAAGAATTTAGCAACTAAAAAGTACTATTCAAGCAAACCATAGTTTAATCCTTTACCTGTATTAATTCTCTTGTAAATTCTTTGTCTCCTAAAATATAATCATTAAACAATATAACATCTTCGCTTCCCTTGCTACTTACTGTAAACCTCGGATCGGATTGCAATTGAATAGTTAACGGATATTTATCTGTTCCAGGTTGCTTTATATAAAGAAGAGAGTAGGGGATCTTTTTTGTTTTTGGAACTATCTTCGTATTGCCATACAAAACCCTCACCCGGCTTGTCTTGTGTGGTGGAATTGTAGTGATAAAGCCTATTGCTTTGTGTTTGTTTGCATCAATTTCCTCATCGACCTCAAGACCTACTGGCTGTCGAAACCCTTTCTTCTCATACTGAGAAGAGGAAGTCACAGCAGGAATAATCTCCTGCTTTACCCCATCAATAAATATGCTTATCTCTTGTGCGTCTTGAGGAACAAGAAAACGTATATATACTTTGTACTCCTGACTCCCTTCGTTTGCATATTCAACAAGAACATCAGATTCAAGAACCCCAGGCTTAACATATGCAGAATACAAAACCTTTCTTTTTATATGCGAGTTTGCTTTATTGACTCCTATATTAGCTTCATTTATAGATAAGAAATCGGCTACTGCCCCATTTTCATCTCTTGGGTCTAACATGCTTCCCGCAAGACCTGCCCCTACAAAAGCTTTTTGGGTAGAGTTATTAATAAATGAAAATAGTATATGCTTCTGGAATGCAAGCTGCAGGAGTGCACGAGCAAGTTTAGTTTTTTTTTGTTTATCGTTTTCAAACAAAACAGTAATTTTATTGAAAAGAGTATTGAGCGTATCTTTCTTAGTGCTAGATCCTGGGAAAAAATCTTCATGTATTGTTTTGTCTAGTAGATTAACAACGTTCTCACTTGTTACCTTGTCTCCTGAGGGTAAAGTTATTGGTCCTGATATTTTTAATGCTTCTATAAGAACAGTTGTATCTACAGCTATAACTCCGTGCACCTCTCCTCCACCTTCCAAATTGTATAACAAAGCAGACATACTCGCTGACGCAGAAAAATCCGGAGAAAAATTACTGTCCCTAAGATACAAATGCGGCTGAAGATACCTACGAACAATAAAATGGGGTTCAATATGTCCTCTTAACTGTCCGTCTAAATCGTATACATCCTGAATTTTTAAGTTTTTAATTTTTCCGTTTTTAATGGTTAATTTACCAACTGATCCAATAAAACCACCTGTCGGTCTAAGCTCTGTATTGTTTTGAAATAGCAAGAGATATGTTTTTTCATCTTCAAAACCCAGCAAAGATGGCATAACTGGCAAAAGAGGAAGAACACTTGATGAGCTGGAGAGAAGTGAGAGAATAGTACTTTTACCATATTCGGGGATATCTGACTTTTCAAGAAGAAAATATAATTGAGTAAACGTAGAAAAAGCTTTTTTTAATTTCTCCTGCGATATTGTCTCGTCATTCTTTTCAAAGTCCGAAAGTACTAAAATTATTTCATTGGAAATCTGCACTATATCTCCAAATACAACTACCTGATCCCTAATTTTACCTTGCGTTAACTCTGAAGGTAAAACAACAAATACTGAAACACTTTTATTTGTAGCATTGTACAAAATATTACTTACAGATAGGTATTTACTAGCATCAGAAAAATTTCCCTTTGTTACTTCTTTAGCTCCTATATTAAATGTAACTATACTTATTAAAAATAAAAAAGCCGTTAGGAATGCGTAAATAAAAAATCCGATAAGTAAAAATTTAAATATCTTCAGTAACTTTTTTAAAAAATATACATTATTATGATTTTTTTTATTTTCCCCTTTTGTGGTCTGCTGTTTTATTATATCTAAGTGCTCTATACTTTTCTCAAATCCAGTCCCATACTCTACATACTGAGGGGTAACTGCAAGTCTCTCTTTGATTAGTTGCGCCTTGTCTTTTTTTACAAAAAGCGCATCTTTCTCTGAATTCTCATCATAAATTACCGCAAGCTCGGGCTCTTGTCGCTTTAATATATGAATTAGAGAAGTGAACGTTTGAGGAGATTTATAAAAAAGATTGTATATAAAAACAGGATTTCTTACGCCAAAAAGTAAATACTCAATTGATGTAACCGCATCAACGTCTGATATAGGAAAAACTTTCATAAGGTCATTCCCTGAAATCGTTATCACCTTATCAACTACAGCAGACTTGATAATTTGAGAAAGAGGAGTTTTCTGGTTACTATTTCCATAAATATCACCAAGAAGGGCAATAATTACGTTTTTATTATCCTTTAAAACGAGCATTACATCTATAAAGTGCTCAACTACTCTGTAAGGAATGACAATTACTACCCTTGTTTTCCGAACTGCTAACTTAGAAATTATTTCAAGTACTTTTTTCTTTTGAGAAATATCATCAAGAAATATAACTGAATGACCTAGGTCATCAGAAAGATGATCAAAAAAATATGCTCCTAAAGGAGATATTCGTTCATATATTCCCTCTACATTCTTTGAGCTCAAAACATATATTTTGCTATTATCTCCTATCTTTTTTACAAGTAGATTTAATAGTGTATTCTTAAGACCAGAATTCGTATCAATTAATAAAATGGGGGGGAGAGTTTTTTGCACTTCTTCAACTACAAGATGGTGGGACATGATCTTATTGTAGAAGAATTAAATTTTACCATCAAGCGCCAGGTTAACCATACGATCTGCTTCTTTATTTTTTTCACGAGGAATTGCTGTATACACCGTTTTAATACCCATTATTTTCTCCAATGACTTAACGGTAAAATATAAACTCCTAAGACCTTCATTTCTCACCTTAAAAATCCCCTTCATTTGATTTACCGCAAGCGCTGAGTCTAAAAAAAAGTGAACTTCTGTGGAGGTAGTCATGTTTTCTTTTACCCAAATTAATGCCTTTACAATTGCTGTATATTCAGCGACATTATTTGTTGCAATTCCTATCTTTTCTCCATTTTTAAAAATTTCTTTTCCCTCTTTATAAACCACGAATCCATACGCAGCATCTCCTGGATTATTTCGACTACCTCCATCGCAAAAAATTGTAAGTATCATACTATTTGCTCATACGTTTCGTAGATTTTTCCATGCACGCAAATGTAAATGCGGGAATCATACCGCAAAAAACAAGAATTTCTGTAACTACGGTAACTGCAGCTGATGCATTATACGAAAAAGTTGGAACAAGCACCACATTCAATGTTATATTCACAAACATTGTTAGAAAATATATAAGAATTAAACTCAATATTTTTCCTTTCAATAATAATACCCACTGCATAAGGCTTGTCAAGAAAAAAAACGGCAGTGAAAATGAAAGTATTTGAAGCGTAGTTTGGGAAGCTGCAATATCATTTTTAAAATAAACTAAAAAAGGAGCTAATAGGAAAACAAGAGTTGACATGCATACTGAAATTCCTAACAGAATAGCAAAATATGACCTTACTCTTTTCTTAAATTCATATGCGTTATTTTTATGTAGAATAAGTATTGGAAAAACACTCGATGATAGAAATGTCGGTATAACTAATAAAAATTCAAAGATCTTATATGAAAAACCGTATACGCCAACATCTATATTTGATTTATACATTGATAGGATAATAGTATCAACTCTAAAATAAACAACATTTAAAAATAACATGAGAGCCAACGGAACACTTGCTATAAGTGTTTTTTTTGAAAAAGAATAAAACGAGCTTGGTAAAATCGTAAATAAAATACTTTTCTTTACAAAATACAAAAGGAATAATATTTGCACCAACTCACCAATTGGGTATGCAAGTAGTATCAGAAAAATGTTTGATGATATGACACCTAACACTACTAAAATTAAAACTACTATTGAAGATATGATGCTTGGAAAAATTAATGTTTTTTGAAGCAGTTTTTTTTGTGTTAGCCCCGAAAAAGAAATAAGTATGCCTTCAGTAAAAAGAGTAAGAGAGTATATGAATACTCCTAATTTCTCAGAATTCGAAAACCCAAAAGAAAAACCGGATGGAGTAAAGACTATAACACAGCAAACAAGTAAAAATACACCTAATGAAAGAAGTAGCCTTAAAAATATTAGATTTCCAAAAAAATCTTCCGTTTTCTCAAAATGATCTCTGAGGTATATAGTGTTTAGTCCAAAGTCAATAAGAATATAAAAAAGAGCAACAAAAGATGTAATTTTCACAAAACTTCCCAAACTTGAGACTCCCAAAACTGAAAGTATAAGTAGAGTAGTCAGAAAAGTAGTAATAGTCCCTGAAAAACGGACAGTAATCTGTGAAACAGTATTGAATAAAATTCGAACTAACTCAGACCGCTCAACCATTCTCTTCTTATTATACGAAAATATGCCGCGGATTACTCCAGATTCTCTCGCTTTGAATGAAGATATAAAAACCACTGATCAAAAAATCCAAAAAGCCCTTTAAAAGGAGTCTCTATCACAAAATCAAATAAGAAAAGAATTATATTCACTTGCGAAATTCCCTCTGTTAGATACATACCTACTCGGGCAACAGGTAAGAAAAAGAAGTCTGCAACAAGAGTTTTAATACTTTGTTTATCCTCAAGCGTATAAATATGAGCAGTTTGACTTATACGGTAAGACAGGAAAGATACTATCGCAATAAAGAACAGGAATATACCCTGGCTTATGATATTAAAGTCTAGTTTTGTTAAAACAAATACAATAAAGCCAAAACTGATAAGGAACGTGGTAAACCACAATATGGTAAAGATAATGTCCGAAAGCGTGTTTTTCTTTTTTGAAGGATCCTGAAAAGTAATTGAGTATCCAATCCTAGGCTCCACGGAAAACATCAACTCACGGATAGCATGAAGGATTCTTAAAGAATTACTTCTGTTTGGAGTAGTTATAAAAAAGCTTGCAATTATCATAAGAGACACAGGAGCTACAATATTCAAACCCAAAGTCAACCACTGAATATGCCCATATGCATATTTCTCATACGTTCCTTCTATAACAAAGGCGAAAAGAACCTTAGATATTAATATAAAAACAACTGATCTTACAATCGCCCGCCTGACTTTTGATGCAATACCACTATACTTCTTCTCGCATGTTGAAATTACCACGTTTGAAAATTCTTCTTCATTCTCAATAAGTGTGTAAATATTCCCCTCCTGAGTTCTTATAATATCTTCAAGAATTAAAAAAGGAGGGATATATTTTTTTACATAATTTGCAATTTTATATCTAAGCGGGTGTTCAATTGCTCGCTCAATACTCGCAAACGCTTCTGAAAAACCTACTGAGACTTTTTCAAAACTATCACTTGTTACCCCTCCAAAATATTGCTTGAAAAGGTTAAATCGCAAGAGGGCTAAATTATCCTTCGTGTAAGATCGTCTTATTGCAATAAACAATTGCACATTAAGTGTATCTTCTGTTTCATTCTCAAGTGTTATATTTGGATGTAGCGAATGAAAAATATAGTTTGCCATAGCCTCACGGTCAGGTCTTGGATTAAGAAGATTTTCAAGATCAGATGAAAGAAGATCGTATACTAGCTTTGTTGCCTCACCATCTTTTAGGATTTTATTATCTATAATATAGCGCCTCAACTTAAGATATGTGTCTATTTTGTCTTGCGCGGCATGAATTAAATCTTCCGTAACGCTTCCGTCTGGAAGGTAACGTGCCCATATCAATTCACGAACAAGTGGTCCCGCAACCCCTTTGCCACCACCCAATAAAATTCTTCGTTTAATTATTCGTAATATTGTAGATTGAAGCAATACCTCATCCTGCCGGTATTCCATTGCGTTTCTTAATTTTTCATACCATGATGCGATTTCTGAAACAATAGGATTAACGGTTAAACCTTGCTTTTGAAGCTTCTTTTCCTCCTTAATAAAATACTTAAATAATTCTTTTGTGTATTGATTAATAGACATCTGCATATATTCGTATATAGTACTTTTCCAACTATTCTTTCTATCCCTTCAGTATTATAACAATTTTATTCATTTGTTTCTTCAATTTTTACATACTGCTTTTGTGAAGTGCCTAATCTTACACTTATTTAGTGATCTATATTACAGACGATTTGCTCATCAAGGAATACAATAGAATGCATGAATGAGATATTAAGTAAAACCTTCTTAAAAGAAACCCTGGAACAGGATGAGGTTATAAAATTCTTAACTTTTCCTGATGAAAAACTAATTCTGGCAGTACGTGAACATGCAGCTGAATTATTTATAAGGCTCCTCCAAATGACTACTTTTGCGCTTCTGATAAATACGCTTTTTACCGGACTTTCTTATTTTCTGTTAAGAGATGTACTACTTTCTTGTGCTATTTTTTCTGTATTTACGTTAGTAGGAAGCGGCACGATTATAAGGGAAGTTATTCACTGGTATTTTCACTTATATATAATCACAAGCAGAAAAGTTATTGAGATAAAATATAACCCTCTTTTTTCAGAAGTTTCAAATTCCGTTCTTCTTGATCAAATCAGATGTACTGAAATAGACGCAGAGCTTTATGGATTTGTCTCTGAGCTTTTAGATTTAGGCAATGTTGTAATAACATTTGACAGACCTACCCATCAAGAAGAATTTGTTATCAGAGGAATAAGATCGCCCCGAAAAATCGCAAATTACCTATCTTCCCATCTCCATACTATGCCAGACTTTAAATCTCAACAAATTTGGGTTATGCCAAAAAAATCCCAAATAAGCGAATATGGAACACAACTACATAATTAATATGATGACAATTGCATTTTTTATAAAAATTATTATATTGGTCACGCTTCTTTTACTCCTGGCAGTAAATTATTTACACCAAAGGGAAACACTAAGGATTGCAAAACGCCTGGATATTACACTTCCATTGCTAGTTAAGGAAGCTGCTTCAATTCAAGTAATTGCATCTCTCTTGCTCTTAGGAGTCTTTACTCTTCTGTTCTTCCTCTTTATATAAACTAGCATTCTAAAATGGATAGGTTTAAAAAACTTTACTACTACTAATATTTATTTTGTGCTACAATTAGCCTCAATATGGATAAAGCATACAACCACATAGGTTCAGAGGAGAAAATATACGCATCATGGGAAGATAACGGTTATTTTAAACCTGAGGTACATCCAAATGGCAAACCATATTCAATAATTCTCCCTCCTCCAAACGCAAATGGCGCTCTTCATTTTGGTCATGCCATGTTTACCGTTGAGGATATTTTAATTAGATACCATCGCATGAAAGGATACGCAGCACTATGGCTTCCAGGAACAGACCACGCAGGAATAGAAACTCAATTTGTTTTTGAGAAAAAATTGAAAGAAGAAGGAAGGAGCAGACTAGATTTTGACCAAACAACGCTTTATTCAATGATTCATGAATATGTTGAGCAGAATAGGGGAGGAATTCAAAAACAACTAAAAAGACTTGGGTTTTCTCTTGATTGGTCAAGAGAAAAATATACACTTGATCCAGAAATTATTAAACTTGTCTATAAAACGTTTCATCGAATGCATAATGATAATCTTATATATAGAGGGTACAAATTAGTTAACTATTGTACATTTGATGGAACTTCCTTTTCAGATCTTGAGGTAGTTACTGAAGAGACCCAAGGATTACTCTATGAGATTTCTTACCCAATTGATGGAGGAGGAGAGATTGTTGTTGCAACAAGTAGACCAGAAACGTTATTTGGTGATGTAGCAGTTATGGTAAACCCAACTGATACAAGGTACTCACATTTTATTGGGAAAAACGTACTACTCCCACTAACGAACCGGGAAATTCCCATCATTGAAGATAATTTTGTAAATAAAGAGTTTGGTACTGGAGCTGTAAAAGTTACACCTATGCAAAATTTTGATGATTGGGAAGTCGCAATAAGACACCAACTAACAGGAGTTCAAGTGGTTGGCTTTGACGGTAAGATGATAAATACAGGACTTGTAGACGGGCTTTTTGTTAAACCTGCACGCGAAAAAACGCTTCAGTTATTACGTAAGAAAAACCTGCTAAAAGGAGAGCGGACATATACAACAATTAGAAAAACTTGCTATAAATGCAAGCATGAGCTTGAACCTCTTCCACGAGAACAATGGTTTATAAAAGTAAAAACACTTGCGGATAACGCAATAGCTGTTGTTAAAACAGGCAAAATTGCGATAACCCCTAAAAATTTTGAGGCAATCTACTTTCAATGGTTAGATAATCTACACGATTGGAATATAAGCAGACAAATAGCATGGGGAATACGAATCCCTGCGTGGAAATGTAGTGATTGTGATGCTTGGGTTATAACAGAGGGTGAAATCCCCAAACAGTGCCATGAGTGTAAGTCTTTAAAGCTAGCTCAGGACCCAGATACTTTTGATACATGGTTCTCCTCAGGACAATGGCCTTATTTAACTTTAAATACTGGGAAGACAGGCGACTTTGATAAATTTTATCCTACAGATGTTATGGAAACAGCGTATGACATCTTAAAAGCCTGGGTAACCAGAATGGTCATGCTTGGACTTTATATAACAGACGATATCCCCTTTAAAAGGGTTTTATTCCATGGAATAGTAAATGATCCCTATGGGAAAAAAATGAGTAAAAGCCGGGGAAATGTTATCAACCCACTTGAATTGGTGGATGAATATGGTGCTGACGCAGTGCGCTTCGCTCTAATCTATGGAAACGCAACCGGAAATGATCAAGCCCTTTCATATCCAAAGCTTGAAGCCGCAAGAAAATTTGCCAATAAAATTTGGAATATTGGACGCTTTATAGAGATGCAAAAAGATAAAATCACTGAAAGCAAATCACAAATGAAAATAACTACTTCAAACGTAAAAGCTAAAAATACAATAGACCAAGAGTGGGTTACAAAGGTAAATAATTTAAATTTGGAAATTACAAAATATCTTGACTCCTATCAGTTTAATTTAGCAGCGGAAAGACTGTATGAATTTATTTGGCATGAGTTTGCAGATATTTATATAGAGGATGTTAAAAACAGAATTGACAACGACTCTTATTCCATACTAATTTTACTCTATACAAACCTCCTGCTTCTACTCCATCCATTTATGCCATTTATTACTGAAAAAATAAATCAGGAATTAAAACTTGAGAACAAAATGCTTATTATTTCTCCTTGGCCAAGTACATATGCATAAATTACTCATCTGTCTTTTTTTTGTTGCTTTTCTCCTATTCCCCTCACAAATTTTTGCAAGTGAGAACTCATTTATCACTATTGTTAACCCACTAAGAATCTCTTCCTACACAAAGAGTTATCTTGCGAGTTTTCAGGCGGAAAAGCATGAGGTAGAATCCAGAAATTTACCCGCTACTTGGCTTGTAACGTATAACGTTCTTACTAAAAACGACTTCGTGAAGGAATTAAAAAGCTTAAATCACGATCAGGAAATCGGCATATTTTTGGAAGTAACTCCTGAACTTTCAAAAAAGGCAAATGTAGCCTATAACAACACTTCATCATGGCATTATGCTACTTCAATATTTCTATCAGGATACACACAAAACGACCGGAAGAAACTGATAGATACGGTCTTTAATACCTTTAAGGATAACTTCGGCTATTACCCAGTTTCTGTAGGAGCATGGTGGGTTGATTCCTATTCACTCGAATACATGAAGAAAAAATATAACATTGTAAGCGTACTTGGAGTTTCAGACCAATATGACCTTGACCACTACACAGTATGGGGAACTTGGTGGTCAGTACCATACTATCCTAATAAAACACATGCTGCTATACCTGCAAAAAATAAAAGCGAAAAATTGGATATAGTATCTTTACGGTGGGCGGCGCGTGACCCGATTTATGGGTATCACAGCCCAAGCCACAACGCGGCAAGCATGTATAGCGTGCAAGACTACTCAACGCTAAAGATAAACTCTTCCTATTTTGAAAAGCTGCTGTCTACGTTTGCTCTTCCTCAATATAGAAACTCATTTGGACATATAACGGTGGGGCTTGAAGGAGACTTAGATCCTTTAACATATAAAACTAACTATGCAGTACAACTAGATATGATAAAGCAATTCGCGCAAACAAATAATACAAAACCTCTTACCATGGCGGAGTTTTCAAAGTGGTATCGTGTGTCATTCCCTTCCATTTCTCCGAATCATCTTGTTTATTCTCATGATCTTTTAGAAAAGACTACTGCTCAGTCTATCTGGATGCAAACACCATATTATAGAATTGGCTTTTTATATGACTCAAAAACAAAGAGGCTACAAATAATTGACCTGAGGGAATACTACTCAAACTTTAAAGAACCATTTTATAGTGAAAAAAATATGCAAAATAATCTACCTATAACGCTCCCTTTTTTAATAGATACAGAAATTAACCCAGGAACTCAAGAAAACTATAATTTTGGTGAACTATTGAAGGTAACAAACAAATCATTAGTATTTGAAAAGGGAACTGTAGAATTCAGAGATAATTCTGTAACCTTACCAACTAAAACATTTACCTTCGGCAAAAAATATTCTGTGCCCGAAAACGGTATGGTATTCAAAGATGCATCTATTGCTTTTCCCTTTACCATAAAAAGGCGCTTTCCGTTTCTTTCTGGAAACATTCCGTTTATAGTCCCTCAATCATTTTATATCAGTCAATCAGAGTATGACGCGCTACAAGTACTAAAAAAGCAAAAAATGGGTAATGTGCTCTCTTTTGATAGAGACTGCATTAAATGCGCATTTACGAGCCAATATAAGCCTGCTGCAGCTGCCGGTAAGAAATCTTATATTAGTCTATTTACTAATAAGCCTGTTCAGATTGATATATCGTTTTTACTCGCGCGCTCAAGTATAAATGCAAAAAGTATCCTGAAGAAAAAAAATATCAGATATATTTATCTTTCAAAATATGAGGATTATATTGAATCGCTCCCATATTTACCTCAAGACTTGGGGCTAAAAAGGATATATCAAAACGCAAATGCTGAAATCTGGAAGGTAGACTAGATACTTACTTTACGGTAACGGACTTTGCAAGGTTTCTTGGCTTGTCTGGATCAGTTATCCCTTTTGCAAGAGCAATGTAATAGGATAACAGTTGGACTGGCACAATTTGCGTAAGGATAGTCGCGTCTTTTAAATCCTTAACTTCTATAAAGTCATCAAATGCATCAGAGTTCTTAGGACTTATACCAATAATTCGTGCCCCACGGGACCGTATTTCAATAGCATTTGAAATTATTGCCTCATATGTCTCATCCAGTGGCGCAAAAACTATACATGGAGTTCCTTTTTGAATAAGTGCTATTGTTCCATGTTTTAACTCTCCCCCAGCAAGCCCTTCAGTATGAATATAAGTTACTTCTTTTATTTTTAAAGCTGCTTCAAGAGCACTTGGGTAAGACATTCCACGCCCAATAATAAACATGCTTTGCGTGCTTGCAAGACTTCCTGCCAAACGTTTTATTTTTTGCAGTTTTTTCTTGTCCAGCATACTCCTAATCTCATCTGCAGCCATGTGCACATACGGAAGGATCTCCTGTGTCTTGTTGTCCAGGGAGTATGCTAACAGTAAAAGGGTAGTAAGTTTTGCGATATATGCCTTGGTTGACGCAACAGCCTTCTCAGGACCTGCGCCTAACAACATTTTATAATCCGCCATTCTGTAAATGGTTGAGCCTATAACGTTGACAACAGCCGCAATTGTTGCACCCTTTTCTTGTGCTCGTGTTAAAGGTTCAACAACATCTATAGTTTCACCACTTTGTGAAAACGCCATAACCAAACTTTTTTTCTTCAAAAAATCTTCAACATAATTAAACTCTGAAGCAATAGCAGAGTTCACATGAATTTTTGCAATTCTTGAAAAAAGATAAATACCGGATAAGCATGCATGATATGCTGTTCCTGCCGCAATAAAGAATGTTCCATGAGCACTTTTCACAACATTTGATAGCTTTTTTATTTCAGGTAAACACTCATTTGCTAAATGCTCAATAACAATCGGCTGTTCAGCAATTTCCTTAACCATAAAATGCTTAAATTCTCCAAGATGCGCTGATTCCTGCTGCCAATTAATTTCCTGTATATTTGGTTTTTCTTTTTTACCGGTTTTCAATGACAAAATCTCTATAGAATCTGAAAGGGTAGCAAGCATATGATCTTCAAGAAAAATCATATTTTTTGTGTGAGGAAGAATTGCTGACATATCAGAAGCTACAAAATATTCAGCTTTTCCAACTCCAATAACCAGGGGTGATCCGTTTTTTGCAACAACGAGCGCGTGTGTCTTATGATCCATTACAACCACTGCTGAAAGTCCATGAAGCTTTTGAAATACAGAAAATACTGCATGGGAAAGATTATCATCTTTTTTTAATTCCTCCTCAATTAAATGCACTATTACTTCTGTGTCTGTCCCTGAAACAAAGACATGTTTTCGCTTCATTAAACCTTCCTTTAGCTCTTTGTAATTCTCAACGATTCCATTGTGAACTAAGGCAATTCTGTGATTGCAGTCTAAGTGAGGGTGAGCATTTTCCACAGTAACTCCGCCGTGAGTTGCCCATCGGGTATGCCCAATTCCCAAGAAACTTTCGGATAATGTAGTAGAGGCTCCACCGATCTTTCCTACATGCTTCTCTATGGCTATTTTTTCTTCACCGTTTACTGCAACACCCCATGAATCATACCCTCTATATTCAAGAGTTTTTAAACCATCAAGTACTATATTTGCAGCGTTCTTTTTTGGTCCAATATAACCTAATATTCCACACATATAAAAATAATTGAAAAAAACAAAGGCTATTTATAAAAAAAATACCTTGGGGAAGTGAGACGAGTAGTGCATAAATTTTTCTTTATTCTCCTTATTACTAAAGAGTGTTAAAAAATTCTTTAGGTTGGCATTACAACCTGAAGGTTTCCGCAAATCCTCCCCTCACTTTTTATGTGAGTGGGGTCCGATCTCTTTTACCGTCGTTGGCAAAAGACCTTCTCCTCGTTATCCCATAAATGGGATCTACACGCTCTTAATTCAAAAAAACAAGCTCAATTCCGCCCATAGTATATATATAAACTCTTACATTGTCAAGCTTTGACATATAATCTGCCCCTTGCGATAATAGATCAATGAATATAAAACAGTTATTACCGCATAATTACCGAATCATTACCGCAACCAAAAATCACATTGCTCAAAACAAAAAAATGTATTCTGCGTATGCCTTTAGCTTTGCGATTTTGCTCTTCATATTTTTATTATCTTGTACTGTGTATTTATTCTTCTTATATAAAACTGTCCAGAAAGAACGGATAATAACGCTTCAACGCCTTGTTTTTTGGGAAAAAAATTTTACAAAATATAAAGATTACCCTGAAGTGTATTATAACGCAGCAGTATACGCGAAGTGGGTAGGGGATACAGAAAAAGCACGGGAATATGCACAAAAGTCCCTACAGTTAAATCCAAATTTTGAACCAAGCACAAAGCTACTGCAAAGATTATAGGAGTTACTCTTGGGGTTTATCTTTTGAATCTCCTGCGGCGTTCTCTGATGGAGCTTCTTTCTTACCATCTTCTTCTTTTGTTTCACCCTCAACTTCTTCCGTCGTACCTTCTTTTGCCTCTCCTTCAGCCTCTACTGCCGCATCAGTTGCTGCCTCATCAGCTGCCATTTGCTCTTCCATTTCCTTTGTGACTAACTCACCAATCTTGAACACTACCTGACCTCCGTCTGTTACAAGAGTAACGCCTGTTGGAATCGTAATATCAGACGCTAAAATCTGCTCATCGACTGCGGCAAGATGAGTAATATTTACTTCAATTTTTTCAGGAAGATCGGTAGGTAGCGCCTCAACCTCAAGCTCCATTATTGGCTGTTCTAATAGACCAACCTTGTCAGTTTGAGCCGTTGCCTCACCAATTGCTTCAACCGGAACTTTAGCAGTTATCTTTTCTTTTAAGTTAACCTTATGGAAATCTGCATGAAGAGTCATTTCTGTGACTGGATTTATTTGAACATTTTTAATAAGAACAGGGATTACTGATCCGTCTAGTGTAAGATCTACCAAACCAGTCTCATGAACCTTACTAAAAACCTTGTCAAATTCTTTAATGGGAAGTTGCACTGCCATGGAAGCAAAATCAGCACCGTAAATATTTGCGGGGATAATTCCTTCTCGTCTTAATTTCCTAACCTTTTTACCTGTTATCTCTCGTTTCTCAGCCTTTAGCTTTTCTCTTTGTGCCATAAGAAAAGATTTTAACAGGAAGTAAATCAAAAAGCAAACGTCTACGCTTGCTATCAGGCGCAAAAGAAGCTATAATAACTCCAACGCGCGGGGTAGTGTAAAGCCGCACAGAAGGCTCATAATCTTCTAGGCCGGGTGCGATTCCCGGCCCCGCAACACAGCTGAATTTGAGGCATATTTTGCTTCAAATTGTGATTTCAAGAATATATATTCCCTAAAACCTGCAAAGTCTGCATGTACTTGTCAGAATTTGCTTCTGGAACCTTAACGCTTTCCGCCTGCTTTAACTTTAATCCATCCACAATTTCCTTCGCACGCTTAGCGTCTTCATGCTTCACCCAGTTGATGGTGTGATCAACATTGCTTGAGTAATCTGCCTTTATGTATATTGATGAAAAGAATAAGGATTTAGTGATTTGAAAAACAAAAATCCTATCCAAAGGAACAGTCTGCGTAGTTATAAAGTAGGGAAAACTTTTCTCATGTATTACTATCCTTTTCTCTTCAATGATAAGCACATCAGGCAGCAGTTCAAACGGCCAAATACTCTTTAATCTGAATAGTTCGGGAGAGATAAGAGACGCAGGAAGGAACTGTTTTTTAAGATATTTGTCAACAAGCACTATCGGATCCTCATCCACCTTCTGTGGGTATCCTGTTTTATCAGAAACAGAATTTCTCTGAGGAAAAAGCCTAGACGTACTCATTGGTTTTAATATTATATCCTGCATAAAGTCTTTCTTTTAAGTTTTGAAGCTACAATATCCGTAACGCATTTATCCAGTGTATGCCAGATTTTCTATTTCCTGAACCATTTCTTGCGACTCATCTCTTATAACTTGTGCTGCTGAGGCTACTTCAAATTTTTTATCCTTTTCAGCTTGCTCTTGAATTGTCATAATTTTCCCCTCCGCTGCCTCTTTTATTAATTGTATGTCTTGTTGCAATTTTTCTTGCACACGGGCAATCTCCACGCGCGTCCGCTCGTCAATACTTTGAATTTTCTGCACAATATCTGTTGAGTTTGAAATTGAAATTTTCATATTTATTAAACGTACCGATCCTCTGATGGACTCGTCATTAAAACATCCCAAAACGACCTGAAAAATGTGTAATTAAATATATCTGAAAGTAAAATTAACATATAGAAAGTATAGTGCGTGCATCTAAGAAGCAAATAAAAAAAATGAAAGAAGACTGTAAGAGGGAACCTTCTATTCTTTGATGACATACCCAAATCCTCGCATGGATGATATGAGTTTTTTTGTGTGACCAAAATCTATTTTCTTTCTCAAATACCCTACATAAACATCAACCACCCTCGTATCTACATCGTAAGAGTATTCCCATACCCTACTTAGAATCATATCGCGGGTTAATACCTTTCCTTTATTCATGAGTAAAAATTCAAGCAATCTAAACTCATGAGGAGTAAGCATGATCTCTTTTCCTCCCCGTGTTACAAGCATTGTTTGGGGATCAAGAACCAAATCCCCAGCCTCTAATTTAGTGCTTGGGTAATTTTTTTTAATTCGAGCATGAATTCTTACCATAAGCTCTTCTAGCTCAAACGGTTTACTAATATAATCATCTGCTCCCAAGGAAAATCCTCCAAGGACATCTGTTGACTTATTTTTTGCTGTAAGAATAATTATTGGAAGTTCAGGATTACTTTTTTTTATTTCCTTACACACAGATTCCCCTGTGATCTTAGGGAGGGTAAGATCTAAAATTATTAGGTCTGGGAGATTTTTTTTAACTGCACCAATTGCTGATGCCCCATCAGATACTGACTCGACTAGATAATTGTTTGAAATCAAAAAATCACAAATCCCATTCCGTATTGCATCGTCATCCTCAACGACTAATATTTTGTTCATTATCGCCAAATTATAGCAGGTCTTAATTCAAATTTCTTATGACAGCAGCTACTATTGTGTCTCTTTGAAATGGCTTTTCAACAAACTCTCTTATTTTATACTCCTTAACAATATCTATCGGCACTTTATTTGCTGACATTAATATAATTGGAAAATTTTCCCCTCTTTTACTCTTAAACCCATGGATAATCTCACTAAAATTTTCTCCCATAAGAAAGTAGTCAAGTATTAAAAGGTCAGGTATTTTTTTAGAACAAAGTTGAAGTGCGGATCTTCCTGTAGTAAAAGGGGACACCCGGTAACGCTCGCTCTCAAGAATTATTTTCAATATATTACCTATAAATACATCGTCATCCACAACAAAAATTTTTTTTGGAACAACTGACTTATCCATAGTTCGCATTCTAGCTAGATTTTACATAGTATCTGTAATGATTTTGCAAGAAAAAGGCAAGAATATTCTCTTAAGATCATCAAAAAAAGAAAAGTGGGGTATAATACTCTTGTGAGATCATTTGAAGTTTTATTCAAGAAAAAAACATCTCCCACAAAGAACCTGAGAGTTATTTTAAACTTTTTTTTGCCTCCAACGATATCTTTTACGCTTATCTTGCTTCATATATTATTCCCACAGCTAATAGATGCCTCCATGGCAATACTTCTTGCTCTTTTTGGAATAGGTCTGTCAGCGTGGGTTGGAGGGTATAAAACAGGCATCGCTGCTTCCATTTTTTTAGCCTGTGGCTTAGGAGTTACAACATTATATTTAGGATCTATACATACATCCGCTTATCTTTTCGCAATAATTACACGATCCATTCTTCTCATTGTGGAAGGAGCACTATTAAGTATTTTAATAGATCTTGGGAAACGTCAGGAACACATAGCAAAATATAGGCACCAGGCAAGAGAAACAAAAAAACAAATAGAAATACTAACAATAACAAACGAGTCTTTAAAAAAAGAAATAAAACTCAGAGACGAATTCTTATCAATTGCATCCCATGAACTAAAAACTCCTCTTACATCCATGCTTCTACAGACTCAAACAGCACTTCACAATATCAGAAATGTATCTTTAGCTCATTTCTCAATTGAAAGCCTACTTAAAATGCTAGAGAGTGTCGAACACCAAACAAAACGTTTATCAAAAATTATTTCTGAATTATTTAATATTTCCATCATGACTACTGGAAATCTAGTTTTGGAACGAGAAAATTGTGATTTAGGGAAAATTGTACAGGGAGTTTTAAATGATTTTGAAACACGATTTGATCGCGAAGGATACCAGGTTATGTTTAAGGCGCAAAAATCTATTATTGGATTTTGGGATAAAATAAGAATTGAACAAGCAGCATCTAATCTTATTTCAAACGCAATAAAATACGGAGAGAAAAAACCTATTGAAGTTACGGTAAAAAGACATGGAAATACTGCCGAAATATTAATAGAAGACCATGGAATAGGGATCTCAAAGAAAAAGCAAAAAGATATTTTCGGACTTTTTGAACGAGGCGTTTCATCTGAGGATTATAAAGGATTGGGTGTAGGACTATATATTACAGAACAAATAATACGAGCACATAAAGGCACTATACATGTATCTAGTAAGGAAAATGGTGGAACAAAATTTATTGTTAAACTACCCATAACAAGAGAGCAAAAAAGCTAGAGCAAGAAGAGGACTTAGCGGGAATTCCCGTGCTTGGATCGCGAAATCGGATTTACTTTTCTTTGAAGGGAATTTGGGCTAGACAAGCCTGGGAAAGCATATCTTTGCAGTGCTTCAGTCTTTTTGTCTTGTCCACATGGCTCAACCCGCATGGGAGGCTGCGAAATAACCACTGGACTCATAGTTATGGGGCTTACAAAAAAATTTTCTTTCTTCATTTTTTAAATTACTACGCAATAATATAAAACTTAAGAAAAAAATGCAAGAGATACCATTTTTAGAAAAATAGCTCCCACCACATTTGCCACACTTGCTTATTTTTTGGAGCTACTGGTCGTTTCACAGGCTTAACTTTCTCATCTATTACTACAACTTCACCCTCACGGATCATTCCAAGCTTCTGCCTTGCTTCCTCCTCTACAAATGCATCAGTTTTTGCGTAATATAACTTTTGAGACAGAAACGCTTGTTCCTCTTTTTTTTGAGACAGTTCGTTTTGCAATTCTTTTAAGATTTGAGCTCTATCATGCGTGGAAAGAATAGATGTAAGAATGTTTTTAATGATCACTACCAAAATAATTAATACGCCTACAATAGCCACTTTTTTGAGGTAAGAAAATATGTTTGTTCTTGACATTGTGCGTAGATCCTGATATTATAGGCTTTACTTTTAAGAAAAGGGACTAATCTTCTCTGCCGCTTTTAATTATATCTTTTCTTATTCTTTCATATAGGATACAATACTTTTTTATGAATACTGATCCAGTAAAAACTAGAGACGCACACGCAAAGTTTCACGACTTCTTAAGGTCAAAGAAACGTGCATCCGCAACCATATTAGCATACGGAAAAGACATTGACCAGCTAATGTTCTTTCTTGAGGAACTCAAAAAAGAACATATTAAAGATGTAACATCAGAGGATATTCAGGCGTTTTTGGCGAGCCTTCAAGAAAAAGGGTATACTCCTAAATCTCTTTCAAGAAAGTTAAACTCTACCAGAACATTTTATAGATTTTTAAAGGTTAATGAATTTGTTACTGATGACCCTTCTTTGCTTGTATCTCATCCAAAATATGAACTTTCACCTCCCAGAGTATTAACCCCCTTAGAATACAGAGCCTTAAGAGACGCTGCCTCTGTTGACCCAAGATTGTATGCGATTATTGAAGTTCTTCTACAAACTGGAATTAGAATTGGAGAGTTAGCGGGGCTTAAGATGAATGATGTTGAAGAAAACGCGCTTCATATAGCACCATATGAGGGGCATGCAGCGCGTGATGTTCAACTAAACAGACGCGCAAAGGACGCGCTTAAAAGATATCTTGCCATACGTCCTGAGACAACAGATAACCATGTATTTATTACAAAAACGGGAAAGCCATTTTTAGTTCGCAACATAAGAGATGCAGTAGAGCGGTACTTTAGAAAAGGAGGCATAGAAAATGCAAAAATAAATGATCTTAGACACACCTTTGTTGCTCATCATTTAAGAAATGGTGTTTCACTTACTTTCCTATCCAAAGTCTTAGGACACAAACGGCTTTCCTCAACTGAACGCTACCTGCAATACATTAAAGACGCTAAACCAACAGAAAGCACAACTCTTATAGAACTCTAGGCAACGCTCCTGAGTATTGTATTGATTTATTCTCTATTTTAGTGCATGATAAAAAGATGGAGAATGAAGCTAACCAACCTGATTCTTCTTACCCACAAAACTACACTGATGTAAGAACGCTTTTATCATGGACTGCACCCGGGCGACCGTGGAGAAAAAAAGGGAAAGAGTTTTACACGTCTGCGCTTCTTATATTTTTCTTTATTGAGGTTATTGTATTTCTTTTTGCCCAATACCAACTGATGCTAGCTGTTGCAGCAATCACCTTCCTATCAATTGTCTTATCTCTAGTTCCTCCAAAAGATTTTCATTATAGGATTTCAACAGAAGGAGTTAAGGTAGAAGACCATTTTTATATTTGGGGGGAACTGTATGATTTCTTTTTTAAGAAAATTGATAAAGTAGATACTCTCATTATTCGGACTGAAGCACTTATCCCCGGAGAGTTGAGACTAACATTAGGTAATGTACCCCGAGACCATACGCGACGGGTTTTAATCAATTTTCTTCCTTATCGGGAGGTTGTAAAACAAACATTTATGGAAAAGTCAGGAGATTGGTTATCTAAAAATTTCCCACTCGATAAGTCCTCTTAAGCGCGCCTGAGTGGGGTCGAACCACCAACCGCAAGATCCGGAATCTTGTACTCTATCCATTGAGCTACAGGCGCATGTTTTCACTTGTTGCGAAATGGACAAGGTTTCCTTATCCATTGAGCTACAGGCGCATATTCGCAACTTTTGGGATTTATAAATTTAATTCAATCAAAATGTAAGCGGAGGGTACAGGATTTGAACCTGTGAATCCCTTACGGGATCGAGTTTTCGAAACTCGTGCAATTGACCACTATGCGAACCCTCCATTCACTAGCTCTTTCCTTTCTCATCTGGAAACATCTGCACTAAAGAATCGAAGCGCACCCGAGTGGGGTCGAACCACCAAACCTTTGGATCCGCAATCCAATGCTCTATCCATTGAGCTACGGGTGCATACAATAAGCGCGTCTTACCTCACCACGAAGGGACAGACTGTAGGTGATATTTTAGTGTATTTTGACCTCCAAATCAATTTTTGAGCCTAAAGAATGATATAATAGTATTATGATATTTGAATATTCTGCAGGAGGGGTAGTATTTAAAGTTGAAGGCGACTCAGTTTTTATTCTTGTCTCACAGCATTCATTCCACCATGGATGGGTGTTTCCGAAAGGATTAATAGGGGATAAAGAACACCTACAGGGAGAGAGCAAAAAAGAAACAGCTGTGCGTGAAGTGAAAGAGGAAACGGGAGCGGATGGAGAAATTATTACAGAAGTAAAACCAGTCATGTACTGGTATATGATGGAAGGAATTAAGAGAAAAAAAACGGTATATTACTTTATCATGCGCTACGCAGGAGGAGATATTACAAAACACGATCATGAGATGGAAAATGTAGAATGGCTTCCGAGAGAGAAAGTAATGGAAAGATTAACTTATAAATCAGATAAAAAAGTGTTCACAGAAGCCATGCCAATAATTGAAAGGCTTGTAAAAAGTTAGATTGGCGGAGGAGGCGAGATTCGAACTCGCGCGTGCCTTTCAGCACAATTGCTTTCCAAGCAATCGGAATGGTCCACTATCCGACTCCTCCAGTGAAAACGCAGAGGATCGGTCAACGTTCTGATTACTATCATGGTTGTTATCCGACTCCCCCAAGCTTGCATATTATAACGAATACAACCGTTTCGGACAAGAAATTACCCCAATTTCCTTCTTGAGGCTATTTTTGGTACAATAAAGAACACGTTTGGCTGGGTAGCTCAGTGGTAGAGCACAGGATTCATATCCCTGCGGTCGTGGGTTCAAACCCCACCCCAGCCACTTTGAATAATATGCAGGATAGACCAATTGGAATCTTTGACTCAGGAGTTGGAGGCTTAACAATACTCTCAGAAATAGAAAAAATATTGCCACAGGAGAATTTTATATATCTTGCGGATCAAGCATTCGCTCCATACGGAAAACGCACAATATCTGAACTGCAAGAAAGAACAAAACAGGTATCTGAGTTTCTCATAGGAAAAAATGTGAAACTCATTGTTGTAGCTTGTAACACTGCCAGCACAAGCTCCATTAAATATTTGCGCAAAAATTTCTCTATTCCTCTTATTGGAGTCGTACCGGTTATAAAAACACTTGCCTCAGTCTCAAAAACAAAAAAAACAGCAGTTCTTGCCACTCCCATTACTACTAAAAGTATTTACTTAGATCTTTTAATATCAGAGTTTGGACAGAATATAACTGTTTATAAAGTAGGGGATACTGGACTTGAGGGCATAATTGAAAAAGGCGACCTATCAGATCCTAAAATTTCAACAATTCTTAAAAAACACATGGAACCGCTAAAAAAACTTGGAGTTGACTCAATTGCGCTAGGGTGTACTCATTACCCATTTTTAAAAGACAAACTTCAGGAGGCAGCAGGCAAGAATATTCAAATTCTTGACTCAGGAGGGGCGGTTGCACGGCAAGTAAAACTGGTGTTAACACAGGAAAAGTTGCTTTCCACTGCAAAAAGGGGTGAAGATTGGTATTATACAACAGGGGCAACACTAGAATTCCAAGATAAAGTTAAAAACCTTACCGGAAAACAAATTAAAGCAGTGCATACAAAACTATGAAAATTGATGATTTAAAAAATAAAAAAATAGCAGTTTTAGGAATAGGAATAGAAGGAGAAGCATTGGTAAAGATTCTAAAAACATACAATTGCGAAATTACTATTTACGACCAGAAAAAAGAAACAGATCATGACAATGACACGATTCAAAAGATAAAATCCCTCAATATCCCTGTTTTGTTTGGAGCAAAAACATTTCCCAATCTTTCATCATTTGATATTATTTTCAGAAGCCCTGGAATTAAAGGCGACCATGAAGCAATTCTTAATGCTTCAAAAAATGGCGCTATTATAACCTCCCAAACGCAACTGTTTTTTGATGTATGCCCTTGTCCGATTATTGGCGTGACAGGTACGAAAGGTAAGGGGACCACATCTTCTTTAATTTACGAAATGTTAAAAAAAGAGGGTTATGATGCATACTTAGGCGGAAACATAGGAACCCCACCTATCTCTTTTTTGGATAACCTAACACCCACATCAAAAGTGGTTCTAGAGATGTCTTCTTTCCAACTTCAAGATTTATCATCAAGCCCTCATATTGCAGTCATGCTTATGACTACATCTGAACATCTGGATTACCACAAAGACGTATATGAATATATAGACGCAAAACGAAATATATTTAAATTTCAAGAAAAAGGAGACTATGCGATAGTAAATAAAGACTACCCCGCAAGCAATGAATCAGATCTGCATACTGAAGCCAAAATTTATAAAGTGAGCAGAATCCAGGATATAAACCAGGGCTGCTTTGTCAGGGATAATGCAATTTATATAAATATAACTGGCAAAGAAGAAAAGGTACTGGATACAAAAGACATCCTACTTCCTGGTCGGCACAATTTGGAAAACATATGCGCAGCAATTATGGCTGCTATTTTGGGAGGAGTAAAAATGAAAGCTATCACAGAGGTTCTCAAAACATTTAAGGGACTTGAGCACAGACTAGAGTTAGTAAAAACGGTTAACGGAGTACGCTACTATGACGATTCTTTCTCAACTACTCCTGAAACCGCTATTGCTGCAATTGAAGCGTTTTCTGACCCTGAAGTTATAATCTTAGGCGGATCATCTAAAAATTCTGACTTTTCTGAGCTTGGAAATACAATATCAAGCGCAAAAAATATAAAAGCAATTGTGGTGGGAGGAATGGAATGGAGTAGAATTAAGGAGAAAATTAATAGTCAGGCGCTCGCAAAAATTAAAGTCATAGAGGGAAGTCGCAATATGCATGAGATTGTAGAAAATACGGCAAAACTTGCCACATTGGGGGATATAGTGATTCTTTCACCAGCCTGCGCCAGCTTTGACATGTTCAAAAGCTACAAAGACCGTGGTCAACAGTTTAAAAAAGAGGTTAATAAGCTTTAGATTTGGTACAATACACTATGCTGTTAATTCTTGGGGCAGAGTTCGGATCTAAACCGCTCTTAACGGTATTTACCGTCAAAAAGGGAATTACTTACCTATCTTTTGAGGTATTTTAAAAGAAAAATGAAAAAAAGAGTACTGTCAGGAATTAGAGCAACAGGAAAACTCCACCTAGGAAATTATTTGGGTGCAGTAAAGGGCATGTTAGCCCTACAAGACGATCCTACCTATGAAACATTTTATATGGTTGCGGATCTTCATACCATTACAACCCCGTATAACACAGATGAGTTAAGACAAAACAGACGCGAAATAATATTGGACTATCTGGCAGCAGGACTTGATCCTGAAAAATCTGTTATCTTCCAACAGTCTGAAGTACCCCAACACGCTGAACTTGCGTTTTTGCTTGAAAGCGTTACGACTATTGCTAAAATGCAACATCTTCCAACCTTTAAGGAAAAGGTAAAACAGTATCCTGAACACGCAACGCTAGCACTCTTAAATTATCCCGCCCTTATGGCTGCTGATATTTTAGCCTATAAAGCAGAACTTGTCCCTGTTGGAATAGACCAGGAACCGCATTTGGAAATAGCACGGGAAATTGCCCGCCGCATGAACCAGGACTATAAAACATCCTTTCCGGAACCAAAACGTTTTGCAACCAAAGGAGAATATGTACCCTCATTGTTGGGAGCGGGCAAGATGAGCAAATCTATTGAGGGATCCTATATTAACCTGAGCGACAATCTGGAGATTATTAAAGCAAAAATTGCAAAAATCCCTACTGACTCAGGGAAAGGAACTGTGCATCCTGCGGGAAAAGATACTATTTATACGAGTGACGCGGGAACACCATCTCCCGGGACAGGAGCACTCATGAGTTTTGTGCATTTATTTATGGGTGGAGACAAAAGACGGGAATTTGAAGCCCAATACGAGACCTCCGGCATTAGGTACGGAGAAATTAAAAAAGAATTATCAGAGCTTATCTTTGCGGAACTGACAGGCTTTCAGGGAAAAAGACTAGAGCTTGAGGCAAACCCTGAGTATGTCGATCAAATTATTAAACAGGGAAATGAAAACGCTCGCACGCACGCGGATAAAACTGTACGGGAAGTAAAAGAAAAAATGGGTCTCCTCTAATTTAAAAACTTTCTTGTCTATGAAGTCTGTATTCTTAAAACTTATTCTCATCTATCAGAAAAGTGCGCCTTACCGTGCAAATATCCTAGGAACAATCTTTCCCGTTTATTCCTCCTGTAGATACACACCTACATGTTCTGACTACACATATCAGGCTATTGAAAAATATGGATCGTTAAAGGGACTTCTTATTGGACTTAGAAGAATTGCCTCCTGTAATCCCCTTGGAGGAAAAGGGTATCAACCACTTTCGTAATTTTCAACTATTATCACAAGTTCATACAAACTGAGGCAGAATTGTGATATAATTCGTTATTCTACACGACATGAAACAAATCTCAGCATCTAATAAAAAACAGGGCAAAAAAAGGAGGTTCTCCCTACGGTTGTCCTGGAAAGATATAATCTTGTACTCATTTGTTTTTTTGTTTTTCATATTTATTAGTATTGGAATTGGAGATTTTGCAGCAAGACAAGAATCTAAGAGCATCTCGCTCACTCGGGCTCTTAAAGATATTAGGGCAAAAGAAGTATCTACTATATCTGTCAGCACAAATAAACTCGATATTATCTATAAAGACGGTCGCAAGGCTCAAGCAGACAAAGAAAGTTCAGCTTCTATATATGAGGTGTTAAAAAACTCAAACATTAACCCTGAAAGCGTTAACATAACCATAAAAGACAGCAGCTCTGTATCTTTATGGGTAAATATTCTATCAGGTGTACTTCCTATAGTTTTAATGATTGCGTTTTTTTACTTTATCTTCAGACAGGCTCGTGGAGCACAAGAAAATATCTTCTCTTTCGGCTCAAGCAAAGCAAAAGCGTTTAACAAGGACTTTCCTAAAGTTACATTTGATCAGGTAGCAGGAGCAGATGAGGCAAAACAAGAGCTGTCAGAAATTGTTGACTTTTTAAAGCATCCAGAAAAATATAAAGCTGTTGGCGCTCGCGCACCAAAAGGCGTACTTCTGGTGGGTCCTTCCGGAACCGGAAAAACACTTTTAGCGCGCGCAGTCGCGGGAGAAGCTCAGGTTGCATTTTTTTCAATTGCAGGATCTGAATTTATGGAAATGCTTGTGGGAGTAGGAGCCGCGCGCGCCAGGGATCTTTTTGCGACAGCCAAAAAGTCTCAACCCGCAATTATTTTTATAGATGAAATAGACGCAATAGGAAGACAGCGGGGAGCAGGTATTATGGGAGGACATGATGAGAGAGAGCAAACATTAAACCAAATATTAGTAGAGATGGATGGATTTACCCCAAATGAACAACTTGTTGTCATGGCAGCCACAAACAGATCAGACGTATTGGATCCTGCACTTGTTCGTCCAGGACGATTTGATAGACGCGTAGTTCTTCCGCTACCTGATATTGTCGGAAGAAAAGAGATTTTATCTATTCACGCGAAGGGTAAACCGTTTGAAAAAAATGTTGATTGGGAAAAAATAGCACGTCGAACAGTTGGATTCTCAGGAGCAGATCTTGAGAATATGTTAAACGAAGCAGCAATTCTTACGGCTAGATTAAATAAAAAGATAATTGATGAGCATGATCTTGAGGAAGCAGCAACTAAAGTAAAACTTGGTCCAGAGAAAAAACGGCTACAGTCAGATGAAGACAGAAGAATCACTGCATACCATGAAGGCGGTCATGCAATTGTCTCATTCTCCATGCCGCACATGGACCCGGTTCATAAAATATCCATTGTCGGTCGCGGATTGTCACTAGGACACACTATGATCCCGCCCATGCAGGATCGCGTACATGAAACGAAATCCAGATTGTTGGCGCAAGCCGCAACCATGCTTGGAGGAAGAACCGCAGAGGAAGTTGTATTCGGAGAGATCACAACAGGAGCATCTGATGACATTGAAAAGGCATCAATGCTAGCACGTACCATGGTGGTAGATTATGGAATGAGTGCGCTAGGACCTATTAACTTTGACAGGGAACGTTCACGCGCATATGGAGAAGACTATGGAATCTCAGAGGAGATGCAAAGAAAAATTGATAGGGAGGTTGCGAAAATAATTTCAGATGCTCATGCTAAAGCGTTAAAGGTTCTCAAGGAAAATAGGAAAAAACTAGATGAAGTAGCAAAAACACTCCTCACAAAGGAAACACTTGAGGGAGAAGAGTTTATAAAAATTATGTCCGCAAAAAATCCCGCACCCTCCAAAAAAAAGACTATATCAAAGGCTAAAAAATAATTATTCTGTCTTGCATGTTTTTAAAAATCACACTAGAATAATTCCACATGGAAAAAGATCTTAAAAAAAATATTTTCCTTGTAATTGATGGTTCCGCTATCGTACATCGTGCTTATCACGCAATGCCTTCTCTTACCACGCCTGATGGAATACCCACAGGAGCAGTTCACGGATTCTTCTCAATGCTTTTAAAGCTTATGCAAGAATTGCATCCGTCACACGTAGCAGTCGCCTTTGATAGACCAAAACCAAACTTTAGAAAGGAACTCTATAAAGAGTATCAATCTCAACGCCCTAGCATGGAATCTGATCTTTCACCACAATTTGAAATAATCCAGAATATTCTAACAATTGCGCGCATACCCGTGTATTTCATGGATGGATTTGAAGCGGATGATATTATTGGAACATTAGCAGACAAGGCAGAACAGGCAGGAGATATCTCGTATATTGTGACAGGAGACAGAGACATGATGCAATTAGTAGACAAGAGAACAAAAGTACTTGTACCTATTAAGGGAATTTCAGAAATGAAACTCTTTGACGAAGATCGCGTCGTGGAACAATTTGGGGTACTTCCTACTCAAATCGTAGAATTAAAAGCACTTCAGGGAGATGCGTCAGATAATTACCCCGGAGTTTCAGGAGTTGGACCTAAAACTGCAGCAGGACTCATTCAATCATATAAAAGCGTTGAAAACATATATAAAAATCTAGAGGCTATCAGAACCAAAAACCCAAAGCTTGCCGATAAGTTAACAGCAGGTCACAATCATGCAATTCTCGCACATCAGCTAGCAACTATTCTTAAAAATGTACCATTTGAGTATAATTATAACGATTGTAGGGCAGAGAATATCTCCCTTGAAGATTGGCGAAAAGCATTTGAATCTTATAGCTTCAAAACTCTTCCAAAAAGATTAAACGAGGCTTTTGGGATAGATTCGACAGACTCAGGATCTAAAAAAAGCAAAGGAAGAAATGAAAAAAATAATAACTCTCAAATGAAATTAATATAGATACTTAAGCATATTTATTAATGAAGATCGCAATTGTTCATGACTACATAAAAGAATTCGGTGGAGCAGAGCGGGTATTAGAGGAGTTTTTAAACATTTTTCCAAGCGCTGAAATCTATACTTCAGTCTACTTGCCTAAATATTTAGGTCCACATAAAAACCGCTTTAAAAGCTATAAAATTCATACGTCTGTCCTTCAATACTTTCCTTTTAAAGAAAAATTAATCTCACCGTTTCGTCTACTCGCACCCTTTGTTTTTATGGGAATGAACCTTTCATCTTATGATGTCATACTTGTCTCCCAAACAGGCGCCTATTTTCCAAATTTAGTCCAAAAAGGTAATGCGAAAATTATCTGCTATACACATACGCCACCCAGATATTTATATGGCTATATGACAGCCAGGAATTGGAGAAACAATAGATTTAAACTCATCGTAGGAAGTGTTCTAAATCATTTTCTACGAATATTTGATTTCAACTCATCAAAAAATGTCGACCAATTTATAGCAAACTCGCAAGAAGTGGCGTCACGCATTAAAAAGTTTTACAGAAAAGACGCAATTGTTGTCTACCCGCCAGTAGCAACTCCACTTAGCACAACACTAAAACCCCAAAAAAAGCAGGCTAAAAAAGACTACTATCTTACCGGAGGAAGACTAGCGCGCGCCAAAGGTACTGATATCATCATTAAAGCTTTTCTAAAAAACAAAAAGCCTCTTAAGATATTTGGGAAAGGGTTTGCGGGCTTTGAGGAAGAATTACTAAACAGTGCGCGGACGGAGGGTGGAACGCTCAACATAGAGTTTGTAGGAGAAGTAACGGACGAGGAAAAATTAAATCTTATGAAAAATGCCCGGGCGTTTATATTTGCTTCTTTTGATGAGGATTTCGGAATCACGCCTGTTGAGGCAATGGGACAGGGAACACCAGTTATAGCATATAGGTCCGGGGGGGTGCAGGAAACCGTTATTGATCGAAAAACTGGAGTGTTCTATGAATCAAACACGCCTGATGCCTTAAACTCTGCTTTATTGAAATTTGAAAAGATCAACATAAGCGCCAGTTCTTGCATAACTCAAGCAAAGAAATTCATGCCTTCAATTTTTGATTCAAAAATAAAAACACTTATTCAAAAAGCTGTTCATTCTTGAATCTTAATATATACCATGCCAGAGCTTCCAGAAGTTGAAACCATAAGACGAGGACTAGAGAAGTATCTAGTAGGACATACAATAAATAATGTTGAAATTTTGCATTCTGGCGTTCTCTTTGGGGATACAAAAGCAATACTGAAACAAAAAGTTATAACGGTTCGGAGAATAGGAAAGGGACTAATAATTGATCTTTCAAATAATTATTCGCTTGCAATTCACATCAAACTCACAGGACAGCTTATCTACCAAGGGATAGAAACACACAATATGCCAATATCAAAATATAAAGTAGGAACAGTTCCAAATAAGTTCACGCATATAATTTTTGATCTGGATAGACAAGCAAAACTGTACTATAACGACCAAAGACGATTCGGGTGGATTAAAATTTTAAAAACGGAAGACATCATGGAGCTTTCATTTTTTAAAAATATGGGTCCCGAACCGTTTAAAGATCTCACTCTTGCACGCTTTGAGAATATTTTAAAAAACAAAACAACCAAAATTAAACCCCTCCTCATGGATCAAACAAAAATAGGAGGGATAGGCAACATTTATGCAAATGATGCACTTTTCAAAGCCAAAATTAACCCAAAAAGACAGGCAAAGAGTCTAACTTCAACTGAAACAACAACTCTTTATAGGGCCATTATTTCAGTCATGGAAAAAAGCTTTAAGGAGGGAGGCGCATCAGAGCTTTCTTTTGTAAACGCACTTGGACAGGAGGGAAACTACCAAAGACATACGCTCGTGTATGGAAAAACTGGAGAAAAATGTCCCATGTGTAAAGCGGTCATTAAAAGAATTACAATCGCTGGAAGGGGAACGTTTTTATGTGAGAACTGCCAGAGTTGAGGAATAGAAAAACTACTTTCCTGCTAGTGCTTCCTCAATAGCAGTCTTAAAATTCTCGTAAGGTTGTGCTCCCAAAATCATCTTTCCATTAACAAAAAATGTTGGGGTAGCAGACACTTCGGCTTTTTGACCATCCGCCATATCCTCTTCTATATTCTTCTGATACTTTGCGGTGTCTATGCAGCCCTTGAATTGCTCAGCATTCATCCCCAAATTACCGGCTGCTTGAGACAGTGTATCAGAATTATACATAGTAGTATCTGTTTCTGGGGGTTGATTCTCGTAGAGGTATTTATACATATCCCAAAATTTACCTTGTTCATTTGCACATTCTACAGCATGAGACGCAATTGTAGATGCGGAGCCTAAGAATGCATAATGGCGAAAGGCAAATTTTACTTTTCCCGTATCAACATAGTCTTTCATTATTTGAGGCTCTACTTCGGTAAAGAAGCGCTCACAGAAAGGACATCTGAAGTCTGCGAATGCAACAATTGTCACTTTTGCCTTCTCATCTCCCAAAATTGGAAAGTGACCAACCGCTACATCAAATTTCTTATTTGGATCAGTTGTCGGTTGAGCGCCAGGCTGTTGAGTCTCAACTGCTGCTGTTTTCTGAGGAGCATCTTTTAATGCCTGTACTGTCGCAAAAAGATAACCCACTAAAAATGTAGCAACTAAAAGAAGCGCGTAAAGAATTTGCTGCTGAGTAAATTTACGGGGAAGCTTTTTTGAAAGTTTCTCTTTGGATGTTTTCTTGCGTGCCGGCATGGTTACTAGTAAACCAAAAATGCCATCCCGAGTCAATAGGATTTTGTGCAAAAGAAGAACTCTTACATTATATTCATAAATCAACATAAATTAACCCTTGACAGAAAGTTATCCACATAACTATACTTTTAACTCTTGTTGCCTTATATAAATATGGATGACTTATGGACACAAATTCTTTCTGAAATACAAATTGATGTATCTAAAGGAACGTTTTTAACATTCTTCAAACATACAGAGCTTGTTTCGTTTGAAAACAATGTCGCAACAATTTCTGTTCCCACTTTCATAATAGCTGACCAACTTGAAAAGAAATACTTACCTCTCATAAAATCTATTTTTGATAAAAGAGCAGGAGCAAGCACAAGTATTATCTTCACATATACGAAAGCTAAAAACCTGATAAAAAAAGATGAGGGTCCACTTTTCACAATCAGACAACCAGAGCTAGAAAGAGTAGTCAACCCAAGGATAAAAAAAGAATACCAATTCTCATCCCTTGCTGTTTCTGACTCAAACCAACTTGCCTACACTGCATCAATGACAGTAGCTGAAAACCCTGGGAAAAAATATAACCCTCTCTTTATCTACGGAGATGTAGGTGTTGGAAAAACGCATCTTATGCATGCTATAGCAAACACTGTTCTTGAAAAAAACCCACAAGCACACATCTTATACCTCACAACCGAAGAGTTCACAAATGAAGTGGTCGAGGCTATTATGAATAAGTCAACGCAAAATATTCGGAAAAAATTTAGACACACAAATCTTCTGCTTCTTGACGATATTCAATTTCTGGCGGGAAAAGAAAAGGTCCAAGAAGAATTGTTCCACACCTTTAACGCACTTATTGATGGGGGGGGACAAATTGTTTTCTCCTCAGACAGACCCCCTTCTGAAATAAAAAAAATAGAAGCCAGACTTGCATCGCGGTTTGAAGGGGGACTAACGGTAGACATACAACCCCCTGATTTTGAGTTAAGAACCGCAATCCTTATGCTTAAAAGTAGGAAGAGAGGAAATGAACTAGACCCTGAGCTTGCAAAAATGATTGCCGAAAGAATAGAAAACACTCGGGCGCTTGAAGGGTTTTTATTAAAGCTCGCAACCGTAGAGATAGCAAAATCAGGACCTATTACAAGGTCTGATGTATTTCGCTTGCTAGGAGAAAAACAGGAGAAAGAAAAATTTCTCCATCCAGACACGGTTGTTGACGCAGTGTGCAACTTTTACAATATTAAGTCGACTCAACTCAAGGGAGACCGAAGAGACGCAATATTCGTTAAACCAAGACAAATCTGCATGTATCTATTAAAACAAGACTTGCGGCTTTCATTTAAAGAGATTGGAAATTTGTTGGGCGGGCGGGACCATACAACCGTTATGCACGGTGTGGATAAAATGGCGGAAGGAATGACCCGCGAAGATCGCCTCAAAGAAGAAGTAATGCATTTAAGAAAGCTACTTGCGGGATAAGTGGTGGTGTCGGATGGGAAAAAGGTGGGGGATAACTATAACAAAAAACGTTTTTCTAAGATATAAACATTCTGTGCACAAAGTAATCCATAAGTTATCCACATTTTCTTACGCACGTCTGTTTGCTTTTTTACACTTGTCCTACTATACTACTGCTACTACTATTTAAAAACATATTATGGAAGTAGATTTTTTAACTGAAAACATAACGGAGTATTTATCTCTTTTAGGAAAGATCGTTCCAGCCCATTCACAGATACCCATATTATCCAGTGTTCTTCTGGAGACTACAACATCGGAATTTGCACTATCAGCAACAGACTTGGAGTTTGGTGTGCGCATAAGTATTCCCTCTAAGATAGAGGGGGTCGGAGGAGTACTCGTTCCAGGTCGGCAGTTTGTTGAAATACTTTCCTCTCTCACACATGAGAAGGCGAAGATAAAACAGCAGAAGGATCAAGTGGTTTTAACCGCGGGAAGCGGGTCATTTAAGTTTCAAGCACTGCCTCGTGATGAGTTCCCAAGACTATATGAAGAAAAAGGGGATAAAGTGGGGGAATATACCTACTCTCAATTTAAAAACGTCTTCAGCAAGCTCATTTTTGCAGTGTCCCAAGACGAATCTCGCCCGCACCTGACGGGGATTTATGTGGTTAAAAAAGAAGGAAGCATTGATTATGTTGCAACTGATGGATATAGGCTTTCACTAAAAAGAGTAAAGGACACCGGCGTTACGCAGATGGCTGAGGGAATGATTGTTTCGGAAAGACTGATAAGTGAAGGTCTAAGTCTTAAGGGGCAAAACATTTTTTTATATATTCATAAAACAGGGAACCAGGCGATTTTGGAATCAGGAGGAGCGCTGCTGGTTGGGAGACTGATTGAAGGGCAATACCCTGATTATGAAAAAGTTATTCCGAAGGAGCTTAAGACCAGTATAAGACTCGATAGGGAAGAATTATTACGATTGTTGAAGGTAACATCCGTTTTTGCCCGAGAAAACGCAAACATTATAAACTGCAACATTGCGCTAGGAGCACTTCATCTACAGGTTGACTCCTCAAGTTTGGGAGAAGCAGAATCAAAAATTGACGGTGAACAAGTAGGAGATGATAATCACATTGCGTTTAACGTCAAATTTTTACTTGATTTTCTGCGTGCCGTAGAAGGAAAAACAATAACACTTCAAATAAATAGTCCATTTGAGCCTGCGCTTTTTACAACAGATGATGATCCGGACTTTTTCCACGTTATTATGCCAGTCCGCGTTCAGGAGTAGGTTTATTTGTAGACAACGTCGAGTGATGCCACCTGGGAGTTATTTAATCCTTTTTGCTGTGCCCAAGATTGAAACTCAGCAGTTGCAGACACTGCATTTCCCCTCGAAGAAACAGTAAATTGGAAGTGCCCTGGATTACCTGAGATGTATGCGCTAGTAATAGAAATGGTACTACTAGTATGGGGCGTGTAGTTAGATAAGAATACATCGGGATGGGTTTGTTTGAGAATTTCTTGTTCCGTATCTACCTGGTCAATGGGTCTCGTGTTTTGTCCTATGGTGGGAGTAGGTCCCTGGGTTGTAAAAGTTAAAAAGAAGGATTGAGAATTTACCTCAAGAACTACTACATACTGTGTGGAGGGTGAAAGATTTGTACTGGGCTTAATGATAACAGCTCTTCCGGAAAAGGTAGTAGAAATATTAGTGGTTGGTGTTATGGTTGCGGTTGCATTTCCTACCTCTTTATTAAACAAAAAAGATATTGGAGTGTTTAGTTGTACACCCACTGCTTTGTTTTGAGGAGTGCTTGAAGTTAGTTGAAATCCCAAGACACTTGGAGTTGTTACTCCTGTCACCCCTATGGAAGGGGTGGGCAGGTTTGTTACAGGAGAGTTTCCCTTAAAGGAGAAGATTAAAAACAAAAACAGTATGATAATAACCGCTGTTATACTAATTCCTATAAAAAGTAGTTTTCGTGTATTCATTGTTTCCTCAACCATCCATTCCATAAAGAAAGAGCAGTGTTGTTAAGTCCTATCTGTCCTCCGTAATTAAAATTAGCCTCAGCTACTTGTATTAAGCTTGAATCGTAAACTTTTGTAACAACCGCGATATGTCCAAAACCGCCACCAGTTTTTATTATAATATCACCTTCCGCAACTAGTGTTCCACTTGAAGCTTGTATGTATTGATAGCCTGATGGAACATTTGTTGCAAAATCCTTTGCGTTCCCTCCATTGTTTAAATATGCGCCTAGAGCGCCACCTACTGCTCCCTGTACAAACCCCACACACTGTAGACACGTTCCTAGAGATTTTTTATTGTCATCGCAATAATTTGCTGTCGCAGATCTAACTATCTCATTTATCGCCAGGTGCTTATGCGGAATATTTGGTAAAGACAAGCCCTGCATGCAGGAAATGTTTTTGCTAGTAACAGCGCCCTCACAGGCAGCGCTTACAACACTAGCCAGTTCTGACGCAACAGCTCCTATGCTAGAACTGACACTGGAGGGATTTCCCACCTTTGTTGCAACTGTGTTACTATCAGTTCTAAATTGGGCAAAAGCACTTTGTGAGATAGGGGCAAGAATTAGCATGGCTGAAATGAATAATAATTTTTTCATAGGCTAAGGACAAAAACTTAATGGATACTTTTGACCTGCTTCTGTCGGGTTGACGGAGGCAGGAGTAGTAATAGTTACCTTTATTTGGCAAGCTTGTTCCTGTGTTATGCCAACCCTTTCAAGAAAAGCCTTTTCCGCAAGTTGTCTATTTACTTCAAATGGAGCACCGGTTATTGATATAAGAAATTCATTAAACGGCTTTAGGTAGACAAGATTATATGTCTCGGTGCTCGTCATGAGTGAATCTCCCTGTGTATCTAGTTGGACCGGGGAAATGTAGGGATTTTTAATAGGAATTCCGGATATTATAATTTTATCAGTTGTTGAAAGGACTGGTGGGATTTTTGTAGGGACAATCAGTTCTTGTGGGGTGGTTTTTTGTGGTGCGGATGACAAAAGGAAGATAATTGTTGACACAATAACAATGATTGTAACTAATACAGAAAAAATTACTATTCTTACTTTATTCATAGCTATATATTACCACAGGAATCTAAAATGCTTTTTGCTGCAGGGTATGTGGACCACTTGTTTGCGGTCCAACCAGTTCCTCCGCTTAAATAAAGCTGATATGCATACCGGATGTTTTCTAAAGGATCCAGAAATCTCTGTTCGCACGCGTTTCTAAGCGAAGAATTAAGGACCGTACAGGTTGGTGGAGGATCAAACGCTTCTCCACAGTGAGCAATTAGATTGATCTGGAACAGTCCTATGCTGTAATCTGGACATACCTTATTGGTGGCAAAAGGATCGCTTCCGCTCTCAAGGTTGCAAATCAGTGAGGCGGTTAGTGCTAGGTCGGGTTGGTTATTAAAATAAGGGAGGAGATGTTCATATGAACAATATCCTGTTCCTTCTGTGGGTCTCGTACATGCATTTGGTGATTGCGCTCCTCCTGGTCCTGCGGTAGATGCGTTTGCCTGTGCCCACGCGGAGTTTACCACGTTTATATCAGTTTTTACAGGAAGAACAGTAAAGGAGAATGTTGATGCGGCGGCGTTTCCTGAATCTGAAAGATTCCATGATAGGGTGCGGTCTGTTGTATCAAGTGTATAATTCCCCGAAGTTTTATTATCAACCAATTTTGTGTTTTCTGGAATTTGATCAAAAATAATAATATCTTCCTTTTTAACGGTTGAGCCAGAAGTAAAGGAATAGGAAATGGTGTAGGTAATTTCGCCCATCTCAGCTAATTCGGTTTGTGAAACTGTTTTTTGTAGCGTAAAGTTTGGGATGGGGTTTTGTGTTGGTGGCTGTCCCCCACCTCCTACGTCTCCTGCCCCGCCACCCAGTGCGGAACCACTTGAGCTATCAGATGCTATTGTGATAACTGTCATTACAAACACAATGAAGAGTAAAATTACACAGGAAACTCCAACAGTTACCCATCCAGCAGGTGTTTTAAGAAAAGTCAGAGTGATTTGACTTAGCGCTTTTTTTGCGATTTGTTGCCCTCCTTTTTTACCTGCAGCAGAGAGTGCTTTTTGCGCGCTTTTGTTTCTTAAACTTCTTCCTAGGTGCTTATTCAGGTTTGACATTGCAGGAAAGGAGCTTCTGTTCTGTATCCCACTTCTAAGCACTCTTGGTTGCATATGTGACTGATGAGAAGATGGATTGGTTTTTTCCTCCTGTTTTTGTCTTTGTTCCCTCCGACGTTTATAGAGTGCGTAGCCTGTGGCTCCAAGAGGGGAAACTGCATATCTTCCGTATTTCCATGCTTTGCTTTGCCAAACTTTTGCATCTCTAACTTTTCTTAGAAGTTCAAATCTGTCAAACCCATTCGCAATCGCCTTTGTTAATATTCTATTGATTCCTATTCTTTGGTAATCCTTTGCTGTTTTTGGTTTTCCTATCTCAGCAGGAGGTTTACTTGGAGGAATTTTTTTTCGGGGTAATATTTTTTTAATTCCTGCAGTAATAGAGGGGGGAATTAAGTGCTTAGTATTGTTATATAAAATTCCAAGAGGCGAATTTTTATACACGTTTTTGTACCAGGTAAGCGTTATTGAGGTCGCCTTTTTAGTAGCGGTTAGTGTTTTTGATTTTTTTTGTATTTTTTTAGGTTCAGGTTGGGTGTTTTTTTCATCGTTACCTTCAGGCTTTTCTTTATTTTTGGGTCTTTTTTCTGAAATCCTTGTCGCAATTTTTTTGCCAAATTCCCATTCTTTTAAGCGTGGGCTTAGTCTTCCTAGCAGAAAACCTAGTGGGGTGTATTTATATATATCCACATATCCCTTTGCCCCCTTTTTCGCAGCAGTTTTAACTATCTGTTTTGTTTTAGAAGGAGCTTTTTGGGGTGTCGTAGGTTTGTGTGGGGATGACTCTTTTATAGATTCCTGCGAAGGAATGTTTTGATCTGATTGTTCTATAGGGGAAGTCGTTTGTGAAACAGTAGCTGTAGGCGCACCGTTTGTAGAAGCTTCCTGAGAGGGTACAATTTTTTGTGGGGAATTTGTCTGATATTCTTCCGGCTTTGCTTCAGAAGGTGTAGGTGTTGACGGAGGCGTTTCCTGCTTTGTAGTGTTTTCAATAGCTTGAGCCGTTTTATCTATTTGATCTTCATAGTTTCGGTTTTCGTTTACCCTGAATGAGCTATCCTTCTCAAAGGATATAGATGAGCTTTTACCCATTCCTCTTTCTTTATTTTCTGATGGGTCCGACGGTACATCGGAAGATGCGCTGTCTACTAGTGAAGGTTCACTCTCGTTTTTACTGGTAGATTTATTATGTGCCAAATGAAGGCTGTGCTCTGTGGAGTGTGTACTTTTGTGCTCCTCTTTTTTGTGATCGTTCGTGTTTTCCTGGTCGTTTACTTCCTTAGCTTTTTCTGTAGTAGTGTTTGGGTTTAAAGTAAGATCACTTGCGGCTTCAGCCTTTTCGTTTTGAAGAATATTTATTTTTTTGCGTATTTCAACTTTTCTTGTGTCCCCTTCTTCCTGTGAAATGGTGCCATTTGTAACTAATTCTTCCAGACCCTTCTGATCATTTACCAGTTGTGTTATTGAGGATTCAATATTTTTTATCTGATCCTCAGAAGTGGTGTATGTGCCAGAATTATTTGCCATATGATAGTTTTACAATATTCATCCATTATTTATCTTTGTTTGCGTAATCTCTGCTTGTGCTGTTGGTGTATTTTGTTGTGGGTTTTGAGCTGCCGGTGGGGTAGGGACCGCAGGACTAGTCGGCGGCATAGTAGGTTGGGAAATGGGCTGTTGTGTTATTGGTTGAACGCCAGGCTGTTGTGATGGGGGTGGAACAGGGGTATGAGTTTCAGAGGTCGCTATTGTTTCAGAAGATGCTTTTGCCTGCGCGTCTGCTTCTTTTATGAATTGTTCTGCCGCTCCCGTGTTTGTTCTTTGTGCCTCATCTAAAATGTCTTGTGGTTTAGAGGTGACCAATTGATACTCAAAATTTGATGCCAGAAATTGAGCTGTTAAGTGATTTTGCCCTGCAAAAAAAAGTCCCTCTCCAACCTGTGCAGTTAGTAAAAATTGCTTTTCTCCCTCTGATAGGTTAAGTGTTGAGGCAAGTGTTTCTACCTCCGAAGAATTTTGTTTTAACAGGATCTGCATTGAAGAATTAGATAAAATTGCCTTCCCGTAATCAGAGGATAAAAAGTCTTCAATGTCCTGGGTAAGCGTTGTAACTCCCAAATAGTATTTTCTTGCCCGTTTTGCAATTCCTTGTAAAAATGCTGCGGAATCAGGATTTTTCATAAGATACCATGCCTCATCGACTATTAAAATGCGTTTTTTCAACTTAGTTCTCACTCTATTCCAGATAAAATCTAATATCACCTGCATGGCTACGGGTCGAAGAGACTCCTCAAGTTGTTTTATTGAAAAAATAGTTAACTGATTTTTCACATCATAATTGGTTTGTGAGTTTAAGAGTCCTGCAAACCCTCCCTTGATGTATTTTTCTAGCCGAAATGCGAGATCCTTTGCGTCTGGCTCTTCCATATTTAGAAGAGTTTTATATAGATCCTCAAGAATAGGAGGTTCCCGTCCAAAAGTTGATGGGTCAGGAATTATCCCTTTTTGCTTGTAGCACAACACGAGCGCGCGGTCCAAAAGCGCTTCCTGTGTTGGGGAAAATTCACCAAGCATAATTTTAAGAAGTGAGTGAAGGGCAAGGAATTTTATTCCAAGCTGTGCTTCTGTTCTGTCATCTGAAAGAAGGGCAAACGGGTTAATTTTTACTTCAGAGTCCTTTGAGAAGGATATATATTCTCCATCTAGGGCGTGGCAGAGGGCTCTATATTCATCTTCAGGGTCTATGATGAGAATTTCTGTATCAAACATCATTTGGCGCAGTACCTCAAGCTTAACCAGGAAAGATTTTCCAGATCCAGATTTTCCAAAGACAACAGAATTTGCGTTTTCAAATGAGAAACGATCCACTATGATAAGCGAATTATTCAGTGTGTTTACTCCATAAAAAATACCATTTGGTTGAGATATTTCATAGGATGTGAAGGGGAACGTTGAGGCAACGGATGTAGTATCCATATTTCGGGTGATAAATAATTTATCTTCCCCCAGAGGGAGCGTTGTTTTAAAGCCGTCTTCCATCTGGAGTGTTGCAGGTTTTATGACAAGTAGGTTTGAGGCAAGTAGGGAAGTAAGTTCATTCGTTTTTTTATCAAGCTCATCAACCGTTTTTGCGGAAAGCGTAACGTAGAGTCCAAACTGAAAGAATCGTTCAAGTCCGCGGGCTAATTCTTCACGCAGCGCTATCGCGTCTTCAAGAGACGCCCTGACCTTAGGATCAGGTTCTATCCCGTTTTTCATGTCAGATTCAATCGTTGCCTCCATTTCTCCAATTTTGCGCTTCAAATTGGAGAGAATATCCCGACTTTCAACAGGATATATAAACATAGACACATTCATGGTCTCCTTGTAGTCTATGAGTATTGAAAGCCAATTGGGAGAAACTTCACGTGGATAGTCAATAACTATAAAGGTTCTGTAAAATGCGTCTCCTACGCGTATATATTTAAAATCTACCTCAACTGATGAGGGAGCAAGAAGATCTATAAGGGACACTGATCCGTTCTTCAGTTTTTCAACCTCGTGTGTAGTTTGCGCCTGCGCGTTTTGTGGTGCCGCCTGAGTCGTTTGTGCAGGTGCACCTTTTTCTATTTGTTTTTTCTTTCCTAGTCCTAGCATGATATAAAATTACTCCTTTGTTTTTTTAGCATATGTTTACACAATAATATTTTTTACGTCACTTGTTGAGAAGTCCACGTTCATGGTCGCTTGGTTAAAAAGCTCAAAAAATACCCGACCCAATTCCTCTGCCTTAATAACTCTACTGGAAAGACCAATCCGCTCTATTTGCGTCATAACATTTGTTCGTTTGCTTTTGATCGCCTCGGTAATTCGTGTTTCGTACACTTTCTTTCCTCCTCCTGATGTTGGTCCTAACTCTAACGCGTTAAACGGGATTACCACATATGTTTTTTTATCTAGCAAACCATCTTCTTTTATAAGCTCTTGGATAAAGTCCTTATAAAGTCTTAAATGTTCAGCAACTCGTGCGTTTTGAGTGACGGTAATTTTGTGATCAAGAGATGAGATATAGGATGAAAGATCGATCCTTTTTGAAACTATCACGATTTGGATAGCAAAAGAGAGGGAATTTAAGAGCGACATATACCCATATATGCGGGCGTTTTGCTCATCTTGGGAAAGAAGAAAAAAATTAACAGATGATACCTCCAGAATGGAGCATGCATTTTTCCCTTTCAAAAATACCGTGTCATCCCGGATATCTTCGATTTCAATAAATGATTGTGTGCTCGATTTAATTTTAGCCATGGGCAGATTTTATGGAGTGTTTTGAGCAACTCCAAATAGCTCGCGTCTTAATTTCTCACGTTGATCAACAGATATTACCTGAATAGGTTGAGCTACGGATCCGTCAAGCGTTATTCTCTTGTCTTGAAAGTCTTGTTTTTTTAACGTGTCCTCCAGATGTAGTGTATACATACCGTTTGGGAGTGGAGTTGCTGCTCTAAAAAACCCATTTGCGTCAGTCCGGAAGGTTCGGAGTGGAACGTTTTGAGTGTCAAGCACTTCCACAATGATATGAGGTAGCGGTTTTCCTCTGGGGTCAAGTATTTTGCCTTGTAAGATGTTTGCCATGTCTATTCCCCCTACGGATGCTTGCGGAGGCATTGCTGGAGGTGGTGTTGCAGATTGAATAGGAGTTGTTGGGGGCACCACAGGAGAAATAACTTGGGATAAGCCAGCAGGTGGGGTAACTATTTGACTTTTATTCTCCTGAACAGGAAGCGCAGGAGCTTTCGCATGGGGAGTAGACATTCCTTCTATTTTTGCTTCCGGTTGGTGGTGAGTGAAGCTAGCGGAAGCGGGTATTACTGGAGCGTTTTCATCTGCCTTAATAACTCTATTCGTAAATCCGCCCTGTTGAGCTGTGCCGTCTTTAAAGAGATTGCTCACGTTTTCAACTTGAGATTTTTCATCAGGATCAGGCTTAAAATAAGAACTTGCAAGCTGATTAAAAAGCTTTGCTTTTTGTACGGCTGCGCTGTCTTCTGAGGCAGAGCTTGTAATGGTAGCGTGAGACCGGGGAGTAAACGTGAAATATGGCATTTGTGCGCCATGTTTTTTGTAAATATATTGATTTTCCGCAGGAATTGCCTTAAAGAAGTTAACAAGCATCTTATCCATAGGTCTTCCATCAATAGGCACAAACGCAAGACAAAGCCCTACACCTCCTGAAAGAAACATAAATGGAAGTTTTAGCAAAAATGGAATTGGGAAAAAATAAAACAAAAGCGCAAACACTCCGCCACCTAAAAGATATAAAAACTGTTTTACCGTAACAGATCCTATAAGCCTAAATTTAAATCCTGTAACATCCTGCGGGATTGGGTGATTTTCCATATAATACAGGGTATAACGTGAAACATATGCTTTCAAGATTATCAAAATAGGTCAAAATAAAGGTATTCTGTGCGTAGCGTGAAAAGCGCTGTGTTTTCTTGACATGCACTTATGTTTTGCCGTACCATGAATAAGAAGATAGTTGTAATATATCTGTTATTTTGTTGTCAAGGAAAATAAAATAAAAAGCCCATAATATGAGTATAAGAATGATAAAGAGATTACGTTTTAGAATCGTTTAATTAAGTATGGAATTTACAATTGACAAGAAAAAATCAGTCGAAAAGATGATGGTTGACTCAATGATAGATGCAGTAGGAGCAGGAATTATTTCAGAAGAGGAGCTTACCGTTGTTTCTGATTTTATTTTAAATAGAATAGATGCCATAAAAACAGAGGAAGAATTAGTGACTTTTCTAATTGAATTATCTCAAAAATGGTCATTTTTCTTGCCGATTGAGCGATTCATTGAGGGGGAAGCAAAAGAGGCAGAGGATAAAAAGTCAGTAGACAAAGCAGAGAATCTTATAAAGAATGGACAAATAGATCAGGCGCTGCAGGTTTTAAAAGCAGCAGAAGGAGTATCATAATATGATAGCAACACCCGACATCTCAAAAAAAATACAAGCAGAAGCAACTGCGCGTGCTATTACAAATAGAACGGAGCTAACCCCACAAGAACAGCAAAATAAAGAAAAACAAAAGGCTGCAGATGTTGCGAAAAAAAGTCTTGAAAAAAGACGTGAAGCATTAGGTGGAGACGACCATGCTTTTATGGAAGGAATGAGGGGCGAAAAAAATGAAGGAGCGCAAGTGCCAACGGAAGACAAGGCAGGGAAGGTAATTGAATCAGCTACTGTAACCCCTGAAGACAAAGATACAGCAAAGAAGATAGACGCAGTCTTGCGGGCAGTATTTTCAGGAGATAAAACGTATCTTGAAGCACATGCGAATTTGACAAGCGATTCATTAATAGCTCCTATTCGTGAAATGATGGGGAGAGATCCAGTTTTTAAAGATCTCGCGGATGCTATTGACGCAAGTCCTAATTCTTTAAATGAATGGGTTCGCTTCGTGACAGAGCAGTTAGACGCAGGGCGTAAGCCGGGGGACAACAGGTTTGTGGAAGCTCTTCAGGCAAAGTACAAATCATTTATGGAAAAGGACAGAGAGGTATCGGAAGACGAAACGGTGATTCAAAGAAGGCTTGACAGGCAGAAGGCAAAAGCAGACGCATTAAATGATCAGTTTGAGGCAAGTGTAAGAAAAGCTGAGGAGAATAGAGTAAGAAAAGAATCTTTTTCTGATACGCAAAACGGTGCGGGTAAAGAATTGAAAGATGTAGAGCAGAAGGTTCGGGAGGAAGGACCAGATAGGGAGCGAATAGAGAACGAGCTTGCGGACTTGAGAAAAGACAAAGCAAGACTTGAGGAAGAGGCGAATAGTACAAGTCTAAGTATAAGAAAGGACGTAGAGTCAAACCTGCGCGAGACAAGGCAGAATATTTCTGATAAGGAAAAAGAGCTAGTTCCTTTTAAAAAAACTATAGATCAAAAAGATTCTTTGATTTCTGAACGGGATGGATTGGATATTGCATTCGGGAAGCTTTTAGATGAGCAAGATAATCTTGAAGTTCAAATTGAAGCTGCGGGTAAAGAAAAAACAAAGATAGAGGCGCAGCTTGCAAATGTTAAAGGAGGTAAGGATAAAGAGGAATTTGTAAAGGAATTTAAGGCAATTATGGGAGATGCGTTTAGAGATACAATGCTTGCAAGATTTGATGCGCAGCAGGCAGGGGTTGGTGAATCTTTGAAGGAATTTATAGAAGCGGCGCGCGATCCGCACGTTAAGGCAGCGCTTGAACAACTTATGGACAGTCACAATCGTTGGAAGGATTGGGATTCGGTTTGGAAGACAAAATTGAAGGTTCCGTATGGTCGTAAGGAAGAACCTAAGATGCAAAAAGATCTTATGAAGGAAGACGTAGACATCTTACTCAGGGAGGGTCCTGAGAGTTTTATGAGAAGATTTCTTCATCAAAAGATAGACCCGGATACAAAAAGTGAAAGCAATCCTTATGGGATGATTTACTCTAAAGATAAGATAGACCAATTGATTTCAGATAAAGACTTTATGGACGCGGTACAACCAAAGGCTTCCGGGTTATTAGTTCGCCAAGCGGTACAGGCAAATGTATTGTCCGAGCGTCAGATGGCAGAGCTGAGAGATACAGAGTGGGGAATGAGCGCAATTGAAAGCGCACTTATGTTGGACAAAACAGCAGTTGAGAGTGGTAGGGCACATCAGGCAATAGATTACATAAAGAAGCATCCAAAATTTGCGTGGTGGATGCTTCTAACTTTCTTGTGGCCACCAGCAGGATTATTCGTTGCAGGAGTATACGCAGGGAAAGAAGTCGTATCAGGGGTGTTACCAAGTAAAAAGAAGGGTCATGAGGGCAGTCATGGTAAAACCCCCCCCATTGTCGAGGCTCCGCCAGCGCCTCATAGCGAGCAGGCACCTGCGGTTAATCCAATACCCGTTCATTAAAAACAAGGACTCACATCTATCTCTTGAAAGTTTTTTTATAGCGTTTTTAGGGTGATTTTGGTGAGCTAGTTAGTTGATTTAATTCAACGCCTGTTAGCTGAGAGAAAATATTTATCATGACAAATGACAGCATGATAATAACAAGCCCTATAATTGCGTATGTAAGTCTTTTTCTTGCGTTGTCTACTTTTTCTTTATCTCCTGAAGACGTTACATACTGGTACCCTGAGTAAATGATAAGAAATACAGCAACTAAGCCTGATAGGACGAGTGCTGCATTAATTACATTTTGTAGGACAATCCATATACATGATATAGTAGCTACCCCTGTCGCATCTGGTATTCCCTCAAGTGGCTTTACGCATGTTCCCCAATCTTTCGTAAATAGATCCATATGTTATTAGCATAGAACAAATATGAGAGATAATTCAAGGGGAAAGGTAGGTGGCTTCCCAAACAGTATTATCGAGTAGGACTAGGAGCAGATGAATTCCGAAGTGAAGGTATTTCAAATCCTGATGTAAGGTATTTTCCGGTGAAGATGTAAAGAACTGCGTTTATGATAACGTATGCTAAGATAACTATGATAAGTCCTACAATTGCCGCAACTATTGTAGAGCGTGCGGTATCAATTTTTCCCTTGTCCCCTCCTGAAAGAATCCATCTAACGCCGCCATATAAAAGAAAGATAAGAGATAGAACAATTCCTATAACTATAATAGCGTTTATGATAAATGCAATAAGCTCATTTGGTGATACGTTAATTCCTCCAATTGATGTAGGTGACTCAATTTTTATAGGAGCAATAGTTTGAGCAAATGCAGGAGTGGCAAGAACGGAGACAAGAAGTGAGCCAAATGAAATTGACGCGGTATTTATTATTTTCTGCAAACTCATATAATTAATTAGAGCATGTTTTTTTTTGCATGTCAATAAGCGTTATTGTTTTCCTATGTCCTGTAAGACTTGTGCGCCCAGGAGGAAGCCTACAATTCTTACAATAGTAAAGGATAGAAGAATAATAATAAGTCCCACAATGGCATATGTGATAGTGCGCCTGGCACGGTCCAGTTTTGCCTTGTCTCCCTGAGACGTAATCCATAAAACGCCTGCATACAAAAGAAAAATAAGGGATGCAACAATTCCTATCGTAACTATAATTCCTAGCCCTAGATTAATAATGTCAGACGGAGCATTTGCGCCCGACGGGATATTTTCAGGAGTTTGCACGTTTCCGTATCCTGGTATTTTTAAAGATAAGTATTTCATATTATTGAAGCCCTGGTATTCGTAAAATGTTTACTCCTATAAACTCAAGAATTGCAATTGAGAGAATAATAAATATTAGTCCTGTTATGGCGGCAGTTATTTGTTCCCGTGCCTGACCTACCTTTTCTTTATTTCCGGCAGAAGTCATAACAGCGTATCCTGCGCGGATAAAGAAAAGAATAGCGGCAACTCCTCCTATAGACAGCACTATGCTAAATATGTCGCGTACAAAAAATTGAGGCTCAGTGCTGATTTTTATTCCCAAAGCTGTAGGGATCTTTTTACAATATCCGGTTGTCTGGTCTATATCTTCCTTGTCGCAAAGCGCTCTGGGTTGAGACCAGGGAATCGCAATTCCTAACTCTTTACCATATGGATCTTTTATCGCAGTGCCTATTGAACCCTCCTTGTTCCCAGGCGCTATTGTAAACGGAATAAAGTAGTAGGTAAAATCGTTTGGTTCACAAGTAAAGGCTTCTCCTTTTTGCCTTAGGTCACGACCGTCTTTAATTTTAAGAATATACTTTCCTTCTGCTAAGGTTCCGAATACATATCCGTCTGCGTCTTTTGATTCTTTTTCTAGGAACATGTCTATTTCCCCTGTTCCGTTTTCAGGGTTGGCGTTTGCGCTGACAACTAAGCAGCTAGGGGCACTCTTATAGTCGTTATCCAATCCCTCAACTTGCAGCCAATAATCATTGTAAATATTTGAGTCTTTACCCGATTTTATATTTCTTCCCTTCAAAGAAACGGGTAGGGTGTACCCATTCTTTGCAGTATCAGTATTAAGCGTCGCGTCTTTTTTTGCTTTTGGCTCTACAACTTCAGGGTAAAAATGAGTTACATAAAAAACTGCGTCTGCCTTTACATCATTAGGGTTTACGCTTTTAGAATCTTTCCCCTGCGACAAATATACATGATATGTTTTTCCTGCGTGAAACCAATCCCCGGATGTGAACTGTTTCGTTTCGGTACAGTCTTCTTTTAGCGTTTTTTCTCCGTCTCCGCAAAGCTTGCTTAGTATCACTGTTCCGTCGCGTGGCGTTGCTTCTTCCCAATCATCTTCTCCACAATCTTCAGGTTTACTTTTAAGGCAATAGAAGTATTTGGCATTTTTACTAGGATTTGAAAGATTAATAAATCTGACAGAAACATAAGGAACGCTTTCGTCTATAAATGCTTGATTCGTTTTTGGATTTTTTGGGAATCCTCTTGTTGCCCCAAGACCTTTGCAGATATAGTAGGATTCAGCGGTGATGCAATCTTCCAATTTTGGATTGTTAACCTCATCTAAGAATCTGTCTTCGTCAGTGTTTCCTTGCTCGTCTTTGCAGGTACTTTCTGTAAAAAGAGTTGCGTCATCAATAGTAATCGTAGATGTGCCTAAGGGCTTTTGTATTTTGCGGTTTTGCGCGGGAATATCAAAGTATCTGCATAGATTTGTACAGATATTATCATCAGGTGGGATAAAAGAAATATCTCTTAGTGATATTTCTTTTCCTTTTATGGTTTTAGTTACCGTTTTTTGGGAAGAACATTCGCTTAGGTCTTGCCCGCTGAATTGAACTCCCGCGGCATATGTTTTAGTTGTTGTAAAAGTAAAAAATAAGAAGAAGACGAAGAGTGATAACAGGCAGGTTTTCTTCATATAGTTATCATAGGGGGTTTTGTGCTCTAAAGTCAAGAAATTTATGGAACAAAGCGGTACCCCCGACCTTTTATAGTCGTAAGGTGCGTTGGGCTATTTGGATCTTCCTCAATTTTTCGTCTAACTCTGTATATGATTTGGTCAAGCGCTTGGTCTGTTACGCCCTCCCGGGTTTTTTCATCTGACCATACAGAAGCTATTATTTCCTCTTTCGTGCATACTCTATCAGTGTTTTGAATTAAGAATCTTAACAGTTTAAACTCTGATGGAGAGAGAACATCTGTTAGCGATTCCTCACCTGCCTTGATTTCTTGGGTATTTGTGTCAAATGTTATTTTTTCAGTTGCAGGATTTGGGAAGTGAGACAGATTTTTTTCAAATAAAGGAATTTGAATCTCCCCGTTTTGAACTAGATAGGAGTAGTGTAGAAATGAATCCTGTGGTGTGTCTTTCGGGGATTTAAGAAGTATTCTTTGCTCTGTTGGGACAAGAGCGTTCCAGATTTCAGTAAGGGAGCCTTGGATTGCTGCTTTTGAAAGGAGAAACGTCTCCAAATCCCCATGTTTACTGTCTTGGGCAAGCACAGTCTCAAGTGCTATTCTGGACAATTTTCCGTGTCCTCCAGTAAGCTTTAGTATTTCTTTATGCGTATCAGGGCTAGCCTTTTTCCCGCTAGTTTTCTCAAGGTAGGTAAAGCGGAAAGCATTTGTCTCAGCGTCACAGAGTGGAAGGAATACCTGGTTCCCTACTACAAATTCATAAAAATCTGCATAGATCTCAGGTTCCAGTAATTCTTCAAGTGGTCGTTCCAGGGAGAAAACACAAGAAAATCTATATTTTGCCCGGTTTCGCAAGACATGTAAATCTGTAAAAAAGGCAGTATTTATCTGTGGGAAGTATGTATCAAATCTATCAAACAGGAATACAACAGTTAGTTTCTTCTCAAGAGACAAATAGTCTATTGCCCGTTTTAACGCCTGAAAAAGTATTAGTTCATCCTGAAAAGAAACCGCCTCCTTGAGAATATTGTTTACTGTCTCTTGTTCTTCCTCCATCTTTCGCTCTAAAAAAGAGTAAGAAAGGGAGATAAGAATAAATTTTATTAGTTCGTAAAAACTTCTTCCTTTAATTTCTGACAAGTCCATATAGACAAAGTGGAACCATTTGTAATTTTCGCCTAGATGAAGGGTGCGTAGAGGGTTATTGTATGCTAAAAGCCGTAAGACATTTGAGCGACCAACTCCAGGAAGACCCAGGACTTGTGCAGAATTTCCCTTTTTTATGAAATTAAGGATCTTTTCTATCTCCTGCTTTCTTGCGGTTTCTGGATAAAGAGATTCAAAATGGGTGGTTTCTGAGGCTAACTTTTCCATGCGTTATCTTATTGTAGGCTTATTGTAAGGGTAATATCAAGTTTAAGGCAGCGTTTTTTTCTATACTGCACTCATATGAACGAAAGATTTTTGCCACATGAATTGACAGCGGGTATACCATCTTCTAAACTAAATATAAGGAGTGCTATGCCAGAACCACAAAAAGAAGAACCTATTGTTCCTGAAAAAAATGAATCGCATCCTCCTAAGGCGCGCAATCTTCCGCGTCCGGAATCTCTACAGGATCTCATGCGAAGTCAGGCTGAACGTGAGACAGCGCGTGCCATAATGGAGGAGGCGCGAAAGCAAGGAAAGACATTATCCGAGGATCAAAGACGTACGGTGCGTGATTCAGGAATTGAGCTTGCTATTTTTGGAGGCGCTGATGTGCCTGAAAATGATTCTTATAATCCGGATCAAGAACAAAATGAGCAAAATCAGGGATCTGAAATTCTCAGAAAGGGCTTTGAGTTGCGACTTCCGCGTGGTGGATCTGCTAGTCAACAACTTCTTGACGAAATAGAAAAATTTAATAGCGTAGTAGAGTTGGGTCTTGATTTTGATGATCTTAAGCGTGAGGCAGAAAAAATTATGAATCTTCAATCTGTAGATCCCAATAATCCAATCACATCTGAGCAAAAACAAGATCTAATAAGACAACTTTCAAAAAAAGGACAGGAAATTGCGGAAACTAGAATGAATAATCCTGATAGATTTGGTTTTTACCTTGAAACGCAGGACCTACGGGAATTAGATGATGATCCAATTGCTTGGTTAGATTCTCAATTTAGTCAAATATATGATTTATCTAAAGCAGGGAGTGAGTTAGACTCTCCCGTTTTACAACGTGTGCAGACAGAGGTGGGAGAGGCATCTGCATATCTTCAGAAAAGATTTGGGAAATTTAGAAAAGAGGGAATAAAAAATTCTCTAGACGTTGATAAGGCAAAGCAGGACAGCAGACTGTTGTTGGAATTCAACGAGACATTTGCTATCAGATTAAATCTCATTTTTGCAAGAACAGCAATTGATCAAAGAGGCATGGAGCAAATACAGGGTGCAGTCGGAAGGCTAAGGACTCTAGGTTTTGCCGGTGCCCAGGCATTTGATAATGGAGCAGTTGGTACCATGTATAACCGTATGGAAGCGATGCTTGGGAATTTGCGTCTTGCGGAGGGCGGGCGCGAGCATCATTTAAATCCTGCATCACTAAACAAACTGCAGGAGAAAACTATAGAAGAGCAGAAAAAGCTTGCAAAGGAAGGAGTAGGTATATTTGCAGACAAATATAAAGAGATAGTAGCAGATCCTAAAAAGCGGCTTAATGCTGATGACGTATTAGAGCGTGAAATAACCAGGTCAGTTAGGACAGCATACGACATCTTAGTGGTATCTCAGAGAGTTGCAATAGTTGCTTCTCGCGGTAATTTCAGGGGAGACAGACAGCAGTACTTCTCTGATAACGGTGGCGCATTTGCTGTATTTAACTTAGAGCAAATGACTATTAATAAGTGGGATCTGTTTAATCATGAGGAGCAGGAGTTCTTTGATTTTCTTAAGCTTGACATGGCTATTAATAATAAAAAAGGAGTAGATGTATCTGGGCTGACACGCGAACAATTATTAGATTTAGGAGGAAGGCTATTTAGGGATCTGTATGTAGTTCCTGATTTTTATTCATCATCCTGGAGAATGAACGGAATGAGGGATCAGCTGGGGCGGGTAATTCAGTATAAGGCTGAAAACGACAAAATGATTGAGAAGTTGATAGAAGATCCTAATTATACTCCCGCTGATGAAAGACTAGTGGGGTTGCAACGGCAAATGAGGGCAGACAAAGAAAGTTATATGCAGGCATGGGATGAGCGTAATCCTTCAAATAGAATATTGCCGGGAGATCGCGAAATTGCGCAAAGACAATTTTCCCGCCAAATGTTTGAGAAAGTCTTAACCCGTGACCAAAGAGAGCTATGCCTGAGAGTTCTGACACCGGACGACATGATGGATGTTATAAATGTTGCAATAAAAAAAGCTGGTACGCAGTTAGGAAAAGAGGTTGGAGACTTTGCTCTGTTTGTACAGTTGAAGCAAAGCTTGGGACATTTAGGACATGGTGCGGTAGATGATGAGGAAAAAAAGAATTACAGAACTGAAGTTTGGGAAAAGATTCAAAAATTTAAGACAGAGGACGTAATACAGATAATAAGAGGGCGTGCACGACCAGATATATACACGGAAGACTACAATAACTTGCGTGAGTTATATACGCTTTTTGAGAAAAATGATCCAGAATTGGGAGTACTATCTAATGAGCAGAAAGAATTGCAAAAAACGGGAGGGATAGAAGCATTTCATACATATGATAGGTTTATTGAGAAATACGGTTCAGTAATTCAGGCAGTACGTCAAGACGCAATGCGAAACAGCTTAACTGGTCCAGAGCAGGTAGATATGACCAATCTAAACTCTCGACAGATTGAAATGGTTAACAGAATGTTAGGGAATGGAGCAGCGGTTACTCTCCAAAATATTTATAAGGACATGAATAAATTTATAAATCGTCACGGTATTGTCAAGGAACTTGTGACAAGTCATAAGTACATAGATCTTTACAATAGAGTAATAAACGTAGAGGATGTAATGCTTGACACATTAGAATCAATACCTGAAAACGCGGGATTCCAGAAATTATCAGAATACTTTACTGCAGAGTCAGGAGCAGATGCCTTAAAACGAAACTTTAATGATATAGGAAATGCTGTAAATGCGGGGAACGCATTTATTAAATTTGTTACAACTGAAGATAAGGATGGCAGATTTAAAGAATCCAAAGTTATGAAAGGCGCTGTGGAGGCGTATAATGGTCGCGGAAACGGTGCTGAAGTTATGCGATTTACCTATGGAACAGAATTATTATATGCGCTGCAGTACTATTGGGTTAACACACTGCGTTTGGGCGCGCTTCCTTTTAGAAAGCCAACTTCGGTAAAGCAAGAACATTATGGAATAGGAGCAAAATCTTTGACGCGGCAAGATGTGCGTGCAGATTTGGATCATCACAAAACAGAATTTGTAGGGCGCGGAGCAGATGCTGATCAGTGGTTTATCCAGTTAGAGGAGTTAACAGGGACTGACATGGAATCAACCCTGAAAAGAAACGCACTAACGCTTCTGATATATGCATTTTTAGGAATTGCGGTAGGAGCACCTGTGGGAGCAGCGGCTGCAGCACTCGCAGGGGCACAAAAAGGATAAAAAATAAAAATTTATCTCCCAAACATTCCTTTAAGGAATTTTACTCCTCCTCCAACCTCTCCTAAGGATCCATCTTTTTTATACTCTGCCTTTGCTCCAAATGCCATTTCCTTAACCCCACTAATACCTTTTCCTCCTACTGCCTGAGAGGCACCGAATGATGTCCTAATATCTTTCAGTCCAAAGTCCATAGCGCCTACTGCTTTTCTAGTGCGGTCTAGTATGCTTGGCATGGATATGATAAAACCAAAACCAATAAAAGCGGCTATTGCAGGGCTTCCACCGACCGCGTCACCTATTAGCGGAGGAGAAAAAAGTCCCCCCTGGCTTCCCACGTTACTCATAATTGTTTTTCCAAGTAATATTACACCAAACGCCATAGGAAAAACTGACAAATGACCCATGAGATGGCGTATCCAAGTAGAAAATCCTAATTTGCTTCCAGGGAATATTCCGGCTGTTATCCAGAGGGGAGCGACTATCACATCTATTAAAACATAGATAAAAGACTTAATAAGTGTAAACCATACTCGAAATAGTGAAAATATGATGGCAATAAGAATAATTAAAAATGTAACAATTGTAAAAAGACTGATAATTGCGGCCCTGAAGAATGACTCTACAAAATTACATCCTCCCCCGGCAAACATCCCTCCAATTGGGGTATCCCTAAGCCATCCACCTAATTTCGGTACATATCCTAATGCTCCCACACCTGCCGTGAATCCAATTTTTCCTAAATCTACCACCCCGCACCCAATAGAGCTGACAGCATTAAAGGGAGTGAAAAAGACCTGGAAAAAGGATGAAATAGTAGATTCTAAAAAGTCTATGGACATGTTTCCTAAAACTTTACTAATACCCCAGGATGTTTGTCCTGCGATTCCTATAATTCCTGGAACATGAGTTATGCCAGTCAGATTCGGTGTGTCTATGCTGAATGATTTGTTTACAACGCCAAATATGGTAGAAGAGGTGCTAACGTTTGTAGGGATAAGATTGTTAAATGTTAAGATTACAAGATAAAGGGCAACATACATAAAATCTATAAGAAGACCTGCGATGGCATAAGAAAAAGTGACTAAAATAAGTGCTATTATCATTTTTGGAATTTGGTTTTGAATACTCATAACAGTACGCGCATCAATTTTTACCCTGAACATAATTGCAAGCCCCACAATAGTGAATGCCAGAACAAAAGCAAGATAAGAAATATCCCGAAATCGTGCCCAGATCCCAACAAGCGGGCGCAGCCTGTCAAACCCTACCCCGTTTTCCTCAGGATTGTTTTCTGCATATGCACTACGTGCTACGCCAAAATTCCCTGCCATATATGCTGCGTAATCCACTCCTGACACTGGTAGCATAAATGTTTCCCCTATAAGTCTTCCCATGACCTGTGTTGCTCCTCCTCCTTGGTTCTCGTATCCTATTTGTCCGCTTTTCAGATCTACCCCTAAACATGTTTTTTTCGGGTCAAGAGGGTTATACCCTGAAAGTATGCAGACCGTACTCGCTAAAGTATTAATCACAGCAGTTTGTGTAAGCGTATTAAGATTTTGAGGAACTTGTGGGTTAACATTCCCATAGAACATTTGATTGTTAACTGTTGTTGCAGCGGAGGTAGTGGTAGGAGGAGTAATTATGGGTGCTTGAGCAAGAACAGGATTTATGCTACTTATAATGATAAAGAAGATAAGAATGTATAGAATATGCTTTAGTTTATTCATAGGACAGGTAGTTTTAGTATGGCTCAAAAAGCATTAAAAAGTCAAGGAATATATAAGTAGGGGTTTTTATTGACAACCATACATAAAACAGGGTATCATGCGACTAGGTATGAAAGTTAAAGTTTTTTCCATGCTTTTTATAAGCGTCGTTTTTGTTTTTATTTTTGTGAAAACAGTTTCAGCGCAGGTAATAGAACTTTCACCCACAATTCCCATATCCACACCTACCGCAGGAGTTGAGACAGTAGATTACCAGCTTCCATACCCGGGTCTTCTTCCAGACAATCCCTTATATGTGTTTAAAGCAGCGCGAGACAAGGTGGTAGAATTTCTCATTTCAGATCCAGTTAAAAAAGCTGAATTTTATCTTCTATCATCAGACAAAAGAGTGAACACAGGGTATTACCTTATTATAAAAGGGAAACATGACATGGGGATGTTATACATTTCTAAAAGTAATAGCTATCTAAGTCTTGCAAATTCTGCAATAGCGCAAAGCGGAGAAAACGGAAAGAGTATTCGTGACAGACTAGGTATAGCAGTTAAAAAACACATAGAGTTACTTAATTCTTTAAAGAAGAAGATTGATAAAAAAAATAGCACAAAACTTTCAATTGAGATTAAAAGATTAGAGAAATTTCAAACGCTTATTAATAAGAAATAGACTTATCTTGTACTCTTGCTATCCTGTGTCTGGTATTTTTTCAAATCACATCTTGTAAGTTTAAAAATATCTTATTTTTCGTATCTTATAAACCGGTACTAGAACACATAAAATACTCAGCGGAAAAACAAAAAATCTTTCAAATTTCTTACATGAAAAAAGCGAGGCTAAAAAAAGACCTGCATCTTTTTGATACAGTAGTTACCTGTTGACAGGATAAATATAGTGTCTTACCATAGTTTTTGGCACTAAATATGGTTCAAGCCTATGATAGCCAAATAAGAAAGATCAATTAGGCAAAACGCAAATTGAAAACTAAAAAGAATGCATTGTCCATATTGTACAAGTCAGGAAACGGAAGTAGTTGAAACGAGAGTAGGTGAGGATGGCACAAATATTAGACGTAGAAGGACATGTGCTAGTTGTCAAAAACGCTTTACAACATACGAAAGAATAGAGAATATACCTTTAATAGTAAAAAAGAAAGACGGGAAACGGGAACAGTTTGACCGGGATAAGTTGCAGAAAGGAATGATTACGGCAACCCAGAAAACAACAGTTACCGTTGTGAACATAACACAAATAGTAGATGAAATAGAGCGTGAGTTGCGGGGAGGAGAAAGCGTTGAAATAGAAAGTAAAAAGATAGGACAATTGGTTGCGGCAAAACTTAAAAAGATAGATAAAATAGCATACATCAGGTTCTCAAGTGTTTTTAGGCAATTTGTTGATCTAGAGGATTTTCAAAAAGAATTACAAAAATTAATTAAATAAGTATTACAAAATAATTACAAGGCTTATCTGAAAGAAAGACTTGTTACTAAAAAAATATAATATGCAATTACAAGGCTTATCTGAAAGAAAGACTTGTTACTAAAAAAATATAATATGCAA
>CAYMYC010000002.1:0-16193 GCA_964394645.1 uncultured Gammaproteobacteria bacterium | reverse complement strand
TTACAAGGCTTATCACAAAAAGTATTTTTAGATCGTTATTCCCTAAAAGATAAGGAAGGGAATCCTGTTGAGAAAACTCCAGAAGAGATGTGGAAGCGGGTTGCCCGTGGAATCGCAGAGGTAGAGCCCCAAGACAAACGCGCTGAATGGAGAAAGAAATTTTATAATGTTATGCGTGACTTTAAGTTTTTGCCAGGAGGTCGTATTTTTGCGGGAGCAGGAACTGGTTATGACGTTACTTACTATAATTGTTTTGTTATTCCAAGCCCTAAAGATTCAAGAGACGGGATATTAGATAATCTTAAGTCTATGATTGAAATTATGGCGCGCGGCGGGGGTGTAGGTCTTAATCTTTCCTCCCTGCGTCCTCGGGGTGCCCGTGTCAAAAAAGTAAACGGATTCTCCTCAGGTCCTATTAACTGGGCAGAACTTTACTCACTTGCAACAAAAGATATTGTTCAACAGGGTGGTTCCAGACGTGGTGCTCTTATGCTTATGCTTCATGATTGGCACCCGGACATAGAAGAATTTATTACGGTAAAACAGGATTTAACCCGTATAAATGGTGCAAATCTTTCTGTTTGTGTTTCTGATGCGTTTATGGAGGCTGTTAAGAAAGACGCGAATTGGGATTTGCTATACCCAGATCTAGATGATCCTCTTTATGATTCTCATTGGGATGGGAATCTGGATGAATGGAAGAAGCTTGGAGGAAAGGTAAAAGTCCAGAAAACCATTCCTGCAGTACAACTATGGAACCTCATTTGCGAAGCTGCTTGGCGCTCAGCAGAGCCTGGTCTGCACTTTTTAGAACGGTCTAACAAAAGATCAAACACTTACTATTTTGAAAAACTTATTGCGACAAACCCTTGTGGAGAGCAGCCGCTATCTGCATGGGCTGTTTGTAATTTAGGTGCTATGAATTTAGTCTCTTATGTAAAGAATGAAAAATTTGACTATGAAACATTTGGCGAAGACGTAAAAGTTGCGATGCGATTTCTGGATGATGTTATTGATTCAACATATTACTTCCTTCCTGAAAATGAAAAGTGCGCAAAAGATATAAGACGAACTGGACTTGGTATTATGGGGCTAGGAGATGCCTTAATTATGATGAAGTTGCGATATGGTGCGGAAGAATCGCTCCCGGTAATTGAAAAAATCTTTAAAACCCTTCGGGATAACGCATATATCGCCTCATCTGATATAGCGCGAGAAAAAGGGTCATTCCCTATGTATGATCGTGAAAAATACCTGGAAGGCTATCACATTAAAGCACTTCCAAAACAAATCCGTGACAGAATTGCCAAAAACGGAATTAGAAACGCGGTACTACTAACAATTGCTCCAACTGGTACGACAAGTCTTTTAGCGGGAACAACATCCGGAATAGAGCCGGTGTATGAATTTGAATTTATTAGACGTTCTAAATTAGGAGTAGATAAGCTATATCATCCGCTTTACGACCAATGGAGAAAAGATCACCCAGAAGACAAGCGCCCATCGTATTTTGTGTCCGCAAATGATCTTGCTCCCATGGATCATGCAAAAGTTCAGGCTATAGCACAGCAATACATAGATTCTTCAATCTCCAAGACCGTAAATGCTCCTAATAATCACACCATAGATGATGTAAAAACGCTCTATATGGCTGCATATGATTTGGGCATGAAAGGAATAACGTACATGAGAGATGGGTCACGTCAGGGGGTTCTCTCACGTGAAGAAAAAAAAGAAGAGAAGAAAGAGGAAGCACCTGTAGCAGTAACCCAAAAGTCACCTATTTTACGCCGTCCTATGGTTATGCGCGGTCTTACCTATAAAACTCAAACCCCGTTAGGGGACGCATTTGTAACCATAAATAGTGACGATAACAATAACCCATTTGAGATGTTCGTAACTATTGGAAAATCAGGATCAGATGTGGCAGCGATGGCGGACGCTTTAGGTCGTATCATTTCACTGGTATTACGTCTTCAGAGTCCAGTTGAGTCCCGTGAGCGTGTCAGGCAGATTATTGCGCAGCTCTCAGGAATAGGCGGTGTGCGTTCCGTTGGCTTTGGTCCTAATAGAGTTAGATCCGTTCCTGATGCTATGGCAAAAGTACTTGCTGAAGAATTTGAATTTAAGGTAAATGGGAGGGTGATAGATTCACCTAAGGCAGCGACTCCTGCAGACGCAGTACCAACAGCTGTTAATGGTGGAGCAAGTCTAAGTGCCACAGGGACACCAGTTATTAATGCGGATGCACCAAGCCAGGCATTACAAGACGCAAAGGTTGCAACAATTGAACAATTACCACTGGAAGTAGCAGAGACTCATTCTCATGCAGACGTATGTCCACAATGTGGAGTTGCTTCATTTGTTCACGAAGAAGGATGTTCTAAGTGCTACTCTTGCGGTCATGCCGAATGCTAATTCCATGTGGGCGCAACTATAGCTTAAAGTTATAATAAATATATAGGTAATCCAAGTGAGATTCTTGGGGTGTGCCGCAACTGTCAGTCCTGATTATTCGGGATAAACCCAGAAAACTATATATTTTGCCTTTCCCGAGCAGGAATTTTTTTTGGCAAAATAGACCTCTCAATCCTCGGGATACATTTTTAAATTTTGCAGTTTACATTTTAATTTTTATTATCATGCCGATATATACAAAAACAGGAGATAAGGGAAAAACATCTCTTTTTTCAGGAAAGAGAGTTTGGAAAAGTGATACACGAATAGAAGCGTATGGAACGCTTGATGAGTTAAATTCTGTAATTGGAATTATACTTTCAATTAAAACAAAAAAAACTAAAGAGAGTAAATATATTGAGCAATTACTTTTAGGTATTCAAAATGACATTTTTCCTATTTGTTCATACTTAGCTGATCTTCCCGATGTTATTTCTGACATAAATCTTAATAAAAGAATTAAACAATTTGAAAAGGAGATAGATTTTATGACTAAAAAACTTCCCGTACTTTCTAATTTTATCTTACCAGGTGGTGGAGAGATGGGAGCACATCTACATCTTGCGCGGACAGTTTCAAGACGCGCTGAAAGATCAATTATTAATTTACATAAAAAAGAAAAAGTAGATATCCGTGTAATCCAATATGTAAATAGATTATCAGATCTATTTTTTACTCTTGCAAGGTACGCAAACTACACAGAGCATAAAAAGGAGACCATTTGGGAGAGATAATCATGAGTGAATTTCTAGCTTCTACCGACATGCAGGCTTCAGTTAGTAGTCTTTACGAGCAAAGACGACGATTACCTTTAGTGCCTCCTACAGAAAACAAAGTTGCTTCAGATATTCCCCCACTTGCCTTAGATATTACAAGGATTAAAAGAAGCGGGGAGGAAGACCTCTATAGCTTAAAAGATACTGGCTTTCAGGTGAAAACTCAGATAGACTTATTACTTGAAAATTATAAAAATGGTGTACCCATTGCCGATTCTTTACAGCAAATAGAGCAGGACATCCAAGGTTTTAAGACGGAATATCTGGTGGAGCTTCCCGTTTTTCCTATCGTTTTAGATAAAGCTTTACATAATGGAGAAATGAGATTAGTGGGAAAACTTTATGGGGGGAAGCCTATTGTGGATGCGACTGATGAGAAGGAAAGGCATGGAGTGGTTAAGGAGTCTGTGAAAAAAATAGAGGAAAAGTTAATTGATGCTCCTCCAGGAACCATGGCTGTTATGACAAGTCCCAAGGGATGGAGTGGGTATGATGGCATAACATATCCAGATTCTCAAACATATTGTTTTGAGGTTAAAGAGGATGGTGGAATAAGAGGTTTTACTTTAAAAACGGATATGAGTCTTTCCCAAAATAAAGAGCTTTTGGTAGGTCTTGGCGCGCCAAAAGGCACTTTTGACGTGGCAGTTGATACAATAACTGACATAAAACGAGTAGTAGAAAACGTTGTAGTAATTGATCCAAAAAATAATTTAAGTATTGAAGATGTAGCACAAATGATTAAGCATATAAAAGGGAATGAAGCGGCTTACAAAGATAGTAGCGGAAGGGATAGAACCTTTACTGAAATGATGCGTCTATTAAAAAACCCAGAGGCTTTGTGGACACTAGATTCTACAACAAAAAGATTAGTGGATGATTTTAAGGAGTACGCCTCATACCGTTTTGCGAGTAAGGACAGTTTATTAAGACAGGATTTGGGAACAGGCTTAGGATATACAGTTTTAAAACTTATGCATGAGGTAAGACCGCCTATTCAAGAGAAAAAAATGATTTCTGGGCGGAAATATATTCCATCAGAAAGAATTATTGCGCCTTTTAATGCTAATGAAACACTTGAGGAGATGAAAAAACTCGCGGGCTGCGCAGGAGGCGGTGGGAACAAGAATAAAAATATTATTTATTCTCTAACCCCCAGACTTGGGAATACTAGTAATAATAGTCAGGAGTGGTTTAGCTGTCCCAAGTGTTCATATAAAGCAGATGGACCTATAGGCAATACCTGTCCTGGCTGCAATCTGACAAAAGAAGAGTACGCGTCAGAGGAGGGAGCAATCGTTTGTGATTAATACGCTCGTGATGGAAAATTGTGAGGAGTGTTTCAGAATAAAATGCCGCGGGTGTGGGTGGGAACCTGACAGTAAGGTGGCTAGTTTGATACAAGCAGGAAAGGTAACCGCCTGTCCAGATTGTGGATGGAAGCCTGGAGGCAAAGATATCTAAATTAAAAACTGGTCATTTGCATGATACAATTCACTCATGCCTCAAAAATTACCCTTTAATGAGTTTTTAAAAACTTTTGAGAAAGTGCCCCGGGTTGCAATAAGTCTTTTTATAAAAAACAGTAGCCACGAAATCCTTTTAACAAAGCGCTTAATTGAACCGGGCAAAAACACATGGCATCTTCCCGGAAGTTTTATCCTAAAAGGAGAGCGGATAGAGGAGTGTATAGAGCGAATACTTAAAACTGAACTTGGATGTGAGGGTAGTTTTCGTTTCCGTCTAGAAAACGTATTTGAGGATTTAGAAAACGACCCACGGGGGCACATAATAGATATGATTTATAGAGTAGAGGGGGATATAACCCCTCATGTCACAGATGAGACAAAGGAGGTAGTCTATTTTAGTATCATGCCGAACAACATAGGATTTAACCACAGAGAAGTTCTCCGTGTTTTAGGGTATAAATAAGTAATTTTTAGCCTCAAAAAGCATGTAACAACCCGTAGTAAATCACATAAAATGTGGATAAAAGGTTTATAAGATAAAAGAGTAGACCTGTAGTATATATTTAAAAATATATAGAATTTATGAGTACTACTATTCCCAAGAAGATTATATACTTGTATATATGTCTAGCTTCATTTTAGACTTTTTATTCCCAAAAAAATGTGTAAGTTGTAAGAAATACGGGTCTTATTTGTGTGATATGTGCTTTTCCTCTATAGAGCCGTTTGAGCAATATGTATGCCCTATGTGCCTGAAGCACTCAATTACTGGTGAAACGCATCCAGGTTGCGTTACCCCGTTTTCTCTGGACGGGCTAATAAGCGGAGTGGTATACAAAGGGGTTGTTAAAAAAATGATCTTTAGACTCAAGTATAGTCCTTATGTTTTTGATATAGGTAGAATTATGGGGAAAATAGCAGTTGATGCTTTGAGTCAGAATGAGCTTTTTTCTAGGGTACTCTCCTCCCATCCTATAGTTGTGGAAGTACCTCTCTCTGCTCATAAACTGAAAAAAAGAGGTTATAATCAGGCAGAAATTCTAAGTAGTTTTTTAGCAGAAGAATTAAATATGTACTTTACAAAAGAAATACTGATAAGAATTAAGTCTACAGATCCACAATTTAAATTGGATAAAAAAGAAAGGCAAAAAAATGTATTGGGCGCGTTTGAAGTAAATAAAAAACACAGGAATATGATAAAAAATAAAGATATACTTTTGGTAGATGATGTTTCCACCTCCTGTGCCACATTAAGGGAATGCGCGAAAATTCTTAAAAGAAACGGGGCAAAAAAGGTATATGGTGTAACCTTTGCTAGGGAATTATAATTAATTCTTGAAAATCTTTTGTTTTTACTTTCGGTCATTCGCCGGGGTTTACTGACGCACTTACTCGCTTATCATGGGTTCTGTTCCAAGCGATGATTTAACGGTATAATACACATATATATGAGAATATTTAACAAGAATGCACCGAATCAATTTAATATTGAGGAAAAAATAGAAGCAGGAATTGTTCTTCAGGGGCAAGAAGTAAAAGCCATAAAATTAGGGCATGCTGATCTTACCGGGTCGTATGTAAAACTATTAGGGTCTGAGGCATATCTTATAAATTCCCGTATATTTCCTTATGAATACGCGCGTGCTCAAGGATACCAGGAGACAAGAACTAGAAAATTATTACTTCATAGAAAAGAGCTACTAAAGCTAAGGGGTAAACTTTCCGAAGGAAAACATACCCTGGTTGGGCTTTCTCTTTATGATACAAAAACAGGACTTATAAAAGTAGAAATTGGGTTAGCGCGCGGTAAAAAGAAACACGAGCGGGAGAAAGATGTGCGTAGGCGCGAATTAGACCTTCAAGGGGCGCGCGAATTTAAAGAACAAAACTACTAAATAGCCTCAACAGTATCAGTTTTGAGGCTGAGAGCATCTGACCTTGAGCTTTACTAAGTGGACAAATAGCCTCAGATTTGGTATACTACCCTTAATCTTTTCGAGGCCAGGAACGCTTCGAAAAGACTCTGGGGATGCAATGCATCGACAGGAATTGCTCTTTTAAAACTGCAAGCCGGCGATAGTTCACAGCCGTAAAATTGGACTAAAAATAAATGCTAACGAAACCGTTAGCGGTCTTAAGAGAGTCGCTACTCGCGTAGCTGACTTTATCGATGAAGGAGTTTCTACTCCTGCATTCGGTTTTAGACTTGCTGCATAAGTAAGTTTAAATTTTTAAACCTGTCTCTGTTGTTTCTTTACTCAACGGATAGGCAGAGGCATAAATTAGTTGAGTTAGGGCTTGGATCCTGATCGAATTCAATCTAGAAAAATAAGATCTTGGAGCTATTTCCCCTGTCAATTGGGTCAGAAGTAGTTCGACAACAAAAAATTGAATACGCTTGTAGATGTTTTAAGAAGTTATTTTTGGACGCGGTTTCACCACCGCCATCTCCACACTTTAAGCCTCCGTAACTGGGGGCTTTGTCGTATTTAGTAGTCAACCGAGTAGACTTTGTTATCTGAGACTATATATATTTTTTTCTCTTTTTCATCTGCCGCGATTGATTTTGGATTTTTCATACCAGAAAGAGGGATATTTGACACAGTATTTCCGCTTTTATCTATAACATATACAATTTTCTTTTCAGGATCGAGCACATAAAGGTTAGTATAGTCTACATCTGTGTATATGCTAGAATTTGTAGGTAATACTCTGCCTTTATAATTAAAGGCATCTTCCTTGCCTCTCGTATATTTTTTTATAGATCCATTTGCAGCCACATAAATTGATGAGTCTATCGCAATGCTTGAAGGATTTTGGATTGTTGTATCAGTTGTGAAATATGCTGCTTTTCCAAAACTTTCAGGAAGATATTTGTAAATTGTCTCATCAGTTTTTGAAAGCAGGTAGATATTTCCTCCAAAAGTATCAAGTGAAATAGGTTTTGCCTGTTTTTGAATTATTGTCTCTTTATCCCCATTGGATTTTGTGATTTGCTCAACTGTTTCTCCTGAAAGAATATAAACATTTTTTTCATCTGCCGTAATGCCATAAACGGATTCAGATCCGTTAAAGGTGGAAGCTACTGATCCATCAGGTTTTAATAATCCCCCTTTTGAATTTCCAACTACCGCGACCTCTCCTCCCTTTGCAGTTATATAGCTAACATTTGAAATCTCAGTATTGTTTTTTGCATCAAAGAAAACATTTATTTTTGATTTTCCGCCTGAGGATTCTCCTCCCAAAGCCTTGTTGACATCTTGTAGGAATACGTCAAGCGATTTTCTGGCATTACTTTCCGGTGGGAATTGTGAGATTTTATTTTCTACATTTGATTTTATTTCAGTTAATTCTTCTATCGCAAGACTTTTATTCAAGCTCATAAGTGCTACAGCATCTTCATATTTTTGTTTATTGTCAGAAAGAACTAGTTGTGCCTGTTCATTAAGATGAGCATTTTCTCTTCCTGTTTTTTCAATAAATATACTTACTCCTAAAACAATAACTAAGGCTAAAACGCAAACAATAATAAGTTGTTTTTTTGAAAAATTTATCAGCGATGGAATTTTTATCTTTTTGACAATATTCCCTAAATGGAATTTGGGTACATGTACTGTTTTTTCTTTACTGTCTGTATTTGTTAGATCAAGCGTGTCGTTATCAGGTGCCTTTTCTTCTTCTTCAATTACTTTTCTTTCGCCAATCATACTCCACACGAGCGCTGCTTCTTTACCTGTTGGGTTATCATGAATGAATGGAGCAATAGACTCACTTATATTATGAGGAGTGCCAATGCTTAATGATTTTTCTATTTCATCAGATGATACTGTTGTAAGCAGACCTTCCGTTGCAACTAAAATAATATCTTCAGGTTCAACAGTTCCTGAAAAACCAGTTATAGAATTTCCTTCTCCTGTTGCAATGATTGTTGTTTTTCCATTACGCCGTAGTAAAACGCTACCTGAATGAGCAATTATTATATAAAGCGTTGTGTTAACTATAGTCGTTAGAACAAGTGATAATGCTACGTTTTCTCCTAGTTCGCCAACAACTGTTTCAACAGCCTTTTTCAGTGTTTCCAGATTTTTTTCATCCAGGGCAAAAAATTCTCGCTGTAATCTCTCCAGAGTGTCTTTTCCTAGTGACGCAATTGTCTCTTTCCCTTCTTCATGAAGACTTATGACCAGATGTAATTTGCCAGCGCTATAAGCCTGAGCCCAGGAGGATGAAGTGGCTGTTGCAACTACTTTGGCAACGGGAGAAGAATGTTCCATTACTCCATTATACAAAAATTGTTACAAGAAGCAGTAGTAATGTTCCAAAAATAACGCTATATGCAATAAATTTAAGAACGGGAGAAAATGAAACCTGATTAACAAGTTTTGTAAGTGATGAAATTTGGCGCGCTAAAACTATTGTAAATAAAAGAAATAGCAACTCTAGTAACACAAGGGCAATTTTTATGAAGACATCAGGTGAATTTAAAAAGTTTGTGACGTTTATAATTATATTTTCTAGATTCATATTTTTATACAGGTTCATCAACCACTAATTCGCCTATTATTTTTCTTACCAGATTTGGATTTGGTGCCCTGTCATATTCAATATTTTGATGAATACCTTCTGTTTGTATGAATAGGTCTCCGTAGTCAAAAAAACTTCTGATTCCGCCAGCCTGAGTGAAAGATACATCTACAATACTTGGAAGGCGAGCTTCTGAAATCATTTTTACAAGTATATTTGGTACGTCTATATCCATTGCTCGTTTGTTAGTTACAATTCCTACATTAAAATACCAAATTGCGAAATTTAATAACGTAAAGCTAAAAACTATCAAATAGTAAAATAGTATAGAAAGTATTAAAAGTATTGGAGATATAATTATTGTAGGGAAAATGATTGGCGTAAGGAAAAAAAGCGCAGGGGGTGCAAGAAGAAGGAGTATTGTTGAGAGAATCCAGGGGACATTTGTGATAAAGTCGCGTCTTACTAAAAGTACCACATCCTCATCTGCCTCCTGATTTTGAAATGTTACACCATCAGGGTAAACAGACATAGAAGAATAAAATTTAGGCTTTTTGTGTTCTCGGTGGTGGATAAGCAGTTCAGAGCTTGGATCTTTTTCTTGTGATTTTTCCTGAGATTTTTCAGAAACTGTCTTTTTTTGGTTTAGAACAAACTCTCCCTTTAATTTTTCATTATCCATAGTATAAAAGTCCGCATACTTTATGCGATTCAAGTAATTATATCAGAGTATTACTGTTTTTCGATGTTGTAGAGTGGTCCGACTATTTGCAGGTTTGCAGGTGCGCGAAGATTAAAATATGTTTTAAAGTCTGTTGCTGAAAAAGTTTTTGATCCCCCATCTCCGTTAAAGTTTACTGATGTAGTTTTTCCGCTTCCATGATCCCAATCAACTGATGCGCTTGATACCGAGTTAAATGGTGTACCGCCTCTACTTGAAAGCTCTTGTTTTACGCGTGCTGCATCCCAGGTTTCAGTTCCGGCAGGATTCGGTTTGTCAGGTTGATATAGGTGCTCATGAGTGCTTGAATCTTTTTGAGCGAGAAGTAAAACATTTACTATGTCTGCAACTTCCTCACTTTTCATCCATGCAGTCCCGCTATAAGCACTTCTTGAACCCCAATCGCAATAAAACCATGGAGATGCCTTATCATATGCACTATTTTTTAAGTCATCGAATGAATTTATGGAATCTGTGGTTGTGTCTTTTGCACTTTTTGTGTATGGAGTACTGTTCCATCCTATATCACTTGACGTGTAAACGTATCCTCCATGCGTTGATGAGAACCATGCTTTAATTGGATTGCCCCCATTTGTGAGAACTTGTCCTGCTGTTGCGTTTACTGCGTCTATCCAAGACTGAGCGTTTAGTTCTTTTTTAACAACCTGGCATGACTGAGAAGGGCAGATAGTACCGCTTCCATTATTTGTATATGCAAGTGCATATGAGCGTGCGGCTATTGCTTGAGCTTTTAGTGCTTCAGCTGGCCAGCCTGACGGTACTTCGTAAACATGCTTAACATACTCCTCTATGTTCCAGGTGTCATCAAACGACTGACCATACTCATTTGTTCCCGTAACGTGAATGGATGCCCCCTGATTATACCCTGACGTGAGATCAGCATTGTAATAAGATTTTAATATTTGCTCTGCGTTTTGTCCTGCCTCAGCCCGTCCCTTTGCTCCATACTGATTTAATCCCACCCTATTTGGTACCCCAAAAGTAAAAAACCCAAAACGGGGAGAAAACCCAGGATCTTTCCCATTCGTTAAATCAGAAGAACATCCACCCCCAATTCCAGCATAAGCCGATTGGGGAATGTTTAAGCTCGCAAGTCTTTGAGATAAAATAGCCTGTTGTTTTGCTGAGAGCTCAGCAATCTGTGATGTGAGAGTAGCCTGGTACGCGCGTGCTCCATCTACTAATTTTTGTACGTCTGCCTTTTGTGTGTCAACCTGTTTTTTTATTGAAGCAAGCCTTACCTGTTCTTCCTCGAGCGCTTTTTTACGTTCCTCAAGATCGATTATTTTTAATGCAATTGATGTAATTATTGCCTTATCTTCGTCCTGCCCTTTTTTTTGGTAGGCAATTATTTTAGTTGCGTCTTGTGCGTCTTTTGACGACAAAAAAATAATCAGGGGAGAGAACACATAATTTTTTATATAGTAATCTCGCACTGCTTTATTAAAAACAGATCTCTGTTCTCCTAAATCTATATAGCCCTGGGCAATATTTTTCTTCTTCTCGGCAATATCTGATTCAATTTCTGAGACTTGAGAGGTGATCGCGTCTAGTTGCTTTTTCATACTTACCAGTTGGGATTCAAACGGAGCTGTTGCGCGCTGAGATGATGAGAGTGAGCTTTGGAGTTCCGAAATTTTACGGCTTATGTCATCAAGCTCATCAGAATATGCTTGGGATTTTATAAAAAAAATTGAAGAAATTAAAAAAAAGATAACTACAACAAGACTTAAAAGTTTTCTCATGGGAGTAATAATAATAACAATTTTTACCTATTCTTACAACCCGGAGGAAGAAAATTGTGGGTGGGCGCGGCAGGATTTGAACCTGCGACCAATTGTGTATAAGACAACCGCTCTACCACTGAGCTACACGCCCAAAAAGGAAACTGTGGTAAATTATAGCACGAGACAGGAAAATATTCGATTCGCAGTTATACAAGACCGCCATTGCCACCACCTAATTTATCTTCTCCAGGGTTACCAAACGGGTCTTCACCTCCGGGACCTAAATCACCAAAGACTTCAAATAATTTTGAGCGCTTTGCTATTTCAGCCTCGACTAATTCTTTTGGTTTTCCGTATTTTAGTCTGGATAATTCCTTAACTAGTTCAGCGACCCGAGGATTTGCCATTTTTCGTTCAGCTTCAATATCTCGGGTAAGATCCATTGAAAATGGAGGAGCGGGTTCATTTTTTATAACGGTTTTAACATATGCGTGACGAGCTTCTATATTTATTAAATCAGCCTCGGTAAAGGTTGGCTGAAATTCATGTTGAAGATAATTTGCGTCAGACACACCTACCCGGAATGATACAATGGTCCCGACGTTTCCAAAGATAGCATTTTTAATTTCTTCCTCAATCTGTCCTATGAACTGGTTTGCAACAATTAAGTTTAGCCTATATTTTCTTGCCTCAGAAAGTATTTGCGCAAAATCAGGCGTTGCGAAGTTTTGGAACTCATCAACATAAAGGAAAAAATCGCGTCTTTGTTCTTGTGGAATATCTTGTCTGCTCATAGCTGCGACAAGTATTTTGGGAACGAGTATGAGTCCAAGAAAATTTGAGTTTTCTTCACCGATTTTTCCTTTTGCAAGTGAGATGAGAAGAATTTTCCCCTCATCCATTGAGCGTCTAAAATTAAATGACGAATCAGATTGACCAATCATATTTCTCATCATAGTGTTTGTAACAAACCGTCCAAACTTTGAAGTAATATAATCTAACACTTCAGATTTATGAAAGTCTGATGTCTGCGCGATCTGATCAGTCCAGTAACGTCTTATGATAGGATCTTTTACTTTAGGAAGTAGTTCTTGAACAAAATTTTGATCAGTTAGGACCCGCATAACCTCTACAAAAGTATTCCCCGGCTCGGACATAACGGTAAGCATAGCGTTTCTTACAGCGTGTTCAAATCGAGGTCCTATGATACCCGTTTGGTGAGGATCGAAGAGCTTATACATAAGCCCTATAATAGATGTTACGACCAAGTGTTTTTGTTCTTCTGTTTGAGCCTCAAGCATGTTTAATCCCATGGGGCGTTCTGTGTCTGACGGGTCAAATAGTATTACATCTTCAGCGCGTTCAGGTGGGATAAGAGGTAAGATTAAATCAATTGTGTCATGGGGGTCAATAAAGCAAACTCCGTGTCCTGCCTTAATGTCTTGCAGTATCATATCTTTTAGAAACTCAGATTTTCCGACCCCCGTTTTTCCAACTATATACATATGCCTTCTTCTGTCATCTTCTCCTATGTATATAGGTTTTGAATTTCCTCTGTACTCGCTTTTTCCTATATAGAGTCCTGTTGTCGGAATGCTTGCTGGTGCAGGCGCACTGCGGGCAGCTAACCAGTGAATATGTGGACTCTCAACAGATTTATTAGGGAAATGGAAGATAGTCGCAAGTTCATCAACGGAAAGTACTGAACCTTTTTTGAGAAGAGGAAGGGTTCTGTAAATAAAATCCACCATAAACATACCCTTAAAATGCTTCATTTTTTCCTTAGAGAAAGAATTGTATGAGGAGAATTGAGTAAATGAAGTTACCATATTGTCTAAATGCGCGTTTGCTGCTTCTTTTGATGATGATGATACAACAAGCCTGATATACGTGTTAAATGCTGGCTTTGACAATTTTCCTTCAATTGCCTCCAGTTCTTTTTGGTCCACTGAATATTTTGCAGTTTCAGGATTTGCTTCTCTTTTTTTAATCCCGGTGATATGTGCTCGCCCCTGTTTTTTCCATTTTCCGTCAGTAGGTGTGATAAGTATTTGAATAGCAGCAGACTCTCCTTCCTGCATTTTTCCAAGAGTTGAAACCATGGTTGACATAGGATCAACAGGAAGTTGCTGAAAGGATTTGATGGGGATATAAGGGGAAGATTTAAGAACAAGACCTGCAAATGCTACCTTGCTCTGATCAGTAAAAATATCATACTCCTCAGCGGGTGAAATACTTGCGTCTGGGTATGCGCCATGGATTTGTTTTTCAACCATATCCTCGAGTTTCTTAGGAATTGATACGTAAAACCTGATATCTCCTGGTTTTGCGACTATTTCAAAGGCAATATAGTCAGGTACTTTTGAAAACCCAAGTAGTCCCTTGGCGCCTTTTATCCCAGAAAATGCAGAAAACATTTGTTCTGCTGCATCTATTTTTATCTCGTTCTCCCTTGGTAGTTGCACTTCAAGAAGGACCATATCAAGTGCTTTCTTCTGTCTTTCGCGGTTTTTTTTCCAAAAAAGATATGCAACATACATTCCGAGTACTCCAAAGACAATCACGCTCGTGAGAAGTATTCCTATAGCAAGAACAAAAAGAAGCGTAATAATGTTGTTTACAATATCTATTCCTGTCATGTGTCTAAATCTTTTTAGGCAGCTTTTTTACCACCTAATATTTTGGGTAGTTTTCCCCATTTTAAAATCTTCCATCTGTTGTGAGTGGCTTCGTTTAAAGCTTTTCCATCCCCTTTTCCAAAGGGTCCAGAATTAAGCACGTCAAAATCAGAAATTGTAGTGGTTTTTTGTTCTAAAGATACATTATCTCCAGATACGTTTTCCACCGGATGAATGTGTCCTGTCACTTCAGCTTGTGTTCCATCAAGTTCCTGGATAGTTTCCTGAGCAGTTAGATATTCGCTTGTAGGTTGAACAAAATCAGTTACTTTATCTAGGATTTTTGGGGCGATAGACTCTTTTGCAGCCTGAATATCAGGTGAGCTTTCAAGTGTTTCTTCAACTGCTGCATCAGATACGGCACCGCTTGTTATCTCTTTCTCAATTTCTACTGCCTCTTCTGTGGCAGCTTCATTTGAGAGTTTTGTATTTTCGCCTTGTGCTGATAGTTCTAGATTATGTGAGGAATTTTTAATTTCGCCTTGTGCTTGATCCATGCATTCATGATATCATTTATAGCTTCTTTTGGCAATTTTACAAACCCAACAAAAGAGTAACAAGATAAAAAAATAATATGTGCGGAGGAGACAGGATTTGAACCTGCGCGAGCCTGTTTAAGGGGCTCAGGGGGTTAGCAACCCCCCGCAATGGACCAACTATGCGACTCCTCCAAGTCTTGCAATTATACCATGAGGAAGTAGAAATATGGCTTGTTACATGATATAGTTTGAATGTGAGGAGAGGTCGCATAGTGGTCTAGTGCAGCGGTTTACTAAACCGCCGTATCGCAAGATACCGAGAGTTCGAATCTCTCCCTCTCCGCATTATTATAATTCCCCTCTTTTTGGTATAATTCCCTTTCATGAATATCATTGAGGCAGCGACATCTATATACGAAAATAAAATTCAAAAAACAGTAGCCACGGAAATGAATATGCAGTATAAAACAGGAGAGGAGTTAATATTGGATACGGCAAGAGATGCACGGTGGATTGTTTCAGAAAGTGGCTTTTCAGATATCCTTTTAGTTCAGGATTCGCTTCGGGCATTTGTAGACATAGGAATTGGAAAAAGAGATAGGCAAATCGCAGAACATACAAAACTAGCCTTTTTAAGGATTGCAAGCCCTATTGTGCAAAGAACTATCTTGAGGGGGGCATGTCGGGAGGCAATAATATTTTGGGATGAAAAACTGCGCGAGCCTGACGCATTATATGAAGTAATGCAGTATGGACCTGAGCGGATTGATTTCTTTAATTTTCAGCTTTCTAATCTGAAATAAAGAGTGCAACCCTTTTCTTACAGGATTCTCACACTCTTCATGTAGACTTTTTGTTTAGCGTAGCAGTATACTATATATAATAAGGTATGCTAGCTCTACTATTAATAATTCTTATAGCACTATGGTTTTTAGGATATATTCACATTTCGGGTTTTATTCCTAATTTCCCCCTATTTTCAATTAATAATCACAGCATATCTCTGTGGGACATCTTAATTCTTTTGGCAATTGCATGGGCAATAGGAATTCTCCCAAGTCCTCTTCGTCAAATAGCGGCAGCACTTCTTATTATTTGGGCTCTTGCAACACTTGGAATAATTGCTATTGGTGGACTTGCCCAAGTAATAGTTCTTGCCATTATCGCGGGAGTAATTCTTACTCTTCTAGATGTTGTGTAGCTTCATATTAATCTTCAAATACGTTATAATACATGAACTTGGAGAGCTCGCGTAAGGAACTTTATAGACCTTGTTTGACTCTCCATATGGAGAGGTCGCATAGTGGTTTAGTGCGAAGGTCTTGAAAACCTTTATGGGGG